>CALXJV010000072.1 GCA_944388715.1 uncultured Clostridia bacterium
GAAAAAACGATAGAAGAAACAATAGAAAATGCAAAAAAACAAATAGAAGAAAAACAGTATGAACAAAATTTAAAAGAGAGAGGATTTAAAAATATAACAAAAATGGTATATGCTTTTAAGGGTAAAGAAGTAAAAATGGAAGTGTTTTAATTTCTGTTTTGTCCAATTGGGGACGTTTCTGTTTTGGACATTTTTTATAAAAATGTCCAAAACAGAAACGTCCCCAATTGGACAAAACTATGCCTTATACTTTTCTTGAATTTCTCTTATTTCATCATAATGATTTCTTAAAATATCCAAAAACAAATCAGCTAATTCAGGGTCAAACTGTGTACCTTTACATCTTTCAAACTCAGAAATAATTTGATCCAAGCTCAAAGAATTACGATAAGCCCTTCTAGAAGCCATTGCATCAAAGCTATCAGCCACTGCTGTTATCCTAGCCAAATAAGGAATATCATTTCCAGCAAGTTTACCAGGATAACCGGTACCATCATATTTTTCATGATGATGTTCTACAATAGGCAAAATATCATTAAAAATAGTAGCATTTGACAATATATGAACACCAATATTAGGATGTTGTTTTATTTGAGAATATTCTTCATCAGTTAATTTAGAATCTTTTAACAAAATACTATCAGGCACACCAATTTTACCAATATCATGGAACAAGCCCCCAATATTTAGAGTATGTAAATCTTCATCAGATAATCCTAACTTCTTCCCAATTAGTACTGAGTAAGCTGAAACTCTATCAGAATGACCTCTAGTATACATATCTTTTGCTTCAATTGTATACCTCAATGTTTTTATAGATTCTAAATATGCCTGTTCTAATCTTTCATAAGTATCAGACAATTTTTCATTTATTTCTTTTATATCATTCATTTGTTTTATAGATTTTATTCCAGACTCGATTAATAAAAGTAATTGGTCAAATTTATCACTTTTTTCACAATAGCCTTGAATATCTAATCTTCTAATTGTTTCTAGTGGAGGGGCCAAATCCTTATGTCCAGTTAGCAATAAAATATATAAATCTTTATTAAATTTTCTAATTTCCTCAACAACTTGGTCACCATGAATAGGAGTCATGATAAAGTCTAGAACCATCAAATCAAAATGTTCTTCTTTGACTAACCTGATTGCTTCTTGAGGATCTGTTACTCCGGTAAAATCATACCCAGTACGTTTTAGAAATATAGATAAAGAGTCAATGATACCTTCTTCATCATCTACTGCTATAATTCTATAAGTGTGGTTTTCCAAATTATCTGCACCTTGTAAATGCTTTCTCATGATAATTCCCCCCTATCAACAGTAAAGTTTCCTCCCTTATTATAGTAATAAAAGAAATAAAAAGCAAGCTTTTTGTCAAAATTTGATTTTGAAATATTATAAGATAATAGTTTAGAAAATAATATGCAATAGAATTATTGTAATTATAATATTTGAATTAATTGCGAATGTGATTGGAGAATGATTAGAAAATCTTAAATAATTTTATGGAAAATGTTCGCGCCGAGCAAAGCGAGGGCTAAGTGAAAGGGTGCCATAAAATTATTTTAGATTTTCTTATCTTTCGTATTGAGCCGAGCAATTTAATGAAAATATTATAATTACAATGATTCTATATATTTAATTTAAATTAACCATTATCTAGCAACTTTGAAACATTACAGTTTGTTATAATCCAGAATAAAATATCCTAAGACATTATTAGTCTTAGGATTAATATAAAATATAAGATATCTAGAAAATCTATATAGGTATTATAATTGTGAAAGTTGTTCCTTTTCCTTCTTCTGATACAAACGTTATATCCCCATTAAAATGAGCCTTTATCGTTGAATAAGACATATATAAGCCAAGCCCTGTACCATTTTTACCTTTAGTAGTTATCATTTCTTTAAACAACTTATCCTTAACCTTTTGAGGCATACCACAAGCATAATCCTTTACATGTATTAAAACATTATTATCCTTAGTTTCCAATATCAATTCAATATTCTTATTAGTTTTACCATTATAAGCTTGAATTGCATTAGAAATCATATTATTTATAACCTGTACCAAACTATTAATATCTCCATTTATTGATGTATGCTCATCTGTCTTCATAGAAATATTCAAATAGATAAGAGCATTTTTAAGTTCATGTTTCATCAAGATATTAACCCTTTTTACCAATTCATCAAGTGTAAAATGTACAGATTCAGTTTCAGATAAAGTTACAGCCTGACCTTTAACAGCAGTTATAATATCTGACATATATTCAGTATAATCCTTAATTTTAGAAACCCATTCAGACATATCTCTTGCTATCTCATGATGATCTTGTGATGTAACCTCTTTATCATCAATTGATTCATCATATTCCTTAATTAAAGCTGATAATCCTTCTAAAGCTCCAGATGTTGACATGATTGGTGTTTTTAAATTATGAGCTATTCCGCCAATCAACTGTCCTAGTGAAGCCAGACGTTCACTTTCCATCAAAGTTTCTTGACTATTATGTAATTGTTCAATATTAGATTTAGTTAAATCCTGGATGTTATTAAATGAAATTACCAAGTCACCTAATTCATCATCTGATGTAACTGGAAGTCGTGTATAATTTATATTTTCTCCACTTTTTATTATTTGATTAAGTCCATCTGTAACTTTTTGTATATCAGAAGTTATTGATTTAGTAATATAAAATAAAATTACTAAATTAAATAAAAACAATAATCCTGATGATAATAGGAAATAGTATATTAAGCTAGGAGATACTATTTCATAGTAAAATCCAACTGTATAATTTTGACCATTATAGTTAAAAGTTTCAATTACACCTTGTGCATCTATAGTATATGCTTCATAAACCCTGTTACCATGTGAAGGAGATAATTCATGCATATATTTTACAAAAAAATGACTTAATTCAGTATCATTTGTAGTACGTATACTTCCATCTGGATACTCTACAAAAAGAAAATCAGATGAAGAAATATAGCTAGAAGTCAAATTATTTTTAACATATTCTAAAGGATCTTCAGTCATATTTTCTTCTAAATGAGCATCTGTCAATACCTTTTTATAATATGTAGTTAAGAAATTTCCTTTTTCCACTGTTAATCGCGAATAACCTATTAAGCAAATTACTAAAGCAGTGACTAAAATACTAGGAAATATCTGAAATATCAGTCTTGCAGTTAGACCCATTGTATGTTTTTGTTCTCTAATAGATAATAAATCAGATGTTTCTTTTAAAACAGGATATAGGATATTTTTAGATACTATTAAGAAGAATGAACTAAGTAGTGTAGAAAAACTAAATACCAATATTCCTATTTTAAATATAAGTACAAGAGGATGACTTCCTGTAAATTCTAATACTAAACTAACAATCACAACTGGAAAAATCTCTAATATTATATATAATTTATATGGGAAAGAAAGACAAAGTTTCCTTATGTCCAAAATAGTTTTCTTATCAGTAGGCTTATCCTCTTCCCATTTATCAATTTTTCTTAGCTTTATTTTAAAATATATAATAAATATTGTTAATATAAAAAAGACAGCTATTAAAAATTGAAAACAATAATATAAAATAGATACTTCTTTATCAAATTGTGTATTAATAGTATCTGGTGGATAATTCAATAAGTTTGGTAAAATAAAATAAAATACTGCACAAATAGCAATAAGTAGTGAACAAAAACTAAGAGTCATTTTAGTTGAAATTTTCATATTTTTAAAAACATGTTTCATCTTTAATCTCGTCCTTTCATTTTTCATTTGTATTATATTAATGTTGGATTGTCTCCAATGTCATTAATTTAATGACATTGGAAGCGCCCCTAAGTTTTACTTAAATGAATTTTACCTTTCTCATATATTCTAATATATTTTTAATATAATTAAAATCAATATCTGGCCAATTAAAATTTAAATTTTTCAAATAATTTACTGTAATTTCATTAAATTGAGGTATAGTATGATTATATACCAAATCATTATCTTTTGTAAAATCATTAATTAATCCAGATACTTTAAATTTATCAGTTCTACTTGCTGAAAAATCTTTAATAATCTTATTAAAATCATTTGTATCAATTATTTTTATAGGACAATCTAATTTATTTACATATTCAATTAATTTATATGTTTTAAGCATATTAGGATTATATATATGGAAAATTCTTTTACTAGAATTATTACAATGTACAATATCACAAACCGCCCTTGCTGCATAATCAACAGGTGTAAATTCTAACCAATTGTCTTTTATAGATTCAGGAATACGTCCTATTTCTATAATAGATTTTAATCTAAGATAAATAGAATTTTCTTGGATATTTTCTTGGAAAACACCATCAGCATAGCGTCCTGTTAAATCTCCAACCCTAAGAATTGTACCATTTAATCCATTTTTTACAGCATCTAATATATTCATTTCTGCCATTAGCTTACTTTTGGCATATACATTATCATCAAAATTTTGATTTTTATAAAAACTGGTTTCATCAAATATTTTACCACTATTTTCTTGTTCAAGCAAATAATTTCCTGATACAGTCATTGTAGAAATATGATAAAGTTTAGCATTACATTTACTACAAAAATCAATTATATGTTTTGTTCCTGTAATATTTATTAATTCAAAATCTGAATATTTTCCATAATGTTTAACATTTGCAGCTGTGTGAATTACAGTATTTACGTTATTTACTAATTCTAGATAGTCTTCTTTATTAAGTCCAAGATTTTCACTAGTTACATCTCCATGTACTGGTGTTACATATTTTCTAATTAAAGAATCATAGGTAGTTCCAAAATAAAAATGTATTTTATTCCAGAATCGTTCTAACATATCAATATTATTTTTATTTCGTATTAAACAATAAATTTTTTCAATAGAATCATTGTTTTTTATTAATTCAATTAAAATATGTACTCCAAAAAATCCTGTACATCCTGTTAACAAAATAGACAACTTTTTATCATTTTTTTGTGGATTAACAGTAGTAGAAAAACTTTTTACTAATTTATTTAATTCTTCATAATGTGAAGTATCTAAATCTTTTTTGGAATCATTTTTGCTAAGCAAATTATCATATAATTCACGTACAGTAGGATGTTGATATATGTCATATACTTTTAAATTTAAGTTATATTTAAATAATTCTGTAAGAATATTTATAATTGTAAGAGAATCTGCTCCATAGTCAAAAATATTACTATCTATTCCAAAAGAATTAGTATTCAATTTTTTAGAAATTGTATCAACTAAAAGTTTTTCTGTATCATTTCTTGGTAAAGCAATATCTGGTAAAACAGCTATTGTACAAATCTCGTAATTCTGTAAAGCTTTTCTATCAATTTTTCCATTTGGTGTAAAAGGAAATTCATCAATTAATGTATATGTAGAAGGAAGCATATAACTAGGTAAATTTTTCAATAAATATTGCTTTAATCCTTCAATATCTAATTTATATGGATATGTCATAAATGCATTTAATGATGATACACCATTTTTATTTTTTACAATAACTGCTGAACGCAGTAAGTTATCATCTGTAAATGAATTTATCTTTTCTTCTATTTCTCCTAATTCTATACGCAAACCATGTAATTTAATTTGATTGTCAGCTCTTCCTTTACATTGAATCGTACCATCATCTTTCCAATATCCTAAATCACCAGTGCGATACATAATAGTATTTGGGATAAATGGATTTTCTATAAAACGCTCTTTTGTTAAATCTTCACGATGAAGATATCCATTTCCAACACCATCACCTGAAATATAGATTTCTCCTAAAGTATATTTAGGTAAAACAGATAAATTTTCTCCTAAAATATAAATTTGTGTATTGGCAATAGGTCTACCAATTGTAATTTGCTCCAAATTTGTTACATCTGTATATGTAGAGAAAATAGTTGTTTCAGAAGGACCATAACCATTATATATAGTACATCCATGATAATGATTTTTTATGTCAGTTATTAATGCCTTAGGTAAAGGCTCACCTGCCAAAGTAATATATTTTAATGATGAGAATGAAGATATATCATTTAGGTTATCTAAATGAAAACGCATAATAGAAGGCGTAGTCTGCATTACATCAATTTCATTTTCTTTCACAAGTCTTTCCAATTTTGTAGTTATTTTTTGTTCATAGTAATCAGTAATATATAAAGTTAAACCACAAGTTAATGATATAAGTGTCTCAAATAAAAATATATCAAAAGATACTGTTGTTATAGATAAAACTTTATGATGTTTATTATCAGTTAAATATTCAGCAGAATTTATCATTGCATTATAAAAGTTCATCAAATTTTGTTGATTAAGCATTACTCCTTTAGGATTACCTGTTGAACCCGATGTGTAAATGATATAAGACAAATCTTTTGGATTAGATATATTTTCAATATTTTGTTTATGTGCATCATAAATAGAAGTGTTATTTAGAGATATATCTATATAATCGACAGAATAATTTCCTTTTTGGATAAGCTCTGGTATTGATAATAATAAAGAAGTTTTACTATTATCAAGCATGTAATTTATTCTATCAGTAGGATAATCAGGGTCAATTGGAATATAACTAGCACCAGATTTTAACACTGCTAAAATTGCAATCATCATTTCAAAAGAACGAGGTACTAAAATTCCAACAATATCATTATTTTTCAATCCCCTTTTACGTAATTCATATGCCAAACTATTAGCCTTTTCATTAAGTTGTCTATAAGTAAAACGCGAATGTCTAAATATTAAAGCAGGATAATTTGGCTTTTTTTCAACAATATCTTCAAAATATTGAATAATGTATTTATCTTTTTTATAATCCAAATCTGTTTTATTAAAATCATATAATAATTGATTTCTTTCTTCATCAGTAACAATAGAAATATTATTTAGACAAATATTTGGATTTTTAAGTACTTGATGAATAATATGTATTATTCTAGAATGAATCTGCTCAATATCATCCAAAGAATAAATTTGAGTTTGGTAATCATAAGCAATATTTAAAATTCCACTATCATTAAGATCAAATAAATGAATATTTATTTCATCAGCACAATTTCCATTAAAATTCCACTTTGAAGCATATGAAATATCATCTGCAATCTCTTTAGCATTTGTTATTTGATATGAAATTAATATATTATATAAATTAGGTATTGTGGGATTAGTTTTTCTAAGATTTTCTAATAAAAGTTGATAAGGATACTTTTGGTGTTTCAACATGCCTAAAGAGTCTGTACATACTGTTCTCACAAATTCTGTGAAAGTATTTGAAGAGCATAAATTCACTCTAAAAGGTACAGTACTAATAAACATACCAAAACAAGATTTTTCCTTAAAATTTGTTCTATTTAAAATAGGAGTTCCTATTACAAAATCATTTAAATTAGAAACTTTTCCTATGTATATTGAATAAATTGCCATAAAGAAATTAAATAAAGAAATACGATTTTTAGCACAAAAATCTTTAATTTCAGAAAGAATATCTTTAGAAAGCATAAATTCTTCCCTTTTGGCAACACATGACGTTGAATGATTATTAGATGAATTAGTTGGAATAGAAGCAACAGAAGGTATTGTATCAAACTTTTCATTCCAGTAAGCCTCATCTCTCTTAAATTTATCACTATTAATATAACTTTGTTCAGATTCTACAAAATCAGTATATGAGTCAACAATGCCTAAATCCGCATCAATATTTTTGTTATTTACTAAATCCAAATAAGTATTAACTATCTCTGATGAAACATGACCTAGTGTGTATGCATCAGCAATAAGATGATGTATATCTAATACATATCCACCAGTATTATCAGGAAAACGAAACATATTAAAACGAAATAGATATGAATCCTGCAATTGAAAAGGTATTTCAACTATATCCTTAGTTAATTTATCTAAATCATCTTTAGTTTTTACATCTGTAAGCTTAATTTCTAAATTACTAATTTTGTCTAAATACTGTTTAGGATTGTCATCTTCTAAACTAATTTTTAAACTGAAATTTTGGTGTTTGCATACAACTTTTTTAATTGCATCTTCTAGTATTTTGAAATCTAGCTTGATATGAAAACTTGCAGTTCCACATATATGGTTTATAGAAGTTCCATTGTAGAACTGTTCTGTAATCCATATAGATTTTTGAGGATATGTAAGTTCATATTTTTGACTCATTTTATTTGCCCCCTTCTAATTTTGTTAAAAATTCGACAATATAATTATACCAGAAAATAGAAAAAATGCAAGAGTGGAACGTTAGGGACGCAGGATAAAGAAATGAAATATTTTTTCTATGGCGTAGAGCTGTTGGTAATCAACAGTTCTACGTTCCAATCATATC
>CALXJV010000073.1 GCA_944388715.1 uncultured Clostridia bacterium
GAAACTAAAAAGAATGAAATAAAAGTAAGTGAAGAATTCTTAGATACAAGATTAGGAAAGAAAATACCACAAGAAAAAATTGAACAAATTTTAACAGCTCTTGGATATGAAATATCATTAAATAATGGAGAATATGATGTAATAGTTCCAACATGGAGATCAACTGGTGATGTAACAATCAAAGATGATGTAATGGGAGATATTGCAAGAATATTAAGCTTTGATAGTTTTGAAGCAAAACCAATTAATATAACATTTGACCATTCTATAAAACAAAATGATGTTTTACTTGAAAGAAGAATTAAAGAATATTTAGCATATAGATGTGGTTTCTATGAAATTTTCACATATCCATGGATTGAAGAAAAATACATTAAATCTGCAGGAATAGATATGGAAAAAGCTTTAAAATTAGCTACTCCACCAGCACCAGATTTAGCATATTTAAGAAGTTCTTTAATACCAGGAATGTTAGAAGCAGTTGCTAAAAACTTAAGATATTATGATGAATTTAGATTATTTGATTATGAAGAAATTTTTGAAAAAGGTGATTATAGACCATCTTCAGAAGATGAAATCTTACCAATTCAAAAAAATTATTTAACTGGATGTATAGTTGGAAAAGACGCAAAAGAAATATTCTATGAAGCAAAAGGTGTAATTGAAAATATGGCTGAATACTGCCATATGGGAGAACTTAAATTAGAAAAACTAGATAGACCTACTTGGGCAGATGTTAATGCGTATTTAAATATAGTTAAAGCTAATGAAGTAATTGGAACATTAGGATTAGTTTCTGTAAAAGTAATGGCAGATACTAAAATTAAGAGAACTAATGTTGCAATGTTTGAAATTGATACAGATAAATTTGTTCCATATGCTTCAAGAACTAACGAATATGAAAGATTACCAGAATTACCATTAGTAGAAAAAGATTTATCAATTATAGTTGATGAAGAAATTACATGGAAACAAATTGAAGAAAATATCAAAGCAAAAGCTAAAGAAATTGAATTTGTAGATGAGTATAGAGGAAATCAAATCCCCGAAGGTAAAAAATCGATTACATTAAAAGTAAAAATACTTAATGAAGGAACAACTATGACATCAGAGCAAATAAATGAAAAAATGAATAGTATATTAAAAGTTTTAGATAAAAAATGTAGGGCAAAACTTAGAGAAGAATAAGATGAATGCAAGGCGAAAATACAATGTTAAATATAGAATATATAAAAAATGTAAATAGATGATTATATGTTAAGTTTGCTCTCATTTAAGACTAATGAAATAGGTTATTGAGTTCAAAAAAACCAATTAGCATATCAGTAATTTAAGAAATGAAGAAAGCATAATAAGACGAGTATTTAACCGTTTTATTATGCTTTTTTTCGATTAAAATACATTAGTAATTTAAAGAAATTCAAAAAAAGTATTGACATATAATTATAAATTATTATAATAAAAACATAACAGATATAACACATATAAAGGAAAATATCAATATGAAGTATTAACAAGTAATAAAAATGCGGTAAGAAGTAAATATAAAATTACAACGATTGATAATGATAAAG
Organism: uncultured Clostridia bacterium; assembly: GCA_944388715.1. GTDB lineage: Bacteria > Bacillota > Clostridia > TANB77 > CAG-508 > CAG-269. The sequence goes on from CALXJV010000073.1 coordinate 1,575, forward strand.
GGGTTATTAAAAAAAGATTTATATAATTTATCAAGTTATAAAACATCATTGATTATAACGATTTTGTTTTGTGGAATTGCAATAATAGGAACAGATGCTATTACTATTGCACCAACTGTGATTTGTGCAATAATTGGGATGATTTCTCTTTCTACATTTAGCTATGATGAGATTTCAAAATCTAATAAATATATTTTAGCACTGCCAACAAATAGAAAAGAAATAGTAAAAGAAAAATATATCTTAGCAATAGGAGCAACAATATTAGGGGGCTTGTTAGGAATATTATTAACTATAATTGTTGCGAATATCATGAATTATTTAAGACCTGAAAATATAATAAATCTTGACTATGAAATTTTAAGTACAACTGTAATAGGAGGTATATTTTGCATTTCATTATTGCAAGCTATACAAATTCCTAGTATGTTTAAATGGGGTGCTGAAAAGGGAAGAATTCAAATGTTTATTTCAGTATTCATAATAATTGGAATTATAGCGGGAATATACTTTTTGATAACAAAGTTTAATATTAATATAAATATAGAAATGCTAAGTGATTTTATTAATAAATTTGGATTAATAATATTAGTGGTACTTATGTTTATTATGTATTTTGTATCTTATAAAATAGCATATAAAATATATAGAAATAAGGAAGAATAGTTTATATCTGCAAAGAGATTTTATCGATATGTAAAAAAATTGACTATAATTATTAAAAAAATGAGAAACTAGCTCTCTAATTGAACTAGTTCTCATTTTTAATTTGGAGGTAAGTCTAGATATCTCTATGACAATATAGTATCAAAAATCTAAGCATTTTTCTATAAGGAAGATAGTCAAAGTTCAATAAGACATTAAAGTAATGAACATTATTCATTATAAAATTTTCCCTGCCATAAATCTTGTTCTTTCAATAATTTTTCAAAACCATTTAATACCCATTTTTTATGTAAGTTCCATTCTGGTGCTACAAGCAAATCTTTTGGTGCATCTCCAGAAATTCTATGAATTATAATATCTGGTCTTAAATGAGTTATAATATAGGTTAAATTGTCTAAATAATAGTCTAAAGTAATTGGAATATATTTATTATCATAATACATATTGGCCAAAACAGTATTTTTAACAATATAAGTAGAATGTATTTTAATTCCCTGAACGTCATGAGCATTTATAAATTTAACAGTATTTTTAATATCTTCAAAAGTTTCAGTAGGAAGTCCAATCATTATATGAGCTATTACTTCAATATTATGCTTTCTTAAAATATTAACAGCGGTTGTAAATTGTTTACTTAAATAACAACGATTAATTAAATCTCCAATTCTGTCATTTGAAGTTTGCAAGCCAAGTTCAACAGAGACATTATATTTATCAGAATATGAGGCAAGTAAATTGGCTATATCTTCGTTAATACAATCAGGTCTGGTTGCAACAGACAAACCAATAATTTTATCATCAATTAAAGCTGAATCATATTTAGCTTTCAGATTTAGAACAGAGTCATATGTATTTGTAAAATTTTGAAAGTATGCAATAAATTTATTAGCGCGTTTACCTCTATAACTATTTAAAAAGTTCTGGACTTGCTTAGTTATATTTAAATTAGAAGATTTTATTAGTTCTCCAGCCCCTTTTTCGCTACAAAATATACAGCCTTTGTTACTTAAAGTATTATCACGATTAGGACATGTAAAACCAGCATCAATACAGATTTTTAAAGTTCTTTCGCCAAATTTATTTTTATAATAAGTATTTAAATGATTATATCTCTCTTTACTTTTCATAATACATGGATTATATCAGATATTATGGAAAACAGCAAATTATTTTTAAAAGTATGATTTTGATATTTTATGTACTTGAATTATTTTATAATGGAACAGGTACTATATGTATAGATGTTCAATTTTTATCAGATATAGGTATTGGTCAAAAATTAAAAATTTAAAAACATTTTATAATTTTTAAACTAAAAGTAGATTATTTATATATTTTATAGTATTATATTTATAAATTTATATATTAGGGGGAAAATATGATTAAATCAATCGTGTATAAAAGTAATACAGGGCATACAAAACAATATGCTGAAATGTTAAGTGAAGTTCTAAAAGTTCCAGCTTATGATTTAAAAGAAGCAAAATCAAATTTGAAAAAGAATGATGAAATTGTATTTTTGGGATGGGTATGTGCTACAAAAATACAAGGATTAAGTAAAGTAAAGAAATATAATGTTAAATGTATAGGAGCGGTAGGAGCATATCCAACGGAGAAGAATTATATTGAAAGTTTAAGACAAGCAAATAAATTGAATGTTGAATTATTTTATTTAAGAGGAGGGCTAAACTTTAATAAATTAACCGGATTAAAGAAAAAGGTGATACAATTAGTTGGAAATATGATGGAAAAAGAAAATAAGGCAGAAAATCAAGAAATGATAAAATTATTTAAAGATGGAGCAAACTACGTTTCTGATGAAAATCTTAAACCTATTTTAAAATATATAAATGATAATCTGTAATTATGAAAAGGAGAAGTTTAATATGAAGCTAGTTGTAAAGAATTTGAAGAAAAGTTTTGAGAAAAAAGAAGTATTAAAAGATATCAATTTTGAATTTGAAAAAGGCAAAATTTATGGTTTACTTGGAAGAAACGGAGCGGGAAAAACCACATTTTTTAATTGCTTAAATGAAGATATAGATATAAATGAAGGAGAATTCTATATCGAAGATAATGGTATTAAAAGAAAAATGGAAGCTGAAGATATAGGATATGTTTTATCAACACCAAATGTTCCAGAGTTTTTAACAGCAAGAGAGTTTTTAAAATTCTTTATAGACATCAATAAAAAAAGAATTAAAGATTTAAAAACATTGATAAAAATAAATCTTGCAGTATATATCTAGGCAATAAATAGTAAGTTGTAGGTGAAAGTCATGAAATTAAATGTAAAAGAAAATAATAAAAATGTACAAGAATTTAATTTGCTATATAATGCAGTTGGCTGGGGAGCATATGATGAAAATATTTCCAAAAGAGCATTAGATAACACTTTTTATTCAGTAAGCATTTATGATAAAGATAAAATAATCGGTTATGGAAGATTAATTGGAGATAGTATATGTTTTATGTATATACATGATATAATAGTTTTACCAGAATATCAATCTAAAAAAATTGGTACTATGATAATGAATAGATTATTGGAAAAAATAAATGAATTAAAGAAAGAAAATCCAAATCTACGAGTATATTTAGGAGCATCTAAAAATAAAGAAAAATTTTATGAAAAGTTTGGGTTTGTTAAAAGAATTGATGCGAATTTAGGATATGGAATGATTTTGAAGGGTTAGAAAAAAATACAATTTATATAAAGCAAAAATGGAAATAATTAAATTGAAAAATTTATTTTAATTTGCGACCTCTTAACATCTATAACTCAAGCTTAGGGCCACATATTTACTTGACACAAATATGCCATAAGTCGAGGACCAGTCATTGGATGTCAGAAAAAACGCATATTAAGAAAAAATAAATATTAGAAAAAGCACTTGACAATCACAAACAAATGTTTTAAAATATGTCATACAGTAATATCATAAAAATTGTAATCGATGTACTAAAAAATGAGACAATAAATCATACAAATATGTTATTATAAGTAAATACTGCAAGGAAGTGATAGTTATGGAATTTGAAAAATCAAAACTATTAGAATTAAAAGAAAAGTTTGATTCTATTATCAATACAGAAGAAAAAGACAATATAGAATTTTGGTATGCAAGAGATTTACAGACTCAATTGGGTTACAAAAGATGGGAAAATTTTATTGAAACGATAAAAAAAGCAATGCAATCTTGTGAAAACGCTGGTATACCTGTAGAAAATCATTTTCGTGAGGTCACGAAAATGATAAATTTAGCAAAAGGTGCAAAGAGAACAATACAAGACTATATGTTAACGAGATATGCTTGTTATTTAATAGCTCAAAATGGAGATTCTAAAAAAGAAGAAATTGCATTTGCACAAACATATTTTGCAGTGCAAACTAGAAAACAAGAAATAATTGAGGACAGAATAAAATTAATGAATCGATTAGAAGCAAGAGAAAAACTAAAAGAATCTGAAAAGCAGTTATCTAAAAATATTTATGAGAGAGGAGTAGATGATTTAGGATTTGCAAGGATTCGTTCAAAAGGAGATTCGGCATTATTTGGTGGATTAAATACAATGCAGATGAAAGCAAAATATGGAGTAAAAGAAAATAGACCTTTAGCAGATTTTTTACCCACTTTAACTATTGCAGCAAAAAATCTAGCAACAGAAATGACGAATTACAATGTGACTGAAAAAGATATGTATGGTGAAGAAAGTATAACTGATGAGCATGTAGATAATAATTTAAGTGTAAGAAATATGTTAAATAAAAGAGGAATAAAACCAGAAAATTTAAAACCAGCAGAAGATTTAAAGAAATTAGAAAGAAGAGTTAAATCAGAAAGTAAAAAAATAGCTGATAGCGATAAATTGCCTAAAAATGATAAAAATTAAATTGAAATATTTACTAATTGAGGTCGCAATTTGCGACCTCAAGATAAAAATTATATTTCAATCCTAGGCTCATACTTCTCAAGCCACATATTCACCTGGCACAAATATGCCATAAGTTGTGGTCCGAGTCATCAACTGACCAAACCAAGGTCTAGTAAAACTAGAGCCATTTGTATCCAATATTTCTAAAATATAATCTCTATTTAATAAATCATTAATTGGAGCATTTGGATTTTCCATAATATTTGTTAGCATATCTTTTACTTTAGCCAAATAAGTAGGATTATGAGTTTTTGGATAAGGCGATTTTTTTCTATCAACAATTTCATCAGGTAAGAAATCTTTACAAATATAACGAAGGAGACCTTTTTCTCTACCTTTTAAAGCTTTCATTTCCCAAGGTATATTCCATACATATTGAGCCAATCTATAATCACAGAAAGGAACACGAAGTTCAAATCCATTATACATAGCCATTCTATCAGAACGATCTAATAAAGTTTGCATAAACCAATTTAAAGTCAAATGAGAAATTTTTCTTTTTTCTGCTGTTTCTTTTGAATCTGTATCTAAAATCTCAACCTCTTCTAAACTTTCATTATATCGATAATCAATATATTCCCTTAAATTTATTTTTTCACTTAAAAGTGGATTTAACAATTTTTGTCTTTCATCAATAGCAATTGACCAAGGAAATGTACCACTATTTAAAGCATCTTCTCTAAAGAACCATGGATAACCTCCAAAAATTTCGTCAGCACATTCTCCAGTTAAAGCAACTGTTTTTTCATTTTTTACATGTTTGCAAAATAATAGCAAAGAAGAATCTATATCAGCCATACCAGGCATATCTCTTGCAATCATACTATCATATAAGTAAGAAGCAAGTTCAGGGGTATCAATAACAATATGATGATGTTTAGTGTGCAAATTTCGACACATCAGGTAAATATAATGATTATCAGAATTTGGTTGAAAATCGCTTTTAACAAAATTTTTATCATTATCTAGGTAATCTATGGAATAAGTATCCAAAGGGGGCAATTTTTTATCTTTATAATAATCAGAAGCAAATTTTGTAATAATACTTGAATCTAGACCTCCTGACAAAAAAGTACATAATGGAACATCTGAAACTAACTGACGTTCAATTGTATCTTTTAATAGAAAGCGAACTTTTTCACAAGTTTGAGATAAATTATCAGTATGTTCTTCAGATTGTAATTTCCAATATCTTTCGACTTTTAAGCCATATTCATTAAATACTGCAAAATGAGCAGGTTTTAATTCATAAATATTTTTGAAAATAGTTGTACCTGGGGTATGGCTAGGACCAATACCTAGTAATTCAGATATACCTTGACTGTCCAATATTTTTTCAATTCCAGGATATTCAAACAAGGCTTTTATTTCAGAACCAACTATTAAAGTATCATTAAACAAAGAATAAAATAAAGGTTTTACTCCAAAATGATCTCTTGCCATAAATAATTCTTTTTCTTTAGTGTTCCAAATTGCAAATGCAAAAATTCCATTTAAATGATTTACTATGTCATTTCCATAATGTATATATCCTTTTAATATAACTTCTGTATCAGAATGCCCTTTAAATTCGAAGCCGTTTTCTATCAAGGTTTCTTTTATTTCTTTAGTATTATATATTTGACCATTGTAACAAATTATATAATCACCATATGATTTGTGTTCAATCATAGGCTGTTTCCCGCCAACAGGATCAATTACAATTAATCTTTTGTGTGCAAGACAAGCATTTTCAGAAACATAATAACCATCCTCGTCAGGACCTCTTTTAGCTAAAGTATTATTCATATTTTCTAAAATAGTTCTAGAATTATCATTTAATTTTTTCTTTAAATTCACAAAACCAGTAAAACCACACATGTATGTATACCTCCTATATAATATGTTACAATTTACTGTCTAAATACTTTTAACAAGAATGTATATATATTAATATTTCATAAATTTCTCGGCTCAATAC
>CALXJV010000074.1 GCA_944388715.1 uncultured Clostridia bacterium
AAGTGCAATTCAAAAAAACTATTGATTAACAAAAAATTTTTTGATAGAATAGATTTGAAAAATAAAGGTAAAATAATCAAAAGGGAGCGAATTTTAATGTTTTCACAATTAATTGTATTAGTAATATTAATTTTGCTAAATGCTTATTTTGCAGCAAGTGAAATAGCATTTATATCATTAAATGATGCAAAAGTAGAAAAGCAAGCCAAAGAAGGAAATAAAAAAGCAAAACAAATAGAAAAGATGTTAAAAGAACCAAGCAAATTTTTAGCTACAATACAGATAGGGATAACACTTGCAGGATTTCTATCAAGTGCTTTTGCATCAGATACATTTGCAGATATGTTAGCACCAGTGTTAAATAATTTAATACCAACAATTAGTTTAGGTGTATGGAGAAGCATATCTATCATAATAATAACAATAATATTATCATTTTTTACACTAGTATTTGGAGAATTAGTGCCAAAAAGATTAGCGATGAAACACTACGAAAAAATATCATTTGCAACTATAGGAGTAATTAGAGGAATATCAATAATAACTGCACCATTTGTAAAATTATTAACAGTAGTTACAAATGCAATTTCAAAAGTATTTGGTGTAGGAGAAAATGAAGAAGAAACTGTAACAGAAGAAGAAATCAAAATGATGGTAAATCAAGGAGAAGAAAAAGGAACAATAAAAGAAGAGGAAAAAGAACTTATTAATAATGTATTTGAATTTAATGATATAACTGTATCTGAAATAATGAGACACAGAAAAGATATATTTGCAGTTGATATAAACATAAGCAATGATGAGTTATTAGAAGAACTATCACAAGAAGAATATAGATATAGTAGAATACCAGTATATGAAGAAACAATTGATGAAATAAAAGGCATATTATATGTAAAAGATGTATTAAAAAATATCAATAAAAAAAGTTTCAAAGTAAAAAATGTAGTAAAAGAAGCATATTTCGTATCACAAAACAGACTTATAAATGAAGTATTTAAAGAACTACAAAAAAATAAGATGCAAATAGCGATTATTATTGATGAATATGGAGGAACAGCAGGTTTAATTACAATGGAAGATATATTGGAAGAACTTGTAGGAGATATATATGATGAATATGATAAAGAAGAAAAAGAATACGAGAAAATCGACGAAAACACATATATCTTATCAGGAAGTCTGCCAATATATGATGTAAATAAATTATTAAATGCAGGAATTCCAGAAGGAGACTATGATACAATATCAGGATTTTTACAAGAAGAATTAAAGAGAATACCAGAAGATGAAGAAAAACCAGTTGTAGAAACAGAAAAAGTAACATATAAAATAGAAGAATATGAAGACAAAAGAATATTAAAAGTAAAAGCATGCAAAAATAATAATATAAAAACAGAAGAAGAATCAGAAACAAAAAATGAAGAATAGGTAGGTAAGTTATATGAAGAAAAAATATATAGTAATATTAATAATTGTATTATTAATTGTAATAGCAGTAGCAGGTTATTTTATATATAAACAAATGCTTTTAAATGGAAGAGAATATGAAGTAGAAAAAATTGATATTGAAAGTTATGAATACTTTATTTTAAGACAAGAAGGAAAATATGGAGTTATAAATAAAACAGGAGACATTGTAATTAATCCTGAATATACAAATATAGTAATTCCAAATCCACAAAAAGCAATATTTGTATGTTATGACGAAAATGAAAACACAAAAATACTAAATCAAAATCAGGAACAAATATTAACACAATATACAAATGTTGAACCTATAAAATTAAAAAATATATCAAGTAATATAATGTATGAAAAAAATATATTAACATATGAACAAGATGAAAAAATAGGATTAATAGATTTAGAAGGAAAAGTATTAGCTAAACCTATATATGAAACAATAGAAGGATTACCATACAAAGAAGGGGAATTATTAGTAAAAATAGAAGGAAAATATGGAGTTATAAATAATAAAGGAAACTATTTAGTAAATCCAGAATATGATCAAATAACAGTTGATAATTATACAACAGAAGAAAATGGATACAAAAATGCCGGATATATAGTTTCAAATACAACTGAAAATGGATACAGATATGGATATATAAATGTTAAAGGTAATGTTATATTACAACCAGAATATAATGAAGTCTCAAGAATAATAGACATAAATGATGATAATAACATATATTTAATAACAGCACAAAATGGTCAATATGGAGTATTTAAGAACCAAGAACAAATTATAAATAATGAATATCAATCAATATCATATAATAGTGAAAATAATATGCTAGTGCTAGAAAGAACAAAGAAATTTGGTGTAGCAACAATGGAAGGGAAAATCATTATACCAATAGAATTTACACAAATTGATAGCACAGGAATGTATATATATGCAACAGATACAGAAGGAAATGTAAAAGTATATAAAGAAGACGGAACACCAGAAACACAAATAGATGGAAATATATACATTTTAGAGACAGAAAATGAAAATTATAAAATAAAAATAGATAATTCACAAGGTTCAGTATATAGTATTATAGACAAAGACGGAAATCAATTAACAACATCAAATTATTCTTATATAGAATATTTGAATAATGACTATTTTATAGTTTCAGTAGCAGGCGGGCAACTAGGAGTTATAAATATAAAAGAAGAACCAATAATAGAGATACAATATGATTCAATAGAAAAAATAGAAGGAACAAAATGTTTGCAAACTACATTATCAGCAAACAGTACAACACAAATATATAATGAGCAATTAGAAAAAATATGTGAAATGACAAATGCAATTATAGAAGTAAAAGATAATTATATAAAAGTATATAATAACACAGAAACAAAATATTATGACTTAGACGGAAACGAAAAGCAAAACACAGAAATATTCCCAGATAACAAAATTTATGCAAAATCACAAGATGGAAAATGGGGATTTGTAGATAAAAATGGAAATGTTGTAGTAGATTATATTTATGATAAAACAACAGATTTAAACTTATATGGATATGCAGGTGTAAAATTAGGAGATAAATGGGGAGTAGTTAATTCAGATGGTGAAGTCATATTAGAACCAACATATACAATAAATACACTAGTAGAGCCTGATTTTATAAAAGAATATTATAAAGTAACTTATGGATATGGAGAATTTTATTATACAAAATAAAGTCCGATTTTGAAACAATTTCACCTATCTCCAATTGATTAAAAATTGTATAAAGGGGAATACTGTATAAGAAAATAATTTTAGAGAAAAGGTGAAATTGTGAAATTAGGAATTGCTTTATCTGGGGGAGGTATTAGAGGAATTGCACATGCAGGAGTATTAAAAGCATTAGAAGATAATGGAATAAAGATTGATGCAATAGGGGGAACGAGTTCAGGAGCATTGATAGCAGGATTATATGCTATAGGCTATACCCCTGAAAACATTTATGAATTATTTAAAAGATATTCAAAAGATATAGTTGGAACAGGGTTAAGTCCAATTATTACCAGAGTAAGTAATATATTAAAAAAAGAGAATACTGGTTTTAGAAGAGGAGAAAATATTGAAAAACTTTTTGATAAACTGGCAAATGAAAAAGGAATAAAAAATATATCTGACATCACTAAGATGCCAATATCAATACCAAGTGTAGATATAAAAAATGGAAAAGAATATATATTTACAAATAATATTCCAAAAAAAAATAATATATATAATAAATACATAATGGATATTAGTGTTGGAAAAGCATTAAGAGCAACAAGCAGTTTCCCAGCTGTGTTTTGTCCATGTGATTTTAAAGAACACAAATTTTTAGATGGGGGAGCATTAAATAATGTACCAGTTATAGAAGTAAAAAATCAGGGAATGGATAAAGTGCTTGCAGTTAATTTTAAAGCAGATGATATTACAAATGAGAGTAATTATATGGATATAGCTATGAGAACTATAGATTTAATGGGAAACAAAATATCTGAGGAAAATTTAAAACAAAGTGATTATGTATTAACAATATGCACAGACAAAACAGGATTGCTGGATATACAAAAATTAGATAGTTGTTATGAGTATGGATATATAACTACAATTAAAAATATAGCAAGAATAAAAGAAATAATAAAAGAAAAGTAGCATACAATATATTAAGTATTATATACAAAAGCCAGTTAAGATGAAAGGAATGAATTTTTAATGAAGATAAGATATTTTGACAATTCTGCAACAACCAAAGTAAGAAAAGAAGTATTAGATAAAATGTTTCCATACTTTATGCTAGAATATGGAAATCCATCATCATTGTATAAATTGGGAAGAACAGCTAGAGTCGCAGTAGAGGAAGCAAGAAGAAATGTAGCAAATTTAATAAATTGCGATAAAAATGAAATATACTTTACAAGTGGAGGGACAGAAAGTGACAATACAGCACTAAAAGGAATAATGAACTTAGACAAAAATAATGGCAAGCACTTGATAACAACTAAAATAGAACATCCAGCAATATTAAATACTTGTAGGACATTAGAAGAAAATGGTTTCAAAGTAACATATTTAAATGTAGATAAAGAAGGAGTAATAAATATAGAAGAATTAAATAATAGTATAACAGAAGAAACAGTATTGATTAGTATAATGTTTGCTAATAATGAAATTGGTTCAATTCAGCCTATAGAAGAAATTGGCAAAATAGCTAAAAAAAGAGGAATAATTTTTCACACAGATGCAGTTCAAGCTTGTGGAAATATTGATATAGATGTAAAAAAACTAAATATAGATATGTTATCATTATCAGGACATAAAATAGGAGCACCAAAAGGAATAGGAGCATTGTATGTGAATAAAAATATAGAATTTAAAAATCTGATAGATGGTGGACATCAAGAAAAAGACAAAAGAGCAGGAACTGAAAATGTTCCAGGCATGGTAGGACTAGGAGAAGCATGTAGATTAGCAAAAAATGATATGAAAAATCATATAAATAAATTAAAAACATTAAGAGATTATTATTTTGAAAAAATAAAAGAAAATATTTTGGATGTAAAAACAAATGGTTCAATTGAGCATAGACTCCCAGGAAATGCTAATACATCTTTTAAAGGAATAAATGGGGGTGAACTGTTGATGAAATTGGATGAAAAAGGAATATGTGCATCAGCTGGAAGTGCTTGTTCTTCTGGGAGTAGTATGCCTTCACATGTGTTGACAACAATAGGATTAACAAGTGAATATTTAGAAGGAACATTGAGAGTTACTTTTGGTGATGAAAATACTAAGGAAGATGTAGATTATTTGATAGAAAGTTTAGTTGAGATAATTCATAATATAGAAAATTAAGTTGATGAAGATTTTGAGAAGGGATTGAAGGAGCGTCCCTTAATCCCTTCTCAACAGGACATAATTGCTAAACTTGTTTTAATTCCATCAACACTTGCAGACATGATTCCACCGGCATATCCTGCACCTTCACCACAAGGATATATACCATTTATGTTAGATACTAAGAAGTCATTTCTAGGAATTTTAACAGGAGATGAACTTCTGGTTTCAACACCTGTCAAAATGGCATCTGGATTAGCAAATCCATTTAATTTTTTATCAAAATATAATAACCCCTCTTTCAAAGTAGAAGAAACAAACTCAGGAAGAATATCATTTAAATTAGATAGAGTTGTACCAGGCAGATATGAAGGTACCACAGATCCAATTTTTGTAGATATAGTATTATTTAAAAAATCTCCTACTTTTTGTATAGGTGCATTATAATTAGAGCCCCCTAAGATAAATGCTTTTTCTTCTAATTCTTTCTGAAAATACATTCCTGCTAAAGGAGAAGAGTCTGAAAAGTCCTCTGGAGTTATATTTACAAGTACTGCTGAATTTGCATTTGTACCATTTCTTAAGTAATTACTCATACCATTTGTAACAATTGTATTCTCTTCACTTGAAGAAGCAATAACAGTCCCTCCTGGACACATGCAAAAAGTATAGCAAGAACGTCCAGAAGGAGAATGATAAGCTAATTTATATTCAGCAGGAGGTAATTTTAACTTTGGATTATCTCCGTATTGAGCTTTATTTATATTTTCTTGAAGATGTTCTATTCTAACACCAACAGAAAAATTCTTTTGTTCCATATTAATACCATTTTTGTATAATAACTCAAAAGTATCTCTAGAGCTATGACCGATAGCTAAAATTAGTTTATTTGTTTTAATATCGAAAGTTTTATTAGTTACTAAATCTTTTAATTTTACAGAACTAATTTGACCGTTAATAACTGTGAAATCCATAAATTTAGTACTAAAGTAAAATTTTCCTCCCTTAGATATTATATAATTTCTCATATTTTTAATAATATCAATTAACTTATCAGTACCTATATGAGGTTTAGACAAATATAAAATTTCCTTCGGAGCACCAAAATTAACAAACTCTTTTAGTACTTTTTGGCATAAAGGATTACTGATTCCAGTAGTAAGCTTTCCATCAGAGAATGTACCAGCACCACCTTCACCAAATTGAACATTAGAAGAGATATTTAACTTTTTATTGTATAGAAAATCATCAACATCTTTTTTTCTCTTATCAACTGTTTTTCCTTGCTCAACTATAATAGGGCAGATTCCATTTTGAACAAAAGTTAAAGCTGAAAAAAGTCCAGCAGGACCAGCACCAACAATAACTGGAGAAGGTTCGGTTTTTAAGGAATTTATTACATTAATATTGATTTTTTCTTTTATTTTTTGTTCAATGTCAACTTTATTGATTTTATTAATATTAGGATATTTAGATTCGTCTTTCACATTAATATCTATTGTATAATTAAAAAATATATCTGATTTTTTTCTGGCGTCAATTGACTTTTTTGATATGTGCCAGTCTGTGATATCAGAATTTTTTATATGATATTTTTTTGAGACAAAACTAATTAATTCATTTTCAGTGATATTTTCTCTTATTTTGATATTTTGAATTCTTAACATATTAGGCTCCTATCATTTATAATACTTTTTGATTATTTTAATATAGTTTATCATAAAAATCATAAGAATAAAATGCTTATTAACAATTAAGTTTATAAAATATGAATGTAATGATTAGAATAAGAGATGTTAAGTAATATAATTTTGAATAAAAAATAGATTAAAAGATAGTATAAAGTAAAGTGCATAAGTTTTGGTACCTTTAACTTACAAACTTTATTTTACACTATCCATATTTTATTAAGATATAGATAATATAATTAGAGATTATATTATTTGACAAATATAGAAATGTACTAAACAAAAAATAAAAAATTAACAATTTTGTTTAGTACAATAAACAAAATTGTTGATAAAATTTTGAAATAGTGATATACTAAAATAAGAAAAGAGGGATATTTATGATTATTCGTGAAATATATTTATCTAAAATACGACCATTTTATGATCAAGATTTAATTAAAGTTATAATGGGAATTAGAAGATGTGGAAAATCAGTTTTGTTATTGCAAATAATAGATGAACTAAAAGAAAAAGGAATTGAAGAAAAACAAATTATATATATAAATTTTGAGAATGAAGATTATAGTTTTATAAAAAATGATATAGATTTACACAACTACATCAAAGAAAAAATAACCAATAAAGAAAAATACTATTTATTTTTTGATGAAATTCAAAATATAAAAGATTGGGAAAAGGCAATAAATTCTTTTAAAGCATCTAAAAATGTATCTATTTTTATCACAGGTTCTAATAGTGATTTATTATCTGGAGAATTAGCTACACATATAGCAGGAAGATATGTAAGCTTTAAAATATATCCACTTACTTTTAGTGAAGTATGTGAGTTAAATAATATAAAAGAAAAAGAAGATATTGAAGATGCATTTGATGATTATATAACTTGGGGAGGTATGCCACAAAGATTTATGTTGACAGATGAAATGCAAACTAAAACATATCTGTCTGATGTATATGATTCCATCGTAGTAAAAGATATTATTACAAGATTTGGAATAAAAGATTTAGATTTATTTAATAGAATAGTTGAATATATTGTTAC
>CALXJV010000075.1 GCA_944388715.1 uncultured Clostridia bacterium
GAAAATGTTCAAAAAAGCCCGCTATTGTTCTTTTTTGTAAATTTTTTGTGAAAAATATTGAATAAATTAACTAGTCATGCTAAAAATATATACATGACTAGTTGTCATTTTTAAAGAACTTTTACTTTATAATATATAAAATTTATTACTAATAATTTTACCATAAGTAAAATTAGTAAGATAACTAAAATAGTTATTGATTTAAATTTGGAGTTAAAAATTAAGAAGAAAAGGAGTGAAATAATGTTAGAATTAAAAAATATAACAAAAGATTATATTTCAGGAGATTCAAAGGTTCAAGCTTTAAAGGGGATTAGTATTGAATTTAGAAAGAGTGAGTTTGTATCTATTTTAGGGCAAAGTGGATGTGGAAAAACAACACTTTTAAATATTATTGGAGGATTAGATAGATATACATCTGGAGACTTAATTATCAATGGAAAATCAACCAAAAAATTTAAAGACAAAGACTGGGATGCTTACAGAAATTATTCTATTGGTTTTGTATTTCAAAGCTATAATTTGATACCACATCAAACAATTCTTTCAAATGTAGAATTAGCCCTTACAATATCTGGAGTATCAAGAGAAGAAAGAAGAGAAAGAGCAATTAAAGCATTAGAAGATGTGGGATTAAAAGAACAAATTCATAAAAAGCCAAATCAATTGTCAGGAGGACAAATGCAAAGAGTAGCCATTGCAAGGGCACTTGTAAATAATCCAGACATTATTTTGGCAGATGAACCGACAGGTGCATTAGACACAAAAACAAGTGTACAAATTATGGAGATATTAAAAGAAATATCAAAAGATAAATTAATAGTTATGGTAACCCACAATCCTGAATTAGCAGAAAAATACTCTACAAGAATTGTAAAAATTTTAGATGGAGTAATAACAGATGATTCAAAACCTTTTACTGAAGAAGACAGAAAAAAGGAAAAAGATGCAAAAGCGAAATCTGGTAGAACTGCAATGAAATTCTTTACAGCACTAAGACTTAGCTTAAACAATTTAATGACAAAAAAAGGAAGAACATTATTAACATCATTTGCTGGAAGTATAGGTATTATTGGTATTGCACTTATATTATCTATATCAAATGGGATACAGAACTATATAAATCGCGTAGAAGAAGACACACTGTCCTCTTATCCAGTAACAATTGACGAATCTACTGTTGATATATCAAGTATGTTAGAAAGTATGATAGGAGAAACAGATGAGGAAAATGTACAAGAACATGAAGATGGAAAAATTTATTCTAGAGATGTTATGGATGAAATGATAGCAACATTATCTAGTAAAGTGACAAGTAACAACTTAAAAGAACTAAAAAATTATATTGAAAACGAAAGCAATACAATAAAAGACAGTGCAACTGCAATAAAATATAATTACAATTTAAATATCAATTTATACAAAGAAGATACATCAAATGGAGTAGTTCAAGTTAATCCAAGTACAGTTATGAATGCTTTAGGAATGGGAGATATGATAGAAGCACGTGAAACATCATCTGTAAATTCCATGTTTGGTTCAAGTATGACATCAAGTATGTCAAATACAGATGTATGGGAAGAAATGTTAGATAATGAAGAACTATTACATTCTCAATATGATTTAGTAGCAGGAGCATGGCCACAAAATTATAATGAAGTAGTTTTAATAGTAAATGAAAACAATGAAATTAGTGATTACACACTATATTCTTTAGGATTAAAAGACCAAAAGGAATTAGAAGATAGATGGAATAAAGTACAAAATGGAGAAACTGTAGAAGAAACTGAATCAACATCATATACATATGATGAATTACTAAACTTATCATTTAAACTAATATTAAACTCTGACTATTATGAAAAAGGAAACGGTCTATGGGTAGATAAAAGTGAAGATGAAGAATATATGAAACAAAAACTTAATGAGAGTGAAAATATAAAAGTTGTAGGAATAATAAAACAAAATGAACAAAGTGTAGCAACTGGAATGACTGGAGGAATAGGCTATACAAAAGACTTAAAAGAATATGTAATAAATAAAACAAATGAAGCAGAAATCGTAAAAGAACAAAAAGAAAATCCAGATATAAATGTGTTCACAGGAATGGAATTTCCAGAAGAAGGTAACAAAACATTTGACTATACTCAATTAAGCGATGAACAAAGAGCACGACTTGCAACATTAAGTACAGAAGAATTAGCACAAGTTATGGAAACATACAATCAAAATGCAAATGCCACTTATGAAAATAATTTAGAATTATTAGGAGCAGTAAATTTAGATGAACCATCATCAATTAGTATATATCCAAAAGACTTTGACGCAAAAGACACTATTACAAGTGAAATAGATGCATATAATCAAAAACAAAGAGATGAAGGTAAAGAAGAAAATGTAATTAATTATACAGATATGATAGGAATAATGATGAAATCTGTAAGTCAAATAATAGATACAATAAGTTATGTATTAATAGCTTTTGTAGCAATTTCACTAATTGTTTCATCAATTATGATAGGAATAATAACATATATATCTGTATTGGAAAGAACAAAAGAAATTGGAATATTAAGAGCAATTGGTGCGTCAAAGAAAGATATATCAAGAGTATTTAATGCAGAGACATTTATTGTAGGACTAATTTCAGGATTATTGGGTATAGGTATAACAATATTATTAAATATACCAATTACCAAGATTATATATAGTGTAACAGGTGTTACTGTAAATGTGACTTTACCAGCAGTTGGAGGCGTTATACTTGTACTTATTAGTATGATATTAACAATTATTGCAGGTTTAATTCCAGCTAGAATGGCAAGTAAGAAAGATCCAGTAGAAGCATTAAGAACAGAATAGGGAATGAGGGACGCTCCCCAAGGAGCGTCTCAAAAAAATTTTACTTTACTATTGGAGAAAAATGTGATAAAATCTTGTATGTTAAAGAAAAAGAGAAAGAAGGAAAAAATTTGAGTATTCGAGTGCTAACAATAATAAATCCAACATCTGGAAAAGGAAACATAACTGAACATGCAAAAGATATAAAGAAAAATTTAGAAAAACAAAATATGCAAGTTAATATGCAATTTACTAAAAAAGAATATAATGCAAGAAATATTGTAATAGATAACATAGAAGACACTGATTTAATATTAATTTGTGGAGGAGACGGAACATTTAATGAAGCTGTTACAGCAATTATGGAATTAAACGTAAAAGATGTTAGCATTGCATATATTCCAATGGGAACAACAAATGACTTAGCAAGAAGTTTAGATATGCCAATAAAAGACATATCTATAACAAAAAGATTACTAAAATCAAAAGCAAGGATATTAGATATCGGGAAATTCAATAATAATAAATATTTTTGCTATGTTGCAGCATTTGGTGTTATTACAGATGTAGCATATAAAACTTCACCAAAAGCAAAAAATAAATATGGAAGATTAGCATATTACATGAAAGCTATAAAAGAATTGATAAAAATCCCAACATATAAAGTAAAAATTGCATTTGATGAAGAAGAACTAGAAGGAGAATTTATATATGGCGGAATAAGTAATTCAGAATCAATAGCAGGTTTCAAATGGTTTAATAGAGAAGACATTGATTTAGCAGATGGCAAATTTGAAGCAATTTTTATTAGAAAACCAAAAAAGCTTTCAGGATATTTCAGATTACTAAGTGATTTTAGGCATAAAGATTATATGGTAAATAGAGATTTTGTATATTTTAAAGCAAATAAAATAGCCATAACAACTGAAAAAAATGTAGATTGGACAATTGATGGAGAATATGCTGGAAATATGAATTTTGTAGCTATTGAAAATTGTAATAAAGCTATAGAACTTGCAATTTGTGAAAAAGCAGATTAACCAAAAAAGAATAAAATATACATCTTTGTATGTTACAGTTTATAACAGTTCACATAATCAATCGGTTCTAAAGCTAATAATATAAAAATGTTATATTATTAGTTATTGCAATAATGACTTTCAGTAAGAAGGGTATAATAAAGATGAATATATATGTATCATTAAATAAGATGTTAGAATATATAGAAGAAAATTTGGATAATAAAATTGAATATAGTAAATTAGCACAATTTTTGGGTACAAATGAAATTATGTTACAAAGATTATTTAGTATATTATGCAATATTTCATTATCAGAATATATAAGAAAAAGAAGATTATCTAGAGCAGGAATCGATTTAATCAATGGACACGAAAAAATAATTGATATTGCACTAAAATACCAATATGAAAATGCGACATCTTTTTCAAGAGCATTTGAAAAATTTTATGGAGTAAAACCAAGTCAAATAAGAAAAAAGCCTATAGGCTTAAAAATATTTTCTAAAATTCATTTTGATGAAAAAGAAGAAGATAGCCAAAATATAGAATATTCAATCATAGAAAGAGAAAAAATGATTCTTTACGGAAAGAAAATAGAGACAAGCATACAAAATATTAAATTAGATGCACCAACTTTTTGCAAGGAAATGTATAAAATGTATGGCGATTTTGAATATGGTATGACAGAATATATTGAAAGATTTGGAAAGACAAAATGCTATTTTTGGGTACTGTATGAGAAAAATCAAAAAGAATTTGAAAAATATGAAATTCCAAAATCAAAATGGATTTCTATTAGAATAAATTCTCAAGAAGCAAAAGACATTCAAAAAGAAATTAGAAGATTTTATGCAAAATTTATTCCAAGTTGTGAATATAAAATAAGAGAATTACCAGAATTAGAATATTATCATGATGATATAACTGATTTTTTAATGCCAATTGAATTATAAAAACTGATTTTTTATGTATTTAAAAAGTCAGTTTTTTATTTTACTAGAGAGATATAATATAATTGGTGATGATAAAATGAAATATTTAACAGAAATATTTTTAACACAGCAATTTATTGAAGAGCAAACATGGTCTAAATTTCTATATTCAGTATCAAAATTAAACGGACTGTTGAAAAAATGGAAAATTTATATATACATAGAAAATAATACAATCAGATATTTTATAAAATCTTCAAAAAAATTGCCATCTATAATACAAGATTTTAGTGAATTTATATTAAAAAAAGTAGATGAAGAAGAAAATATATTTGATGAGAAATCAATAACAAATAGATGGTATATTGTAACAACAAAAGAAAAAAGCGTATTAGATATTTATGATAAATCTGAAGTAAAGAATGGAAAAAAATTAAAATTTTTGGAAATTGACATTTTACCAATAACTAAAAACTATTATAGATTTAGAACATACATATTTTTTGAAAATAAATATGGTTATTTAATAAAAAGAAGAGCAGTGTTTAGTGTACCATATCAATTGCTAAGTATCGACTTTTCTAAATATAATCGTTTTTTTTATAAAAAAGACGCTACAAAATTTTTAGATATACAAAAAACTATACATATATTAAAAGATAACAAAAAAGATGCATTTTTAAAAGTTAATACATTTCCATATTTAATAGAAGATTATTGCTTACATTTAAATCAATATGATTTTGACAAACATTCTATCATAGTAGGAGCAAGTGGTACAGGAAAATCTAAGTTGATTAGTACATTAGTCATGAATCTATCTAAAAATGAGGAATATAAGAGAAAATATAAAGTTGTGATTATAGATCCTCATGCAGAAATCAAAAATGATATAGGAGGTATTGAAAACACAAAAATATTAGATTTTGAAAAAACAAAAAATAGCTTTAACTTATTTATGAGAGCCTCAAAAGATTTGATTGTAACAACAGAACTAATCTTATCTCTATTTCAAACATTAATGGCAGACCAATATAATTCGAAATTAGAAAGAGTATTAAGACATAGTATATATTTATTAACAAAATTAAACAAAATGGATTTTGCAAATTTGAAAAAATTACTAACAGAAGTAGAATATAAGAATGAATTACTAAAAGCAGATAACTTACTAGAAAGTACAATTGATTTCTTTTCTGTTGAATTCAATAAATTAAAAACAGAATCTTATCAAGAAGCATTTTCACCAATAATATCATTTATAGATGAAATGGAGCTGTTACCAGGCTTAAAAAGTAAAGGGACAGAAAGAGATTTAAAAGATATTATAGAAGACAACTTTTTGACAATAATATCTTTAAACCAAAGTAAATTAGGAATGAATGCAACAAAAACAATTGCAGGTTTCACCATGCAACAAATTTTACAACTAATTCAAAATTATACTTATGATGAACATATTATATTTATAATTGATGAAGTAGCATTGTTAGAAAATCCAATATTAAGCCGATTTCTATCAGAAAGTAGAAAATATAATTTATCATTAATACTAGCACAACAATATTTTAACCAAATAAGTGAGACACTTCAAAAAGCAATATTTTCAAACATGATAAATTATTACATATTTAGAGTATCAAGAGAAGATGCAAGAATTTTAGATGGAAACATTAGAATGGATATAGCTGTCAAAAATTCATTTATTACAAGAATGAAAATATTAACAGAATTAAAAAATAGAGAATGCATTGTTAGAATAGGAAGACAAGGAAAAGTATATCCAGCCTTTCAAGCCAAAACATTAGATTTTATACCAATACCACAAAAAGTCTTAAATCAGATTTTAACAACAGAATTTGATTTTGAAAGTGAAGAACAGAAAAAAATAAAAGAAAAAGAAGAAACAGACAATACATTTTCAATTGACAGTAATATTAGTTTAAAAGATATTATGATATCTCAATCACCTGCAAGAAAAAGGAGGGAGCAACTTGGATACTAGAGAAACAATGGAAATAATAAACAAAACATTTATAGCCATTTTTGGGCAAAATAATCCATATACATTAGAAAAAATCTTATCTGAATTCGCCTTTGATGTAAGATTACCACAAAAAGTAATAGATAGTGTAACAGGAGAAGAAACATGGGCATCATCTGTTAGTTCTGCTAAATATATTACACAAGAAAATATGAGAAAACATGATCAAAACAAAGGTTGGATGATACCAAAACGAAATGTGAAAAATTTAAAAGAAATATTAGAAATCTGGAAAATAACAAATTACACAACAACCCAAAGAGTTTATGATTGTATAAATGTATCACAAAGTGACCCTATGTACACATCAGAAAATGTATATCGTTCCACTGATTGTAGAAAATGTAAAAACGTAATATTTTCAGACGGATGCGCAGGAAGTGAAAATATTATCGCATGTCAAAGAAGTGCAACAACAAGTTTTGGATTACGAATAGCAGACTCATCTGATTGCACAAACAGTTATAATGTAATATGTTCTAGCAAAATTAGTAATTCATATTTTATTCAAGACTGTAACAATTTATATGAATGTATATTTTGTTCACATATAGCTAATAAAAAATATTGTATTGCCAATATGCAATTTGAAAAAGAAGAATATGATATTATAAAAAAAGCAATTGTAAAATGGATATTGGAACGTTAGGGACGGGCCAAATCGTTTCAAAGGAGAACAATAGCGGTTTTTCATAAACAGTTTACTTTTTCATATTCATAATATAAAACCGCGTTATTGTTCGGCGCCAAATTTTGCTTTGTAAAATTTGTGTGCAATGTCTGATGTTTTAGAAAAACCAAAGATTTTTCTAAAATGGAACCAAAAGGGACAGACCTCATTAAAGGTCAAGGATATGTAAAGGATGATGCTAGAGGGGATAATATATAATATAAAGGAATGAACGATTTTGCGTATCTAAATTTGAATTAGAAATTCTTAAAGGAAGAAATGTTGGATATGCACGGTACTCGCAGAATGCGAGGGTCTGAGTGCAAGAAAACATTTTTTCCTTTTAGAATTTCTTTGAAAATTTAGCTTATACAAAATTGTGAATGATTTTATATTATATATTTTCCCCTCTAGCATTATTCCTTACTTAAGTGGGTTCAGACTAGACCTGTCCCTTTTGGACAAAAAATGTTCAATTTGACACGTCCCTAACGTTCCACTATCCATTTTAC
>CALXJV010000076.1 GCA_944388715.1 uncultured Clostridia bacterium
ATGGCGAAAAAGTATATATAAAGTGCCAGCAACTTCTCGCCATTTTGAAAGCAAGTTATTTATGTTTTCGTAGTAGTTACTTGTTTACTTTATAAATAACAACTTTGATATTATTCTTCATTATATTTTATAATTTGAATAGCACTTTCTAATGTCCTCGTACAACATAATTTCCCATGCACATCAATATATATCAAATCATTTATTCCAGTTAATTCTCTAGCAATATTTATATCTGTTGCCTGCACTATCTCATTTTTAAATTTACAAGAATCTATTAAAGTTCTAATTTCAAATCCTTCTCTTCGTGATTTAAAAATTATATATTTTACTTTATCAGTATTAATATATTTAATCGCTTTTCTATATGGCATTTCTACGTCAAATATTAAATAACATTCTTTACAATTATCTATCTTTTCTAGAATTATTTCTATAGCTTCTACTTCAGCAATAGCATGTTTAATATAAATCTCCCAAAATTCATCTGCTAATTTTAATGCATTTAAAAAGGCAACATTTTCAGATATATTTTCATTCCATTCTGGGTTACACAATTTTATAAAATCTGGCATTATTTTATTTTCTAAATATTCTACTTGCATATTATCTGTTGCATCAATATATTGAATCAACTCTCTATCCATATATTCAAATGTTTTATCTATATTTTTTACTTTTAATTGTTTTAAATATTCTTTACCAAATTTTTTCCACAATAGCCCTATTGATGAATAGTAAATTCCATTTTCTCTTTGGCCATTTCTATTTTTTTGATGATGATCAAATTCACCGCAAACCTATATCATAGACCAATTTATTTTTCAAATTTAATTTATCATCTATAGTGGCAACTCTTAGCAATACAATATCTTTTTTTATTTTGCTAAGAAATATTGTAGAGATAACATCATCCACATGAAATTTGCCTGAATGTGTTATGCAATTTGCCTTTTCAAAATTTCCGAGTTAATTGAATATTTTTATATCGATTTTTTTCCATTTTAATTCTTCCTCCAATATTTATTCATATTACTCAACCTTTTCTTCTTTCATATAATAAAAAGAGTTAATATATAAATATTATTAATCAAATAACTGCAAATTAAATTTCTAATTCTTGTCTTGACTTTTCTATATCTCTCATACATTCTTGTATTTCTTTCATTTCTTCAGCAGAATATATTTTTTCTATTTCTCCTTTTCCTATATTTCCTAATAATCGTTTTCCCCAGCTTGTCTTTTCATTACCATCTTCATCTAATAAAGGAGGATGATGAGTTATTTTTGTATAATTTTCTGGATTTTCTTTTGTTAACTTCCTTAGTTTTGCAACTTTAAATCTTTTACCATCTACTAATTCATCTTCCATTTTTTCATATTCTTCTGTATCTAAAATAAATGTTGCTGTCCCATAAGCTGATACTACCTTTCCATTTCTTTTTTGATACATTTTTTCAACTATTGTTTTTTGTGAATTATTTAAATTAACAATCAAATATCCATCTACATATTTTTTAGTATAATTATGGTCTAATAAAGTAAATAATCTCCACCTTTCATATGGATCTGTTACAGTTTTTTTAGTTTCTACATTGTTTTTACTATTTATATTATCTCTTTGTATTGATGATTCTTCTTTTGCATCAGTTACATGTGTTTGGAGATAGTTTACTAGATATTCTCTTTGTTCTTTATTATCATCATATGTACTATAAATTAGTATCATTTTTTCAGTATCATCCATATCAGGATTTTTTAGTATCTCTTCTATATTTGTATTCTCTGACTGATAATATACCTTAGCATCACTTGGCTTTAGTTCACCTTTTTCTACTAAATGTTTTACTAATTCATCTCCCCCTTCTTCTAATATAGTTTCTAGAGTTAGTAAATTATCTTTGTATAATTGCATCAAATCTTCCTTTGTAATATTTGACAAATTTTCTAATATTTTTTTATCTGACTTTTCTCTTTTGAATGTTTGATATAATAATCTAAATCTTTTATATTTTGAGATTGAATTTACATCTTTTTTAGCACTTTGATACAATTTAGCTAATTCATTTTCTGCTAAATAACTATCTATTTTCTCATCTTCTGGCAGATTTTCATTGATTCTTTTCACTAAATCTAAATTTATTCTATCATTTACATATAATTCTACTATATCTTTTATTTGAAGAACACCATTATCATACCAATCACAAACTTTTTGTTCTTCTAATGGTATAGGATATCTTATAATTGTTTTTCTTAAATCTTTTTCATGTATTTTTCCTTGATTAAATACTTCTATAACCAATTCTGCTTCGCCATAACTTTCTAAGACATCTAAACTTATTACATTATCATTATATAAGTTTACTAACATCTCATTACTTAATTCATCCTCTAATAAGGTTATAATATCATCATTATTTTCTAATCCAAGTGCATTATGTAGTTTTATCAAATTTTGATATTCTTTTTTGTCTTGCTCTTGATTTCCTTCTTCATTTTTATTAATGTGAATTTTTTTATACAAATTTGCTATTTTATTAATATCATATACTTCTTTTATTCTCTCTTGTAGCATTTCTTCATTTTTGCTATCTACAAAATCTGCAACCATTTGTAATCTTTCATCTTCATTTAATAAATTCCATGTGTCTTCATTATTTAAATCAATTTTTTCATTATTTTCTAATTTTTCTTTTTTTATTTTGTCTTTTACATCATCAATATTTATCCCATTTTTACTTGCACATTTTTCTACTTTTCTTAAATCTAATGCTCCACATATATATAATTCTATTAGAGTTTTTTCAGATATTTGGTTATTCATAGCTATATTATATATAGTCGAATTGTTTAATTTTTTGCTTTGAGCTAAATACACTAAATTTTCTTCTACTTTTGCTAAGTTTCTTAATTCTTCTTTAGTGCAATAGTCTTCATATCCATTCATGTCTTTTAATAATTTTTTACCAGAATATAATTGCTCATCTGCACAATATTCACCTTTTTCTTTGTCCCATCTTAATAAAAATTTGTCAATATCTTCTTTTCCATAATACCCTTGTACAAATTTTATTCCTTCGTTCTTGTTTAAATCTTTTGATAATTCTTCTAAATGGTTCAAAAATTTTATACTTTTATCATCTAATTCTGTACTATTTTCTAAGTCTAATTTTAGCTGAAATGCATGATAAAATATAAGTCTTTTGGCATCAAGATATGGACTGATTTTATCTAATGATTCTTTTATATATTTTGTAAATTGTTTTTGGTCAATCTCTTTAAAAATTTGTTGTAATTCATTATCTGAATTTGCATAAGCAAGTCTTTTTAAAAATTCTTCTTGTTCCTCAGCAGTGTATCCTTCTTCTTGCAACACTCTTTGCATTTGTATGTCAAATATGCTCCTCGCAACATTAACATCATTTATTATACATGTCAACATATCTATTGATTGTACAGCATCTATATCTGGTAATAAATCTTTTATTTTTTCATATTCCTTATTTTTCTCTATATTTTGTCCATATATTATTACTCTGGAATTAAATAGACTATATTCTTCTGGTTCTTTGGCATAATCCCATGCTTCTGTCATTATATTTTCGTTTGGTTTAATATATGATTTTGCTAATTTAATTGCTTTGTCTAATTCATTTTTACTATTTTCTTCTAATAATCTAGATATATTTTTTTCTTTATATCCATCATATAACTCTTGTAGTCTTTTTACAACTATGATTAATAACTTTTTAAAATTAACATATTGTGCATTTTTCAAAAGAAATTCTTCTACTGTTCTTGCTTCTTCTAATTTTTCTCCAACTTCTAGTGTTCCTATTGAATCTTTCACATCGTTTTTATCAATTGTTATATTCACTTTGTCTAATAATGTTTGTATTTCTCTTATAGTTGCCATTTTTTCTATCCTTCCTTTCTTTTGAAAATAAAATATTTTATTTTCACCTTGTGTTGTGAAACTAATAAGTTTCATGGTATTTCCTAAAACTCAAATTATTTTTCAAACTTCACCTCTATCTTATTTCTTTTTCTATTAATCTTTCTTCTAAATCACTTAAAATATTTGTATTTATATTAATATCTATTTGTGCTTTTTCTTTTATTTTATTTATTTTTTCTTTTGTTAAAATTAGTACATATTCCCCCTCATTATCTGCTTCTATTTGTTCTATTGCATCTTCTATGTTATCTGCATCATATATTTCTACTTCTATAAAGTTTTCGTCACAATATTTTATAATATATTGTTTAATCTCTTCAAATTCCTCATTATCAATATATAAACATACATTATATATTGGATAATAATATACATTTGGAATTTTTTCCTTTAATAATCTTGAATATTCTGATTTATCTTGTAAAATGATAATTTTTTTATTCGTATCATTTTCGCTTTTGCTTTCATTTGAATTTATAATATTTTTTAATTCTTTTGTATCTAAATTTCTTAATACTTCAAGATGAATCTGTATTTTTAATTCTTTTAATACTTCTTTTATTATTTTTACAATTATAAAATTTGTTCCTATCATTGTTTCATTTACACATATATCTAAGTTTGTATTACTACATATTGCTTTTATTGCTAAAATATATGTTATATATGGATTTCCATTATGTATTATGATAAGATTTTTGTCTGTAAATTTTCCTATATCTTTATCTTTCATTTTATTAGATATTTGTATTAATTTTTGAATATTGATTTTCATTTTATAATGTTTCCTGTCTATTTCATTTGCTTTATTTATGTTTTTCTCTTGTTCTTTTATATTTTTTATAATTTTATTTATCAAATTATCTTTATTCATGTTTGATTTATCATTCCTCCCTAACCTGTATATTATACAGATTTTTCTTACATTTTTCAATATATAGAAGCTTTATTCCTTCGATTCACAATAAAAGAACAATAGCGGGCTTTCTTAAACATCCTTTCTGTTCATAACATTTCAAAGCCCGCGTCATTGTTCGGCGCCAAATTTTACACTAGTAAAATTTGTGTGCAATCACTAGAGCGAAGCGATGTTCTTGTATAGGAAAAACTTGATTTTCCTATACAAGAACAAATCGGAAAGCCTTAAAGTTTATATTAATTTTATCTTTCCTCGTTGGCTTTCCGTAAATTTGTTCTGCGCCAATTTTACTTTAATAAAATTGTGTGCAACCGTTGGAGCGAAGCGACTTTTATACAATAGGAAAGTATCACTTTTCTATTGTATAAAAAAGGACTATTATAATATAAATGGAACGATTTTATATTATAATGATCCTTTTTTTCATTTTATTATAAATTGAAGAGTTTATCTTTTAAATTCCCCAGTTTTTTATTCTTTCTACTGCTTTTATAGTATTTTCTCTTGTTCCAAAGGCTGTTAATCTAAAATATCCTTCTCCATGAGGTCCAAAGCCACTTCCTGGTGTTCCTACTATATTTACTTCTTCTAATAATTTATCAAAAAAATCCCATGATGTCATACCTTCTGGTACTTTTAACCATATGTATGGTGAATTTACAGCTCCATAAACTGTGAATCCTGATTCTTCTAATCCATTCTTAATAATTTTAGCATTTTCTTTATAATAATTTATATTTTTTTGTATTTGTTTTTTTCCTTTTTCTGTATATGTTGCTTCTGCTCCTCTTTGTACAATATATGACACTCCATTAAATTTTGTACAAGTTCTTCTATTCCATAATTTATTTATCTCTACTGTTTCACCTGTTTTAGTATATCCTTTTAAATTTTTTGGAACTACAACATATGCACATCTTACACCTGTAAATCCTGCTGTTTTTGAATAGCTTTTAAATTCTATTGCTACATCTTTTGCCCCCTCTACTTCGTAGATACTATGTGGGACATTTTCCTCTTCAATAAATGCTTCATATGCAGAATCATATAATATGATACTATTATTCTCTTTTGCATAGTCTACCCAAACTTTTAAATCTTCTTTTGTTAATACTGTTCCTGTTGGATTGTTTGGAAAGCATAAATATATCATATCAACTTTTTCTTTTGGTAATTCTGGTTTAAAATTGTTTTCAGCTGTTACTGGTAAATATACAATATTTTCGTATGTACCTTTTTCTTTATTGTATTTTCCACTTCTTCCTGACATAACATTTGTGTCTAAATATACTGGATATACTGGGTCTGTAATTGCTACTTTATTATTCTCTGCAAATATGTCTACTATATTTCCACAATCACATTTTGCTCCATCTGATACAAAAACTTCATCTGGTAATATCTCAACACCTCTTGCTTTATAATCATTTTCTACAATTGCTTTTCTTAAAAATTCATATCCTTGTTCTGGTCCATATCCTTTAAATCCTTCTGCTGTTCCTATTTCATCAACAGCTTTGTGCATCGCTTCTATACATGCTGGAACTATTGGCTTTGTTACATCTCCTATTCCTAATTTTATAACTTCCTTCTCTGGATGATTTTTTGTGTATTCTGCTACTTTTTTTGCTATTGTTGAGAACAAATAACTATCTTGCATATTTAAAAAATTTTCATTGATTTTACTCATATATAATCACTTTCCTTTCTTTTTATTTCATTATAATCCCTAAAGTTCTCCTTCAAAAACAGTCACTGCTGGTCCTGACATATATACATGATTATCATTTTTATTCCATTCTATCTCTAACTTTCCCCCTAATAATTCTACATTTACATTTCTTTCAGTTAAATTATTTAATACACATGCTACAACTGATGCACATGCACCAGTACCACATGCTAGTGTTTCTCCAGCTCCTCTTTCCCATACTCTCATTTTTATATTGTTTTTATCTACAATTTCAATAAATTCTACATTTGTTTTGTTTGGAAAAGCTTTATCTACTTCTAATACTTTTCCATATTTTTCTACATCAAATTCTTTTGTATTATCTACTATTGTAATTGCATGTGGATTTCCCATTGATACACATGTAAAAACAAATTCTTTATCCTCTGCTTTTAACTTTAGATTTTTTACTGGTTTTTCTTCTGAAATTACCGGTATCTCCTTAGGTTCTAATATTGGCTCTCCCATATCCACTTTTACAGTTTCTACTTTTCCATTTTTTACATTTAATTGTACTGTCTTTATCCCTGCCAAAGTTTCTATAGTAACTTCTGTTTTTTGTGTAAGTCCTTTGTCATATACAAATTTTCCTACACATCTAATTCCATTTCCACACATTTCTGCTTCACTTCCGTCTGAGTTGAACATTCTCATTTTGAAGTCTGCTTTTTCACTTTTGCATATTAGGATTAGTCCATCTGATCCTATCCCAAAATTTCTGTTGCTGACAAATTGAGCTAGGGTTGATTCATCTTCTATATGTTGGTGGATTGCATTCATATAGACATAATCATTCCCTAGCCCATGCATTTTTGTAAATTTTATCATTTTCTTTCACCTCTTTTAGGTATTAATAACCAATGAAATATATTTATATCTCATTGGTTGTTATTTTATCATATCAGGAAATTTTTGTAAAGCTATAATTTATATATATCAGGATAAAAAAATGAAAACTTTTTAGAAACTCATAAAATTATTGAAATAACTAGTGTATAAGCAACAAAAGTAA
>CALXJV010000077.1 GCA_944388715.1 uncultured Clostridia bacterium
ATTTACTAAATTGTTTGTAGGAGGAAACCTTTGCTATTACTACATTTTATTTTTTCGTCATAAGAGAACAAAATTGTAACTATCAATGCTATTAATGTTATACCTTTATTTTTTCTTTCTGTTTCCCTTTTCATAATTATTTCCTTCCCTTTCTTTTGTTTGTTATTTTCTTAGAGTCACGAACTCTAAGAAAATGTGCATTCTGGAAAATCATTGAAACTAATAGTTTTTATTCATTTTCTAGCATAATCTTTGTTTTATTTTTTTCATTTTTTAATCAATTTATTTTCGAAAATTTTTCTGATTTTTTGTTGACATTCCAATGTTTTGCTGATAAAATTTAGATAAATAAAAAATCTTAGAGTTCGTGACTCTAAGATTTTTTATTTATATTTTTTTCAAATTTCTATTTAACCTCTTTATTCTTCTTAATATTTAGTTTTTATGTTTTGTTACAATTCACAGCCGATAATATTTAATAAAATTTATGAAATATTAATATATCAACATTTTAGATTTTTATTTTGGTCTGTAAATTGTAACCATTTTATATTTGACATAATTCTCAAAATGTAGTAAAATATAACTAGTTATTAAATATTTGATTAATTTATGAGGACAAAAAAGGAGGTACCATTATGGATTTTAGTAATATAGAAGTATCCATTTTGTTTTTTTGTATTGTCTTTGCTGGGTTAAATACCACCATTACTTTATGTCTCATTCAGCGGGACAAAGTAATATTACCCATTTTTTTTCTGTTTTTGACTTTCAGATTCTTAGAACCAATTATATATATAGTTTGCTCTAAGAATAAAATTAAAAATATAGTGTTTTTATCAGCACTATATATATTAATAGTGATTCTTATATTGAATCATTATCATAAGATAAAAAAGAAAAATACTCTACAAGTTATACTTGTTGGAGAAGAAATCTATGGAAAGAAGGAACAGAAAAAAAGAAAAAAGCAACTTAATAAAAAACAAAAAAGAGTAGCAAGTCGGCAAAACGAGAAAAGGTATTCTCATAGAGAGATATCAAAAAAGCAAAAAAGAACCCGTAAACGTAAACATAAACATGACAAATAAATTAATCAAACTAAATCCCACTTTGTTGTGGGATTTTTGTTATTTATATTTTTATTACCTTATTGATATTGCTTGTACAATAATGTATTAATTTTATGTGAATCATTTCATAGATTTATCTATATCTACTAGCTTAATCAAATTATATTTTAATTCTAAAATATTATCATCATATGTGGTCATTTCAAAAACATTATCAACTATTTGCTTATAATCATATTTATTATTTTTTAGATAGATAACTATTGGAACAATAATTAATTCATTCAAAATTTCTTTCTTTTGCTTATGTATTATCTTTGTACAATAACTTAAAATATCATATGGTAAATTCAAGTTGATTTCTTTTTGATATATAATCAAATAAAATATTGTTTCATTAGTTTTTTTATATATAATTCTTAACTTATCTTTTTCCTCAATGTACTCTACATATTCTAATTCTTCTGCTGATATTTTATCTTCCTCT
Source organism: uncultured Clostridia bacterium (assembly GCA_944388715.1). Taxonomy (GTDB): domain Bacteria; phylum Bacillota; class Clostridia; order TANB77; family CAG-508; genus CAG-269. The sequence goes on from CALXJV010000077.1 coordinate 1,561, forward strand.
GGAGTAAATTTATTTATTAAATTTTCCAATCTTTTTTTATCCAAAAATAAAACTTTCATTATTTTTCTGGCTTTCTCATTAATATTGTCAAATTCGACTATCATATATTGGTCTATTTCTTCATTAAAATTAAAGTATTTTTCTTGCTTTATATTATGGATAAACTTTATATAATCATTATATGTAAAGTTGTATATTTATACCACCTCCTGGTATATGATTTTTTATTATCTTTTGGAGCTTTTTAGATTTAAATTATTTGATATAAATTTGAATACAATATATATTAAAACTATTTATATTAAACCATAAAAACTCTAAAAATACAAGTCCTTTTCCAAAATTACCTATAACAAATTTTCCTTACCTCTTCTTTGGTTAGATATCTCCATTTCCCTAATTCTATATCTTTTACGTCGATACCTGCAATAGCACTTCTATGTAGTGCCAATACCTTATATCCAACCGCCTCACACATTTTTCTTACTTGTCTATTTTTCCCTTCATGGATTATAATTTCTAATCTTGTAATATTTTTTTCTTTATCTATCTTTAAAATTTTCACCTTAGCTTGTTTGGTTACATATCCTCCTATATCTACTCCATCTTTCAAATTTTCTAATGCATTTTTATCTACTATTCCTTTTAATGTTACTGTATATGTTTTATTTATTTCATGCTTAGGATGTGTAACTTTATATACAAATTCTCCATCATTTGTTAATATTAGTGCTCCTGATGTATACATATCTAATCTACCAACTGGCACTATTCTTTCTTTTACTTTTACTAAGTCTAATACAGATTCTCTATTAAATTGATCTTTTACTGTTGTTACATATCCTATTGGTTTATTTAATAGAATATATATTTTTTTATTCTCAGGTTTTACTAATTTATCATTATATTTTACTTCGTCTTTTTCAGGATTTACTTTAAACCCTAGTTCTGTTATTATTTGTCCATTTACTTTTATTTTTCCTTGTAAAATTAATTCTTCTGATTTTCTTCTTGACGCAATCCCTGCCTCTGATAAATATTTTTGTAGTCTTATTTTTTCCAAAAATATTACTCCTTCAATAATATATTTAGGTTTTTAGAAAAGAGGATTTACCTATAAACCTATCAATTTTACATAAGTAAAATTGTGTGCAACGGTTGGAGTATAGCATTCTTCTATATTAAGTCTTTTAATATTACCACTAATTTATTTTTCTATTTTCTAAAGATTTTAAAATTTCTTCAAAATATTCTGGTATTTTTGCTTCTAAATACATTTTGGTACCTGTCCCCGGATGTATGAATTCTAAACTTTTGGCATGTAGGCATTGTCCTTTTATATTCCATTCGTTTTTTCCATTGGAATATACTTCATCTCCTACAATTGGATATCCTATTTGTGATAGATGTACTCTTATTTGATGTGTTCTTCCTGTTTCTATATTTACTTGTAATAATGTGTAATTATCATATCTTTGTAATACTTTAAAATGTGTTATTGCTTCTTTTCCTTTTTTTGTTACTGCCATTTTCTTTCTGTCTTTTTCACTTCTTCCTATTGGCATATTGATTGTTGCTTCATTTTCTCTGACAATTCCTCTTACTAATGCTATATATGTCTTTTTTACTTTATGTTCTTTTATTTGTTCACTTAAATTTATATGTGCTTTATCATTTTTTGCTACAATTATTATTCCTGATGTATCTTTGTCTAGTCTATGTACTATTCCAGGTCTTATCTCTCCCCCTATTCCTGATAGGGTATCTTTACATATTGCCATAATTGCATTTACTAATGTCCCATCTGGATTTCCGTTTGCTGGATGTACTACCATTCCTTTTGGTTTGTTTACTACTATTATATCATTGTCCTCATATATTATTTCTAATGGTATATTTTGTGCTTTTATTGATACTTCAACTGGTTTTTCCTCTTTTATTTGGATTTTATCTCCTTCCTGTACTTTATATGAGGCTTTTGTTTTTTTACCATTTACTAGTATCTTCTCTTCTGATATTAACCTTTGAATAGTAACTCTTGATGTATCTTCAAGTTTTTCTGATAAGTATGCATCTATTCTTTTATTATCTTCTTCTACTTCAAAATATTTCATTTATTTTTCCTATCCTTTTTATTTTCTTTATTTTTTGCAAGTTCTTTTGATGAAAATGAGGCAAATATTGCAATAAAGGATATCCAACCTATGGCAATACAGATATCTGCTATATTTAGTGCTGGTAGATTTCCGATATTAATAAATTCTATTACTCCTCCTCTAAATATCTTATCTATCACATTACTTATGCCTCCTCCAAAAGCAAAGCTTAAAAGTATTTTCGTTTTTTTAGTAACAAATTGGTTATGGTTTTTTATGATTCCAAATATAATACACAATATTACTATATTGGTCATGATATTAACTGCCCTTGAAGTTTCATCATACATTCCACTATTTGCATTATCTACTCTTAATTCTAATGTGTTTGATATTAATGATATTTCTCCATTATTTATAATTAGAATCTTAGATAGTTGGTCTAATAAAATAATTAATATTACTATTATTCCTATTATTTTATATAATTTTTTTAATTCTTTCTTTTGTTCTTTTAAGCTTTGAGGTCCATTTTGTGTTTTTCTGAAATTTCTTATTTTTTCCTGTTGTATATTTATTTGTTGACTTTTGTTTTCTTCTTTTTCTAGATAATCATTTTGTCTTTTGTTTTTCTTCTCTTTTAAATTGTCATATCTATGTTTTTCATTTTTTTCCATATGACTCTCCTTTGCATACCTTGTAATTTTAAGTAAATCTTTTATTGTTTCTTATAATTAAATAAATTCTTTACTATGTTTTTATATTATATCTTACAATCCACTTACTAAGCATTTAGTCTCTCATATACTACAAAATATTTATCTGAATATAATTGTTTATAGTTTGGATCATTTGTTTCTTCAATTATCATGTTTATTTTTGCATCTTTATACATTATTAAATGTGTTATATTATATTTCTCAAATATATCTTCATAAAATACACCTATGCTAGAAACATCTATAAAATCCATAAATATATCGTCTTCTTTTCCACTAAACTCTGGTGCATATAAATCTGCCCTTGAATCGATAAATACAGGTATTCCTCTATATATCAAATAACTTCCATAATTGTACTCATTATAAAATCTAGCTGTTGTTAAATCTATATTTTCTAATATATAATCACATGCTTGTACTGGATATGCAGATTCATCTATATATTCATCATTTTGTTTTGGTTCATAAAAATAATAACTCATTCCTAACACGATTGATATTATTATTACATATCCGATTGCATTTGCGACTTTTTTATATGCTTTTTCTAATCCATTATTTGTATATATCTCTATAAGTCCACATATCATTTTATTTACAACTAGTACTCCTATTATGCAAAACATTGTAACTTGTCTTCTTGAGGCTAACATTAAATAACATAAGCCTCCTATCATAAATAAATCACTAAGTTTGATTTTTGTTTTACTAAATGTTAATATTGCTAAAATTAAAACTATTGCTGATAATGCTTCTGTTTCATCTACTATTGTCATTGGTAGATGTTCATTTATGTTTTGAGTTGTATTACCTTGCATTGTTTTATATAAATATGTGTATGGTGTATCTCCTAATGGTGTTAATAAACCTGTTAATGCGCATATTATCATTACTAATACTAGCCATTTTATGTTTTTGTTCTTATTTAGTTTTATTTTATATGGATTTTTTAGTTCTTCTGCTCTTTTTATTTTTATTCTTTCATTTTTCTCTATTATATTCCTTAGTTTTTCTTCTAAACTACGTTTCTTATCCACATTTTTTCCAGAACGTGTCAATAATTTAATTCTAAATTTTAATATTTGTATTTTTAATTTACGATATATAACAAACTCTGCTAAAACTGCTATTAGGTATTCTGCTATGTATGGTAAAAATAGTACAAATATAAATGGCCATACAGCTACATGCAGATTTGCTATTAATGTTGATATTCCTACTAATCCTACTGCATATCTGATTTTTCTATTTTTTAAGAACATTTCTATACAATATATTATCCATACAAATAATATAAATGTGACTAACTGGGCTCTTGCTGCAATATATCCTCTCATAATATATATTACTAATAGTGTTAGTATAAATGAGATTATTTGATTTTTGGCTATTTTTGTGTTTACTATATATAGTGATATTCCTAATATTATTGATAATATACATGTTGTTACATATATTCCTGTCATTCCAAATGCTGAATATATGTAATATGTTATTAAATCATATAGCCAGTGCGGATATGTGTATGCTAGGTCTTCATGCCATGAAAAATGGTCTTGCATGTCTATTCCTGTTTGTGTTATTTGCTCTCCTATTTTTATTGTGTAAAATGTATCATTTTGTAGTGTTACTGGTGTCATTGCAAAACAAAATATGGCTATTAAAATGATTGCTATGATTCCAAAAACTATTTTGGAATTGAACTTTCTCTCTTTTTTTTCAGTTTTCTCTGTTTTATTTTTTAATTTAAACATTTCTTGCCTCCGATAAAAATATTCTTACAAGAACAATAGCAGGCTTTCTTAAACATTCTTTCTGTTCATAACATTTCAAAGCCCGCGTCATTGTTCGGCGCCAAATTTTACGCTAGTAAAATTTGTGTGCAATGTTTTTTCTAAATTAGAAAGTCAGAATGACTTTCTAATTTAGAATTATATCAGAAAATGTGATGAAAAACTAGCATTTTTTGAAAAAACTTCAATTAGCTTATATGAAAGCCAAAAGTTATATAACCTTTTTAGGCTGTAATTTGTAACAAGCAAAAAGCACTTAACGTAAAGCTTTCACGTTAAGCACTTTTGCAATCTACTTGTTTATTTTTATACAGCTTCCTTATTTTCTGTATCTGCATCATTTTGATTATCATTTTCTTCAATTACTTCTAAGCTTCCTACTGAAACTTCATATGCTACTCTTGTTTCTGCACTTCCGTCTTCATGTTTCTTTTCGTATGTTCTTGATTGTACTCTACCTACTAATTTTATTTGAGAACCTACTTCAAGATTTTGGCAAAATCTTGCATTTCTTCCCCATGCAATACATGGTATATAGTCTGATTTATTATATGCTCTGTTTACCGCAAGTAATATGTCTGCAATTTCTCTTCCAAATGGAGTTTGTCTATATATTGGTTTTTTACAAATGTAACCAATTAAAACAACCTCATTTGTTATAATATCTTTTCTTGCTATTTCATTTTCTTCTTCATTTTGCTCTTCTTCACTTATTGTTCTTACATCTTTAGCAAATACTGTTAATATTAATCTGTTTTTTTCACTTTCATAACTGTTATATGATCTGAATTGTCCTTTTACTAATAATTTTTGTCCATCATTTAGTGTATCATCACTTATTAGTCTTTCTGAAATTGTTATTGGTATAATATCTGCTACCCCACTTAAACGTGGTATTTCTAAATTAAAGATATAAAATCTTTCACCATAGATTTCATGACTAAATCTTTTTTCTCCTGTAACTTTTCCAACTAATGTTAAATAGTTGTTTTCTAAATAATTTGTATCCAATTTTCTTTCCTCCCTATTTTTTATTTTTCAGTTGTACTTTTATCTTTATGCGTTCCCCTCATATAATACCTATTATACTACACTTTTTTGGTTTTGTCTACATAAAAAGTTTATTTTTTTATTTTTTTCCATATTTTTATATATTTTTTTTTTTTTTTATCTGTTTCCCCGTATATTATTTCTAAAATAAATTTCACTAGCGCATCATATACTGTTGCTTTGTTTTCTATTGGAAAATATCTACTACCACTGTCAATTACAGTATTGTTAGCATTAATTATTGAACGTTGTAAATCTACTAAAATTCTATCATCTGAAACACTAGATACTAAAACTAAAGATTTTAGATTAAAACCAAATGT
>CALXJV010000078.1 GCA_944388715.1 uncultured Clostridia bacterium
TTTTTCTTGTAAATTACTTAAAAATGTATTTTTTATTTCTGTTGCCATCATTCCAATTGTCTTTTTCTCTTCTACTGATAAATCTTTCATAGATTTTAGAACTTGTGATAATTCACTTTTTTTACCAGTTAATTCTTTTCTGACTTCTTCAAGTTCATTGACAGTCTTTACGTTTTTTATTTTTTCCAAACCTTTTGTTTTGATTTCTTCTAATTTCTCTTTCATAAACCTTTTCCTTTCTTATATTTTAATTATATTTTATATAAAGTGATTAATCTAAAATCACTATTAAAATCATCTTGCAAATTAACCACTTCCTTTCCATACGCAAAAACACGAGCAAAACAACCATAAAGGACGAATTGCTCGTGGTACCACCTTTTTTCATAGTATCTTTATACTACCTCATTTAAGATTAACGCTCTTACACGATTTGACTCCATTATTGAAATTCATTAATTTGCCTTTCTATTGTGACTCTCAATCTATGACCACAATTCCCTGTGTAGAGTTTCAAATTAACTACTTAAGATAACTTCTTCATCAAAAATTCTATCTAATTATATTGCTTTTTTTGCTCTTTGTCAAATATTTTTTTGAAATTTTAGAAAATTGCTTTATATATAAATTTATTTTTCTTGCCTTTTTGCATTTATTTTTCCAGTTATTCTATGTTCATTGCTGTTTTAACATCATCTGGTAATTCATCTTGCTGAACTTCTCTCCAGTTTATTACTCCTCTCATTTGCATTACATCTAATTCTAAATAAGCTCCTTCTCTTAATTCCCTACTAGCTTTAAATTTCACTTCTTTTTCTTTTCCATTTTTGTTATATGCAGTTAATGTATACTCATATTTCATATCATCTGAGCCTGAAACCTCTTCTATTTTAGTATTATCTATTTGTGTATAATATTGATCTTTATGTACTACTAAAAAGTAATATGCTCCAACTATCAAAGCAATCACAATGATTACTGCTATAATAATTGGTAATTTTTCTTTAAAATCTTCCATTTTTTATTCCTCCTCTTTAATTATGTTTCTGCTTCCAAGATATGTTGCTAAGAAATATACTCCATAAATTGCACCTATAATTATTGCTGTAACTATAATTGAAGGTAGTAATTCTTCTGGTGTTGCAAGTGCAGCTAACATTGATAATATAAATTTAATTCCAAAGATAGAGTGTATAATCGCTAAAGCAAGTGGCATCATAAAGAATATAAATATCTGTCTAAATAGAGCCTTATTTATCATCTTTTCATCACAACCGATTTTTCTTAATATTGTATATCTTTGTTTATTATCAGAGCTTTCTGTAAGTTGTTTTAATGCTAAAATTGCTGAACTTGCAATCAAGAATACTATACCTAAATAAATTGCAATAAATATGATAATTGTAGATAATCCTTTACTTGCTTCTTCTAGGCTTATTTTAGAAGTACCATCAAGGGTTATTCCCTTTTCTTGAAGATTTTCAAAAAGTTCTGTGTCACCACTACCGATTAATGTATTTTCTATTTCTTGTTTACCTTCTTCTGTTTCTGCATTATAATTTGCTACTAAAAGATATTGCTCTGTCCATTCATCTTTAAATTCAAAATTATCTGGTACTAATATAATTCCAGCATTCATTTCACTTGTTGACATGAATACAAAACCATCTTTACATTCATTGTATTTTGAATGATATGTTTTTCCATTGATTTGTATATTAGAGTTTTCTTTTAATGCTTCATTTCTTATATCTACCATTTGTTCGAAATCACAAAGTACAATATATTCATCTTCATTTAAACTATATTGTTCTATACCATAAAGTGAAGCAATTTTGTTGTAATCAGAAATTTTAATTACAGATTCTGGTGTATCATAAGTAAGCATTGAAAACTGAATTTTTGCAGTTTCATAATAATCTCCTAAACTATATTTTAAGGTCCATTCTGGTATTGCATAGATAGGAATTTCAACAATGTCTTTTAAAGTATTCATATCATATCCATTTGTTTCAAGTGTATAACTTACTGGCTTTCTTGAATCTTCTCTTTGTTCTTCTGTATAATATACGGTTTGCTTTGTATATGAGTTCACATAGTTTTCTGGTAAATATGCTGATTTATATAGATTTACATCTACTGGTGTGAATTCCTCTAATTGAGAGTCTAGGGCTGACTGAATAGATAAGCTACTAGATAATGCACTAATGGTCATAAATAACATTAAGCAAATGATACTCATACTAGCTATATTTGTATTAATTTTGTTATTAAGTTGCCTTAACACAAACATATTTGTTCCTTTTAAGTAAATGTTTTTTCTTGTTTGTATAATTCGTAATATAAACCCTGATAAAGACCAGAATATTCCAATAGTTCCTACTATTCCCATTAAAATTGGTTTTAATAATTCATCTCCTGTTTGTAATTCATACACTCCACCAGTTACTAAATAATACGCATATCCTAATAATACGCTTGATGCTATAAATACAAGTATTGATAGAATAGGATTTTTCATCCTTACTTTTTCATTTTTTCTTACTGCTGTTAATAAATTAATTAGTTTATATCTTGAAATTGTTAATGTATTAAATATAATAACTGCTAAATACATAACTGCAAAATATATGCAAGTTTTTATACAAGCATCTTTAGAAAAAACAAATGTAAATTCACTCATATCTGCTTCAAACAATTTTGCTACTAGAATAGACATAAATTGCGATGCAAATACACCTATAAAAATACCTACAACTAAAGATAAAATTCCAACCAATATTGTTTCAAATAATATAATAGTAGAAATTTGTCTTCTTCCCATCCCTAGTGTCATATATATACCAAATTCTCTTTTTCTTCTATTAATTAGAAAGTTATTTGCATATACTATTAAAAATCCAAGTACAATCGCAATAAAAACTGAAATCATCCCAATTAGTTGTATCATTAATTGTATCATTGATCTTGTTGATTGTGATACTTCAAGCATTGCTTGTTGACTGTCTAAAGAGTTAAACATGTAAAAGATTGCTACACCTAATACTAATGTTAAGAAATATATAGCATAATCTTTAAAACTCTTTTTCATATTTCTTATTGATAACTTAAATAACATCGTTTAAATCACCCCCAAGAAGTGTTTGTACCTCAATTATTTTTTCAAAGAATTGTTTTCTTGTGTCTTCTCCTTTTATTAGTTCGTTAAATATCTTACCATCTTTTATAAATATAATTCTTTCTGCATAACTAGCTGTAAAAGCATCATGTGTTACCATTAAGATTGTTGCTCTCAATTTTTTGTTTAAATGTTCAAATGTTTCTAGTAATTGTCTAGCTGACTTTGAATCTAATGCTCCAGTTGGCTCATCTGCAAGTACCATTTTAGGATTTGTGATAATTGCCCTTGCACTTGCAACTCTTTGTTTTTGCCCTCCAGATATTTGGTATGGATATTTATTTAATATTCCAGAAATATCTAGTTTTTCTGCCACTTCTTTTACTTTTTTATCTATTTCATGAGGATTTACTTTTTGGATTGTTAATGCTAATGCAATATTCTCATATGCAGTTAAAGTGTCAAGTAAGTTAAAATCTTGAAATATAAAGCCTAATTCTTCTCTTCTGAATTTATTTAAATTATTTCCTTTTAATTTTGTTATGTCTTGATTGTTAATAATAATTTTTCCAGCTGTTACTCTGTCTATTGTTGAAATGCAATTTAATAGTGTAGTTTTTCCAGATCCTGATGCTCCCATAATTCCGACAAACTCTCCCTCTCCTACATTAAAACTAATACCATCAATCGCCTTTGTTAAATTTGATTTATTTCCATAGTATTTTTCAATGTTTCTTACTTCTAATACATTACTCATTATAAAATCTCCTTTCCTAACTTTTATCTATATTATAAAACATATAAAGGCTACTTGCCATTTTTTAATCTTACATTTATCTTACATTTTTGTAATAGAACAAATCGGAAAGCCTTAATATTTGTATTAATTTTATCTTTTCTCGATGGCTTTCCGTAAATTTTTCTGCGCCAATTTTACGCCAGTAAAATTGTGTGCAACCGTTGGAGCAAAGCGACTTTTCTACAATAGGAAAGTATCACTTTCCTATTGTAGAAATCAAATAAGAGTCACTATTATTAGCAACTCTCTATATTAAAAAATAGATCAGTTATTTCTAACTGTTCTATAACTTGTAATTTGTAGGGATGATTATGAGAAAAAATCAGCAAATATTTTATATTTGCTAACTATTCATCCTTTAAATATTTTTCCCAATCCATAAAAGCATGACCTATTCTCACCACTAATGCTTTAGAATTTTCGTCATCCACTATATAAAATACTATATAATTTCTCACATTAATCTTTCTAATGTTTTTATGCCCAGTTAAATCCTCACTTAAAATAGGCATACTCCCTGCAATATTCTCTAAATTTTGCAATTCCTGTTTGAATAAAATCTTGTATTTGTCTGCTATAATATCTCCTGCCAAACTAAATCGTAAATATGAAATAATATTTTCTAAATCTTGTTCAGCAGTTTCCGAAATCTCAACTATATATTTTTTCATGACATTGCTCCATTCTTATATATTATCCATTTTAGCAAATGCTTCATCTAAAGAAATTACTTTATTTGCTTTTATATCATCTAAACCTTTTTGTAGTTTTTCTTTTAAATCTTTTTTACTCTTTATTGTTACACTCTCTGGAGCTTCTGTATCTATATATGATAGTTTTAAATATTCTATAAAATTAATAACTTGGTTTGTGAGTTCCTCTGGTAATGTTTCAATTTCATTATATAATTTTTGTTTTTCTATTGACATATATATTACCTCCTTGAATCAATTTATATTATTATATCATTTTTTCTTTTTAAAATCTATAAATTTAAAAAATATTTTATATTATTAGAAATTAATTCAAACGATAAATTACTATTTGCTTTTCTTTTTCCACTCTCTAATTTTACCTCTAAATTCTTTAAAATTAGCAATAGTGTTTAAATGAATTAATCTACATACACTAAACTCCTTACCATTCGTTTTAGCCCAATTCTTTTTCTATTTCTATTTTCATAACATACCTCTTTAAAAAAAGAGAGAGCAACAACTATCACCCTCCCATAAAATCACACAAATTTTAAATTAATGCTTTTGTTCGTAAGTACATAGTTAGTTTCTTAAACAATTCTTGCTCCAAATGGTGCAAGAGAAAGTTTTGCAATTTTAAAAAACTGCAAGCCGAATGGTATTCCTACTATGGTTATGCACCATATACATCCAAAAATTAAATTTTCAAGAGCCATTGGAATACCAAAGAAAATGATCCATATTACATTTGCTAATAATGATGGAACTCCTCCCCCGTATTCGATTTCTTTACCAAACGGAGCAAATGACATTGATGCGAATTTAAAACATTGTTTTCCATAAGGTATTCCAATAATAGTAATACACCAAATTACTCCAGATAATATCCAAGAAAGTCCACTAAACAAACCTCCAAATATGAACCACAAAACATTTCCCAAAAAACTCATAATTCAAACTCCTTTTCATATAACATTAATTAATTTCTGTGTGATTTTTTGAATAGTTATTCAACTTTTTCAAGTAAATATAATAGTTATATTAACTATTGCCTTAATTTAATTAATACTTAAATAAAATATTTTCTATATTATATCAATTTATTGTCTATCTTGCTATTATTTTATCTTAAAATTTTCTTAAATTTTTGTAATTTAAAAGATTAGTCATAAAACTAACCTTTTAAACCTCTCCATTTAATATTCTCTGGCATTTCTGTTTTCCTTTATAATATTTTTACTACACAAATACGTTATTAAGAAATATCCTCCATAAATTACTACAATAAATATTGCTGTCATAATTATTGAATTTAGTAATTGTTCATTTCCAAATGTTTCTATAATATAGCTACAAAATGTTATTCCAAATATTGAGTGAATAACTGCTACTAACAATGGAAACATAAAGAAGATTGCAATTTGTCTAAACAATGATTTATTAATTATTTTCTCATCTGCCCCAAGTTTTCTGAGCATTTTATATCTTTCTTTATTATCTGTACTTTCTGTTAATTCTTTTAATGCAAGTATTGCAACACTTGCTATTAAAAATACTATTCCTAAATATAATCCTAAAAATGTTACTAATGCACCAAGTCCAATACTTGCTTCGCTTATATCTAATCTAGTATTAACTGTTGGTAAATTGTATTGTTCTGAAAGTGGATTATTTATTAAATTTTTTATTGTATTTTCTATATCTTTTTGTTCATCTAAAGATTCTGTTTTATAATTTCCAATTATTGAATTATATGCCTTAAAATTGTTATCTACAACACTATCTGGTACTACTATTATTCCAGAATTTATATGATTACTTGACATATCTACAAATCCATCTTTACATTCATTATATTTTGGTTTTAATGTATGCCCAAATACATTTATTTCTTCATTATTCTTTAATGCAATATTTCTAATTTGAATCATTGAATCATAATCTGCTATTATCATATACTCATCATCATTTAATGTATATTGTTCATTATTGTATATTTTGGCTACATTGTTATAATCGCTTATTGTCATAATCATTTCTGAAACAGAATAAGGTATCATAGAAGTTAAGTAATTTCTTTCAACTTCTTCCATGCTATCACCTAATGTATCATCAAATGTTAAATCTTCTGTTCGATATATGTTATATTCTACACTTTCATTTAAATAATTATCTAAATCTAAATTTAGAGCTTCTAAATTTTTTCTAACACCTAATTTTGAATTTTCTATTTGTTGTTCGTTATATCCTTGATCTAACCAGTCATCATCTTTAACTGAAATAGTTAATTGAATATCTGCTGGTGCAAGTTCATCTAAATTGGCTGTCATAGAATTTTTAAGCGATAAACTACTTGATAGCACACAAATAGTTACAAATAACATTAAAGAAATTATTGTCATGGAAAATACTGTTGTATTTATTTTGCTACTTACTTGTCTAAATGTGAATGTATTTAATCCTTTTACATATAAATTCTTCATAGTCATAACGGCTTTTAAAATTAGCCCTGATAAAGACCAGAATATGAAAAATGTTGATATTGCACCAATTACTATTGGCTTTAAAATATCCTCTGGTGTTTTAACTGTTTCATTTATTCCACCTGTTACCATATAATAGGCATACCCTAAAGCTATTGCAGATATAATGAAAACAATAGTACAAAGTAATGGATTTTTCATTTTTACTGTTTCAGATTTTTTGCTTATCTGTATTAAATCAATTAGTTTGCATCTTCCTACATTTATTGCGTTAAATAACATTACTATTACGTACATTATTCCAAAATAAATTAATGTTTTTATACAGCTATCAGCTGAAAATATAAATTGATATTTTGTCATATCTGCTTCAAACATATTTGCAACTAACATACTCATAAGTTGTGAAAGCAATACTCCAAGTCCT
>CALXJV010000079.1 GCA_944388715.1 uncultured Clostridia bacterium
TTTGTATTCGATTAAGAGAAGAGTTTCCATATTAAGGAAAACTCTTTTCTTTTTAATAAAAACCATTATCTAGTAACTAAAATATTATTTTAACTGTCCTGCTTTATCTTTCTCTATCTTTTTTTGATACCTATCCTCTTCTGAAAAAATACAGCCGGCAATATTTTTGCATATATAATCCCAATTCTCTAGCTTTTGCTTGTCCTTCTCTAAATCCAACTCTAAAATCTCTATACAAAAACTCCACACTATATTTTTTAGCCATAAAATTTGCTACATCGATTAAAGCCTCATGGTTTTGATATGGGCTTACTAATAAAGTAGTAGAAAAATGAGTATAGCCATTTTCTTTTGCATATTTAGCTGTTTGTTCTAATCTTACAGGATAGCAATAATCTCTACATCTTGTTTCTAAGTTATTTACTACATTTTTGCAAAATTCGTCTAGACCATAGTTTTCTTCAAAGATTGCCTCCACATTTATGCTTTGTGTGTATTCTTTTAAACAATCTCTTCTTGCTTTATATTCCATATATGGATGTATATTTGGATTGAACCAATATACAGTTGGTTCTATTTCTTCTTTTCTTAAACTATCTATACAATATACACTACATGGTGCACAACAAGTATGTAATAATAATTTCATTTTAAATTTCATTCCTCTCTTTGCTTAACAATGAAAGAATTTTTTTCAAACTCCTCCTCCATTTTACTTTGAAAATAAATATTTAAATTCTATTTTCTACTATTAATTAAAAACTTTTTTGGCATTTCCTATATATTGTGTTGCAATTCTGTTTTCTGGTTTTTTATCAAATAAATATAATGTCAATAAAAATATCCATTCTAATGGTTTCATCAAAATATATGTTATATCTGCTTTTACAGGTGTATTTATATATTTTGATATTGGAAAACCATATTTATCATAAATATTTCTTACTAAATGATGAAATTTCGGCGTTCTTTCTTGTATCAAGTCTTCAAATGCATTTGCAACACATAATTGTCTATTTACAACTATTTTTTCTCCTTTTCTTATTCCCATTCTTAATGGTTTTACTAGTTTCTCGTGTCCTCTTAGTGAAACAGTACATAAATAATGTCCATCATAGACAATATCTGGTGGTGAATTTTTTGCAGATAATGTCCAATCACTTGTTTCTAAGAATGCTTTTATTGCTTCATCTGGTCTTTGACCAAATAATACTAGTATTGATATTAATATTATTACAAGTGGTATCACAAATATAATTGCAAGTATTGGCCAGTTATATATATTGCAAATTATTTTACTACACATATTTAAAAATTTATTCTTATATTCTTTTGGTTTTAAATCTTTTTCTTTATACTTTTTCAAGATATCAATTATGGCTCTTATACTACATAAAATATAGTTGTTAATACAAGTGGTAAAACAAGACACATAAATCCTACAATTATATATAGTATTATAACCATATTTACTCCTATTCCTTGTATAATAAATTTAGGTTTTTAATGGTAACCTATAAACCTTGATAATTAATTATAACTTTCTATAATATTAAAACAGCAAATTCTTATAACTTTTTAATCTGCAATATATTCTATTATTTTTACAGTTCCTGTTATATTATCAATATCTGTTATTTTTGTACCTAAAATATAGTTACTAATATTTGTAAAAGTATTATACAAATTCCTGTTGTTAGAATTCCTCTTTTATTTTTTACTTTACCTATAATTATCAATATTATACTTATTAATAATATTAAAAATTCTACTGATAATAATACCATTTAAAACTCCTATTCTCCACTAAATTCAAATCCTAGATGTTTATATGCTGGTGGTAATACCATTCTTCCTCTTAATGTTCTGGCAATAAATCCAATTTGTATTAAATATGGTTCATAGACATCTTCTATTGTGTCTACTTCTTCTCCGACAGTAGCAGCTAATGCTTCAATTCCTACTGGTCTTCCTGAATATTGTACAATCATAGTTTCTAATATTTTTCTATCAATTTCATCTAGTCCTAATTCATCTATTTCTAATTTATTCAATGCATGTTTTGTTATTTTTATCGTTATATCTCCATTTCCTAGAACTGCTGCATAATCTCTTACTCTTTTTAGTAATCTATTTGCTATTCTTGGTGTTCCTCTTGACCTTCTTGCTATTTCTATAGATGCCTCTTCCTCTATTTTTACGTCTAATATTCCTGCTGATCTTTTTACGATTTTTGTTAAGTCTTCTACAGAATATAGTTCTAATCTATGTACAATTCCAAATCTATCTCTTAATGGTGTTGTAAGTGAACCGGCTTTTGTTGTTGCTCCTATTAATGTAAATTTAGGTAAATCTAGTCTTATTGACCTTGCACTTGGTCCTTTTCCAATGATTATATCTAATGTATAATCTTCTAGTGCTGGATATAGTATTTCTTCAACACTTTTGCTAAGTCTATGTATTTCATCTATGAATAGTACATCAAATTCTGCTAGATTTGTAAGTAATGCTGCTAAATCTCCTGGTTTTTCTATCGCTGGTCCAGATGTTATTTTTATGTTAGAATTCATTTCATTTGATATAATATTTGATAATGTCGTTTTTCCTAATCCTGGAGGTCCATATAGAAGGACATGGTCTAATGGTTCTCCTCTTTTTTTAGCTGCTTGTATATATATTTTCATATTTTCTTTGATTTTGTCTTGTCCAATGTATTCATCTAATGTTTTTGGTCTTAATGAGTTTTCTAGTCTTTCTTCACCATTATTTTCTAACTCAGGACTAATTATTCTTTCATCTTCCAATTTGATCATCCTTATTATTATATTTAGGTTTTTAAGGATACCTATAAACCTTGGCAAATCTAATTATTCATATAAGGACTGTCCCAAATGGTTCCAAAATGGAACGATTTAGCACGTCCCTAACGTTCCAAAAGGTCGTTAATACTTATTGAAATAGATATATCTAATTCTTTCTTCATATCATTATAATATTCTTCTAGTAATGCTCTTTCGTCTTGTGGTATTTCTTCTAAATTTAGTTCTTCTCCATTTGCTATTCTAAACCATTTTTCATCATAATAATATCTGCTTGTTACAATTCTTTCATTGTTTAAACATATAAAGTCTTTTTTTGCAAACATGTTTGTTCCTAGACTTACTCCTGCATTTCCATTTATTAAATATTCAAATGTAGGTTTTATGTCTAATTTACTTACTGGTTTTTCTATTTTTATATTTTTTATTCCAGGAATTTTCATTCCACATGCTACTCTTATGTAATTTAATTTTATATCTGTATCTGTTAAATCTGGTTTTGTAGCTTTCAAAAAGTCTAACATTTCTTCATTGTACATATCGATTCCATTATGGTCTCCAAATAGTAATATTACACTATCATCATATAAATTTGCTTTTTTTAATTCATCTATAAATACTCCAAATGCATAATCTGCATAGTTTACAGCTTCTAAATAATTTCCGAAGAATGTGTCTTTATATTTTCCTACATCTATATTTATCTTGTTTCTATCTTCTAATCCTTCTAAACTAAATGAGGTATGTGAAGATGCTGATACAATAAATGAAATAAATGGGTCTTCATAATCTTGTAATTTTTGAACTGCTTGTTTATATAATAATTCATCTGACAAATATCCCATTATATTTTCTGATGTGTCTTCAAAGTTATCTTTTAATTCTATATGTTCTACTTCGAATTTTTTATAAACATTTTGTCTATTCCAGAAAAATCCGTAGTTTCCGTGCATATATGATGTTGTATATCTTTCATTTTTAAACATTGTAAAAATATCATCATATTTGTTTGTGTAATATCTACTATATGACATTCCGTTTTCCATTGGATATAATGATGTTACTGTTGAAAACTCTGAATCTGCTGTTGATGAATAACTTTGCATAAACATATTTGTTATTTCTATATTTTCATTTAAAAATTTGTTTAAGTTTGGTGTTATTTCTTTTCCATTAATCTCTTTATTTATAACAAATTCTTGTATTGATTCTAATTGTAAAATTATAACGTTTTTTCCTTTTGCTATTCCTTGTAAGTCATAGTTTGTTTTCCCATAATTTTCTTCATATTTTTCTTTTAATTCTTCATATTCTGTCATGACTTCTTCTTTAGTTTTATATTTAGCTTTTTTCTTTATATTAATTGTACTTTCTATATCTGCCATATGATATCCAAATATCGTTCCTTTTTTTACTTGCATGTCTTTATTAAATGGGTCTTCTTGTGCTTTTTCTATATATTTAACATCTATTTTTATGAATATTATAACCGCTATAATTCCCAATGCTACTTTTGCTATTTTCTTTTTTAATTCTTTTTCTGTTTTCTTTTCTATTTTTAATGCTTTTACTCCTATCAATATTGCTATTAATATTATGTCTGCAAAATATAGAATTTCTCTTAGTTGTATTAACATTGGTAATGTATCCATTATTTCTTCTCCATATTGGAGATTCATCATTTGGGCTACAGATAATACAGAACTAGAATATGTATAATATAAATTGTCTGCAAATAGTAAAATACTAATTAATATATCTACAGTTATTGTCGCAATAATTCTTCCTCTATTAGGTAATGTGCATATTGCACATATAATTGTTGCTAAAAAAGCAATTGTACCTAGAACTGTATTTACATCTATTACTTCTTGTATCGATGTTGTGCTTTGATAGAAAAATATTGTTTTTAGTAATAATATGATACCTATTACAATTGGAAATCCTATAGAATTAACTATTTCGTTTACAACAGTATTTGCTTTTTTGTTATTATTGTTTATTTCTTCATTCTTTTTAGTTTTTTCTGTTTTTGGATTTTTATTTTCTTGTTGTTGTTCTTCTATCATTTTATTCTTGTCTTTTAATTCTTTTCGCTTAATTGGGTTTTTATTTTTCAAATTTTTCCCTCTTTCTTATTTGTTACTATTTACAATTTCAAATCTATTTTATAGAATGTATATATATTAATATTGAACAAATTTTTAACTATTTATATATTTTCTATAAAATCTTCTATAATTTTTAACATTTTAGTATTATCTTCTGTATATGGTTTTGGTTTAAATTTTTCTATCTTTTCTAATGCCTGTTCCAATTCCTCCACTGATTTTATGCCTATTATATTCCCATTTTTATTAAATTTTTCCACAATTTCTTTTTGATGATTATTAACATGTTCTCCATATTCATGAAGTCTTGGGATTGCTATTACTTTTTTTCCTCTTTCTAGTGAAGTTATGATTGAACCTACTCCTCCATGTGTTATTACAAAACTTGCTTTTTCTTGTAATTTTTCTAATTCTTCTCTAGGTACAAAATCAAGTACTTTCATCTTTTTGTTTTGTGGCTGATATTTAGTATAACCTGCTTGTATAATTACTTCTTCTTTTATCTTATTTTTATCTAACAATTTTTCTATTTCTTCTAATAATCTATGAAAACTATTATTTTGTGTTCCTAACATAACTAATATCATTAATAAATCGAACCTCCATAAACTGCTTTTGGATATATTTTTAGCATTTCTTCCCATTGTACTATAAATAAATCTGCTATTGGGTATAATAACCTTCCTGTTGCAGTCTTTTTATTTGTATTAGCAAATGTTTCTATATATATTATTTTGCTACCAAATATTTTTCCTAATATACACATAGGTCCTGCTGTATGTGTTCCTGTTGTAATAATTACTTTTGGTCTTAACTTAAAATAATAATATACTGTTTTTATACATAAAAATAAATATTTGAATATGTAAGAAAATAATTTAGCTCTTGTCCCATATGGTAAAAAGTCTAATTTATCTCCATATTTCTCTTTTAATCCTTCATTTGCCTTGTCTTTTTCTGTTATTATATGATAGTCATATTTTTCAAATAATGGCGCAAGTTGCATCAATTCATTTAGATGCCCACCTGTACTTGAAATAAATAATACTTTCTTTTTCATTTTTTTCCTATTTTCCTTTTCAAAT
The DNA here is from genome assembly GCA_944388715.1 of uncultured Clostridia bacterium. Classification (GTDB taxonomy): domain Bacteria; phylum Bacillota; class Clostridia; order TANB77; family CAG-508; genus CAG-269. The sequence continues at coordinate 6,016 of CALXJV010000079.1, forward strand.
TTCCCCTTTATTATATCTTTTTTTCAAGGTTATGTCTAGTATAATTTTAGAAACTACTTCAATTCGTGACAAATCAATGTTACAATTCACAGCTTAAGATACTATTAATAAGAATGTATATATATTAATATTTCATAAATTTTTCGGCTCAATACGTGCATTAGAGTTTCTAAATCTAAAAGGAACGAGCCTCTCGCTGTATCGCGCTTCCTCATTCCTTTTAGATTAAAAAACTCTACAAGCACTCCAATCACATTCAAAATTTATTCAATATTAATATATATACATTCTATAAAATAAATATAAGGCCGTGAATTGTAACATTGATTTGTCATGAATTGAAGAACACGAACTAGATTAAGAGATGTCTCTTTGTTCATCTTCTGAACTATTTGACATCTCCTTAATTTTTAACCAAATATTCCTCTTTTTTTAATTGGAGGTTGTTCATTCATTGTTCTGGCTAATTGAACTAACAACTCTCTTTGTTCTTTTGAAAGTTTTTTTGGTGTTTGAACATTTACAGTAAATACAAAGTCTCCTACTGAACTTGAACTTACAGATTTGAAACCTTTTCCTCTTATTGTAAATTTAGTTCCTGTTTGAGTACCTTCTGGAATTTTATATTTTTCTTTACTTCCATCAACCATAGGTATTTCTAATTCAGCACCTAAAGTTGCTTGTGTTATTGTAATTGGTATATCACAATGAACATTATTTCCTTTCCTTGAATAAATACTATGTTTCTTTAGTCTAACAGTTATATATAAGTCACCTTTAGGACCACCTTTTTCTCCTGGTTCTCCTTCTCCTCTTAATACTACTGTTTGACCATCATCTATACCTGCTGGAATTTTTACTTTTATTTTTGGTTGTTTTCTTACTGTTCCTTTTCCTCTACAATTATCACAAGGCTCTTTAATAACTTCTCCAGTTCCATGGCAATTAGTACAAGTTCTTGTTGTTTGCATTTGACCTAATATAGTATTTTGAACCTGTCTAATTTGTCCTGTACCATTACAAGTTGGACATTTTGTAACAGATGTACCTGGTTTAGCTCCAGTTCCGTGACATACATTACATTCTTCATTTCTTGTAATTGCTATTTCTTTTTCTACACCTAAAAATGCTTGCTCAAAAGTTATATCTATATGAAGATTTAAGTCAGCACCTTTTCTTGGTCCATTTTGTTTTCTAGTATTACTTCTGCCTCCAAAACCTCCTCCAAAAAATGAAGAAAAGATATCTCCTAAGTCACCAAAATCACTAAATCCATCAAAGCCTGAACTTGTATATGAATAATATCCATTTCCTCCCCCAAAAGGACCTCCTGCTCCATTAAATCCTTGTGGTCCATCTGGTCCAAATTGATCATACATTTTTCTTTTTTGCGGATCAG
>CALXJV010000080.1 GCA_944388715.1 uncultured Clostridia bacterium
ATCTTTTTTTATCATTAAGAATGTATTGATGCTATTGTTCTTAAGAATTCATTATTTACAAAAGAATTGTTTTGAAGGCATTCAAAATTTCGGAAAGGTTCAAAATGAACTTTATATATTATTTGAAGACAAATTCTTAAAGTACTTTGGAATATAATATATTAAAATGGTAATACATTTTTATATATTACCATCTTAAATAAAATAATCATATGATTTTACACATTTAACTTTACACACCTAATAAAATGAATTTTAGTTTGTTGTTTTATTAAATCTTTCTATACACAAACATCATACATAAAAATATCCTAATCAGAAACTTCCCAATTGTACATTTTAATCTGTATTTTTCCTGATATATACATTATTTACTAAACCTGTTGTTTCATCATATTCTAATCTTACAGTACAATTTTGATTCAAATTTTCTTCCATATATGCTATAAATCTTTCTGCTAATTCTGAATTGTCTGTACCTCTTTCTATACCCAACCTATATTCTAAAGGTACTTTTTCATCAGAATATGAGTTTTCTTCTTCATATTCTGATATTCTAATTTCTTTTAAATTTCCTTTTACTACATTCATTAATTCTTTTAATCTTTCTTTCTCAACATCTTCTCCTACATAAAGTTCAAAATCAGAATTAAATCTAGTTCTTTCTGCTTCTGTTATTCCTTCATTTGATATTGTTTCTGCTTTTTCTTTCATAAGTTTTAAACTTACTAACATATCTTCAATTCTTTCTGTTGGAACTACTTCTTGAAATCTGTTTAATTGTTCTGTAATGTTTTGCCTTATATTATTTGTTACACTTTGTTTTTGTTCATCATTAAGATTTTCTAAAATAACATTATTTTCTTCTGTTAATTCTTCCTTTTCTTCAAAGTCATTTACAATATCTATTACATTTTCTATTGATATGTCTATATTATTTTCAACTACACTTCTACTAATATTGATATTGTTATTGACTTTTGTTGATTCCATTTTTCTGTTTACTGTAAATTCGTTTGTTGTTTTTTCTCCCTCTTCTACTACATCATAATTAATTGTAATAGTTTCATCATTTTGTAATGGTGTTTTCTGTATTTTTAAATCAAAACTATTTTCTTTTTCATCTTCTTCTATTTTTTCATTTCCTAATATATTTATAAAATTATTTTCATTTGTATTGACTATGTCTACTCCTGCAAAGTATTCTTCTGTGTCTATTGAAAAGCTTATTGCTGTTCCATTTGTTTCAAATACACTTATTGTTCTTTGGTCGTTTCCTATATTTGTATTTTTTATTTCTTGTATAGTTTCTGCTATCTTATCTATAAATTGTTGTTTTAAATTTGATGTTTCCCAACTTTGTGTTAAACTGTAGTATGCATTTATTTTGTTATCAACATTTTCTATTTTTGATAAAATTATCTCATCTTTTTGCATTTCTTCTAATATTTGTATATATATATTGTTGAATTGTTCTTTTGTGATTGTTATTGTATATACATTTGTATTATATTGAGCTCCATTTATTTCTAATGCAACTCCCTTTTGTTTTGAATAGCTTTCAACTGAAATATTATTTACTAATATTCCTATATATTTATTTTTTAGTGTTTCTATTTCTTCTGAATTAAATCCTAACATTTCTTGAATATCAGTATTTAATAGTCCGTTAATTATATTTAATTCACTATTTCCTTCATTTGGTTTATTTGTTGATAAAAATTGTCTTATACCATTTAGTCTGACACCTGCTATATTGTCCTCTTCTATATATTCTGCTCCTAACAAAATATCTTCATTTTGAACTATTTGAAAATCTCTATATTTATATCCTGTACTTTCTTCATCTTGTCCATTTATATTTATTTGAATATTATTTATTGGATTATCAGTGTTTCCATTTTCTGAGTATTCAATTCGAGCTGTAGTAGTTGATGATAATTTATTTCTTGATAAAATATCTTCCATTTCACTCATGTTATCTTCATTAAACATTATTTTCATATTATCGATTAATTGGCTTGCATATTTATTAAATAGTACATCATTTGATTTAAACATGTCTGTTGTTGCATATAGTACAATTAATATTGCTGAAATTATTATTAATATCACAACTATTACAGATATTAATATTACTCTTCTTTTTTTTCTTGGCATCATAACCTTTTCCTCCTTTTTCTACTCTTTTATCCTTTGTTTAACTGCTTCATATACTATTATTCCTGTTGAAACAGAAGCATTTAGTGATGTTACTTTTCCTTTCATTGGTATTTTTACTAGGAAATCACAATTTTTCTTTACCTTGTCACTTATTCCTGCACCTTCATTTCCTATTACAATTCCTAAAGGTCCTGTTAAGTCTTGATTGTAGTAATACTTTTCTGTATTTATATCTGTCCCACATATCCATAATCCATTTTCTTTCAAAGTTCTTATTGTTTCTGATATGTTTGTTACTCTTGCAATTTTCATGTATTGTACTGCTCCTGCTGATACTTTATTTACTGTACTATTTACTGCTACTGCTCTTCTTTTTGGTATTATTATTCCATGTATTCCTGCTGTTTCTGCTGTTCTTATTATAGAACCTAAATTATGTGGGTCTTCTATTCCATCTAATATTAGTATAAAAGGATCTTCTTTTAACTCTTTTGCTTTGTCTAATATATCCTCAACTTCACAATATTCAAATGGAGGTACTGTTGCAATTACTCCTTGATAATTTGGAATTTGTGCCATTTGTTCCATTTGCCTTTTGTCTTTTTCTACTATTATTATTTTTCTTTCTTTTGCCATTGCTATTATTTTATTTATTGAACCATGTTTTTCACCCTTTGTTATATATATTTTGTTGATGTCTTTTCCACTTTCTAATAATTCTATAACAGCATTTCTTCCTTCTACTTGGTCATCATGTTCTATGTTTTGTTCAAAGTTTCTTTTTTTACTTTGCTCATTTTTTGCACTATAATTTTTATTATATTTCATAATATTCTCCTCTAATTATTTTTTGATTTTAAGATTTATATTAATTGATATACTATTTTGTAGAAATCCCCATTTTCTTGACACTCATTATAATTTATATAAAAAAATAAATATATAATATAAAGAAGGTTGAAACATGTCAATTTTTTCATTTTATTATCGGTTCATCTCAAGAAACCTACCTTGAAAGTTTTCATTATGAAAGTTCTTTTTTTATTCATCATCTAATTTTAATACTGACAAAAATGCTTCTTGTGGTATTTCTACATTTCCTATTTCACGCATTTTTTTCTTTCCTCTTTTTTGTTTTTCTAATAATTTTTTCTTTCTTGTAATATCTCCTCCATAGCATTTAGCTAAAACGTCTTTTCTCATTGCTGATATAGTTTCTCTTGCTATTATTTTTCCTCCTATAGCTGCCTGAATTGGAATTTTAAACAATTTTCTTGGTATAACTGTTTTCAATTTTTCTACCATTTTCTTTCCTCTATCATAACTACTGTCTTTATGTACTATAAAACTCAAAGCATCTACAGCTTCTCCATTTATATAAATATCTAGTTTTACTAAATCTGATCTTCTATATTCTTTAAATTCATAATCTAGTGAAGCATAGCCTTTTGTTTTTGATTTTAAATTATCAAAGAAATCATATATAATCTCATTTAATGGCATTTCATATACAAGTGTAACTCTATTTTCATCCAAATATTTCATATCTATGTAAATTCCTCTTCTTCTTTGACATAATTCCATAATGTTTCCTACATATTCTTTTGGTGTTAAAATATTGGCTGTTACAAATGGTTCTTCTATATATGATATTTCTTGTGGTGTTGGTAAATCTTCTGGATTATATAATTCTATTACTTCTCCTGTTGTTTTGTGTACTTTATAGATAACTGATGGTGCTGTTGTAATTAAACCTAAGTCAAATTCTCTATCAATTCTTTCTTCTATAATTTCTAAATGTAATAATCCTAAAAATCCACATCTAAAACCAAATCCTAATGCTGCTGATGTTTCTTGCTCAAATTCTAATGCTGCATCATTTAATTTTAGTTTTTCAAGTGCTTCTTTTAAATCTTCATATTGGCTACCATCTACTGGATATAAACCACAATATACCATTGGTGTAACTTTTTTGTATCCTTTTAATGGCTCATCTGCTGGATTATCTTTTAATGTTATTGTATCTCCTACATGAATATCTGATAGACTTTTTATGCTTGCAGAAACATATCCAACTTCTCCAGCTTTTATCTCTTTTGTAGGCATATATGAACCTGGTACAAAATATCCAACTTCTGTTACTGTAAATGTTTTATTAGTTGCCATTAATTTTATTTCATCACCAACTTTTATTTTTCCGTCCATTACTCTTATATATGCCACTGCACCTTTATAATTATCATAATATGAATCAAATATTAAACATTTAGTTTTTGCATTTTCGTCTCCTTTTGGTGCTGGTAAATCTGTTACTATTCTTTCTAATACTTCTTCTACATTTAGTCCTGTCTTTGCAGATATACATGGAGCATCTTCTGCTGGTATTCCTATAATATCTTCTATCTCCTTTTTTACTTCATCAACTCTAGCATTTGGTAAATCTATTTTATTTAGAACAGGTAATATTTCTAAGTTATTGTCAATTGCTAAATATACATTTGCTAATGTTTGAGCTTCTACTCCTTGACTACTATCAACTACTAAAATGGCACCATCACATGCTGCTAAACTTCTAGAAACTTCATAATTGAAATCTACATGTCCTGGTGTGTCTATTAAATTAAATGTATATTCTTGTCCATCTTTTGCTTTATAAATCATCCTTACTGCTTGGGATTTTATTGTTATTCCTCTTTCTTTTTCAATTTCCATGTTGTCTAAGACTTGACTTTCCATTTCTCTTTTAGATAACACTCCTGTCATTTCTATTAATCTGTCTGCTAATGTTGACTTTCCATGGTCTATATGTGCTATTATACTAAAATTTCTTATATACTCTTGTCTATTTTCCATTTTCCCTCCAATTATATTTTGATAATTGAATTTTAACATAAATTAATAAAAATCTCAATAGTTAAAGAATCCATTATATAAATTATACACATTTTCATATCCTAATTTTTTTAATATTTTTTGTGCTTTTTTACTTCTACTACCTGAACTACAATATACTACTATATTTTGATTTTTATCTTGTACTTTATTTTCTATCTTTCTTTTAATTTCATATTCTGGAATTATTATTGCTCCATCAATATGCCCCTCTTTATATTCTTGCGGGCTTCTCACATCTATAATTATTGCTCCTTCTTTTTGAAATTCTCTTAACTCTTCTATCTCTATATCTCCTTCTTCCATTCCTCTATCTAACTTACTCTTAATCATATTTTTTATTTTTCTTATCATCTCTTTCATCTCCATTTATAATTTGTAATGAATAGTATAGCTTTTTTAACATTTCTTTTGAAAATAAAACGTTTTATTTTCACTTTGCGTTGTGAGCCTAAAAATTTTCATGATATTCCTATGTTTACAATATTTTAGAGTCTGTAACATTATTTGATACCAAGAATGTTATAAATTTTATCTCTTTATATATTATTCAAAAAAAATTATTTGTTTCTATCTTATAGTTATCCACACTCTGTTTTAAGTTATCCACAGCACATTTCTTACTTTATTTTACATTTCTTATCAATATTTGACTTTTTTCTAATTACATTAATATTACATATATGTTTCAGCTATGTACTTCTAGCACTACAAAATCAGGCATTTTTAGATATTTTCTCTACTTTCTCTTTAAAATTCTTCATTTTTCGCAATTTTTCTTTACATTATTATTTCATATTTATTACAAATTTATTATTTTTTCAGTATTATGTTTACTATTTAAACTCTTTATTTGTAATATTTATCCACTTTGCTTACCTGTGGAAATTGTGGATAACTTTGTGAATAACTGAAAACACTCTTTTTTAGTTCACGAGTTGTTCACATCTAATTTTCTTTTTGTTCATTTTTTTATTTTTAAACATTTTATTTTTTTCATTATGTGTACCAAGTATTTTAAAATTTGTATACAATATATTTTTATATATTAGAAAGTCAGCATAACTTTCTTTTGAAAATAAAACATTTAATTTATTTTCACTTTGAACTGCGAAACTAAAAATTTTCATAGTGTTTCCTAATATATAAAAATTCCTATAATTAAATAAAACCTGAAACATCAGAGATATATAATATTTTAATCATTGATATTATATCTCTTCAACTTCAGGTTTTACTTATCCAATCACAAATTAAATATATTAAGCAAAAAATATCCAATAAATTGCAAGTATTATTTCTAAGATTGTTATAAATGGTAATCCTACAACAAATTGTAATTTTTGTGTTTTATGTCTGAATGTATGCATTCCTGCTATGGTTCCAATTCCTCCTCCTAATGCTGTTATAATAAAAATTGTCTTTTCAGGAATTCTCCATGCTCCTCTTTTAGCTTTTTGTTTATCTATATACATAATTAAAAAACCTATTATATTAATAACTACAAAATATATGATTATATTTCTTGTAGAAAAGATATCTTGTATTGATGTTGTGTTTTCAAACATTTTTATATTCTCCTTTTCAATTATTTTACCTCTACTATTATACAATAAATTACCATAATTCTCAACAATTAATTATTTTTTACATAAAAACACTTTATTTTTTTGTCCACTTATGATACAATGTGTACGATTTAATCGTCAAAAGAAAAAATTTAGGAGGAATTGTTATGGAATTTAATAGATGTAGTAGATGTGGAAGTTTTTATGTTTCAGCTGGAAATGTTTGTCCAAAATGTAGTGCTAAAGACGGTGTAGAATTTTCTAACTTTTTGAATTATGTAGAAGAAAACGGATTAAATGATTCTTTAGATACAATTTCTGGTCAAATAGGAGTTTCAGTAAAAAACTTGAATAGATTTTTAGAATATGAAGATTTCAAGCCATATAAATCAGAAATTAATAATATTGGTACAAATGGTAATTTAGGAAATACTGGAATTACATTAAATTAGTTTTCAAAACGAAATCTTTATTTCAAATAAAGTTTTCGTTTTTTTCATACAATAGGAAAGTAATACTTTCCTATTGTAGAAAAGTCGCTTCGCTCCAACGGTTGCACACAATTTTACTAAAGTAAAATTGGCGCAGAACAAATTTACGGAAAGCCAACGAGGAAAGATAAAAT
>CALXJV010000081.1 GCA_944388715.1 uncultured Clostridia bacterium
GTACCAGCACATGTTGAAATGATGGGATTAATCGGAATGGGTAACAACCCAATGGTTGGAGCATCAGTTGCAGTAGCAGTTGCAGTAGAAGAAGCAATGAAATAGAGAAAGACAAAATGGGCCAGGTTATAAAATGTATTTTTATTTCGACAAAATATGACATTATTGCAATTATCTAAGTAATATATGAAAGGTTTTACTTATATATGCAATATTATACGAAGAATACATTTTATAACCTGGTCCATTTTCTTGTATAGGAAAAAACAATGTTGCACAGAAAAATTGCATATCAATTTTTCGCGTCGACAAATCTTTACCCTTCTTTGAGAACTTAAATGTATATAGTTAAATTAGAAAAGTAGAGAAAAGTTCTCGCGAAGCGAGATTTGTCATATTGAAAAATACTTAAATATATGATACAATAGAGTTACGTTAACATAAAGGAGGATAAAAATCATGAGTAGAAAAAGAATAATCGAGAAAGAAAATTTTTTCTTGGTAGAAGAACGGAAAGGTTCAGGTCCGTTAATAATTCAATCATCAGGATATACATCTGATGAGAGAGCAATTAAGGAACCATGGATTTTGACCCAATTTAGGACAATTCCTCATTCAGACCGGTCTCATTTACCAGATCCAGTTATATTCAAACATAATAATTTATTGCCTTACAGATATCTGGACTGTAATGTATGGACGTTATATTTTAGGCCAGAGTGTCAAGGGTTAGAAAATGCATTAGAAGAATTCAGTAGATATTATGCAACCTTGACAGAAAAACCTATACTATTAGGATATAGTAAAGGAGGTCTATTTTTTGGATCTTTGACAGAGTGTTTGGAAGATTTGAAAATAGCGCTCATAGCTCCTACAGTGAAAACTATTACAGGCGATGAAGAAGAAATGCTACGTCGCTTAAATAACAAAGCCCAAAATGCTAGAATAAAAGAAAAGCTTATTATTGCTTTAGTTAAAAAAGTTGTAAAGATAATAGGAAGCAGGAGACCAATTGATAAAGATATGTCCATGGGATCTGAATTTATCAAAAAACATACTTTCAAGAATCTTGCTAATAATCATAGTTTATTGATAATTGGTAGAGGTTCACAGGAAAGTTGGATTGATAAGATGTGCTATAAATTTGGTCAATTGTTAGAACTTCCAAAAGATTCGGATGGAATGACAGAAATACCAGAAATACAAGCACAGGATATGGTAGTTGTTTCAGCAACACATATGACAATAATGGAGGATCCTGCAACGGATTTGAAATTATTTAAGTTTGTTTGGGACTTTACCAAATAAAAATAGTAAAAAATACACTTCTAAATGTTAAAATTTTTGTATAACATTTGAAGTGTATTTTTTGATTTGTAGGAAATAATATCAAACTTTAAATTTTGTGCAACTCAAAGTGAAAATAAATATTTCATAATTTATTTTGAAAAAAATTGTATTTTCTATAATTCAAATGATTTTACAAAAATTTTACTTAAGTAAAATTGGCACAGAATAAATTTATGGAAAACTAAAGGAAAAAGTTAAAATTAATGTAAGTTGTAAGATCTTTCAATTTTTTATTAGTAAATAGAAATATAATGAGTTTTTTTATTATGAAAGAAATAAAAATAATTATTGAATTAAAAATAGAAATAAAAAAAGATATTGAATGTTTTTAATATTTAAAAGACATACTAGAATTATAAAACAAAATTTAACTTGTAATAAATGAATGTACGTAAATTTTACATGTGTAAAATTTGATATGTGGACAATAACAGACCATAAAATATATAAATAAAAATATTCAAAAAAACATGCTACTGTTATTGCTATAAACCAAATATAAAAAATTAGGAGATATATATGAAAAAGTATCAAAAACCGATTATAATTACTTTTACTATAATATTCATCATTATAGTCATGGTAGTATCATTTTTAGCATATACACAAAATCTAATAAGGCAAAGTATATTAACAAACTTAGGTGAAATTACTAAACAAGATGCAGAGAAGTTAGAAAATAAAATACAAGAACATAAAAGAATATTAGAAACAATTGCAAATGAAGTAAAAGAAAAAGCAAAAAATGAACAAGAAATTTTTGATATATACAATAGAAATTCTGGAAATGAAGAATTTTCAAGAATTGCCATATTATATAAAAATGGAACTACCATAACAAGTGATGGAAAAATTGTAGATTTATCAGAAGAAGTAAATCAATTTTTTTCAGTTGAAGAAATACAAATATCAAAAAATAGAATAAGCAAAGTAGATAATGAAGAAATCAATATATATTCTAAGAAAATACTTTTTCAAAATGAAGAAGTGGTCATATTACTTGTAATTGACAATGATAAATATAAAAACTTATTTACACAAAACATATTTTATGGAGAAGGCATAGAATGTATAATTACAAATACAGGAGAAATTATAGCAAATTCAAAAAATGAAGAAAATAACACTAATATTTTTCAAGATTTAAAAAACATAAATGAAAAGGAATTTAACAAGGTAGATGAAATACAATCAGAAATTTTAGAAAATCAAGAAGGTCAAATTTATTATAAAATACAAGAAAAAAACTATTATATTTCATATAAAAAATTAAGTATTGAAGAGTGGAGATTAATTATTATCATACCAGAAAATATAATAGCCAAAAACTTAAATCAATTATTAGAAGCCATTATAATTGTTTCAATTATAGTCATAATTATTACACTTTTAGTGACAATATATATTTTATTATCTAATATAAAAAAGAAAGAAAAACTGTACAAATTAGCCTATATTGATCCAATAACAGGACTAGGAAATTATAATGATTTTTTAAGAAGAATAGAAGAAAAAATAGAAGATGATAGTAACAAAATGATTATCATATTAGACATAGACAAATTTAAAACCTTCAATAAAAAATATGGGCATATAAAAGGAAATGAATTGTTAAAAAGAGTAGGAGAAGAAACGAAAAAAATAGTCAGAAAAACAGATATTGTATGTCGATTAGGAAATGATGTATTTGGAATTTTTTTAGATGGTGAAGTAGATGTAAAAAAAATAACAAATAGATTAAATAAAAATATAACTAAGATTCAAATTGAAGATAAATGGTATAACATACACATATCAATTGGCATTTATGTATACCATTCTAAAGAAAAAGACATACAAGGAATAATTGATAAAGCAATTATAGCACATGATAGTGTAAAGGGAAAATATAATGAAAAATATGGTGTATATACAGATAAATTTGAACAACAACTTTCAAGAGAAAGTGAAATAGAAAACATGATGGAAGATGCAATTAAAAACAAAGAATTTGAAGTGTATTATCAACCACAAATATCAACAAAAACACAAAAGATAGAAGGGGCAGAAGCTTTAGTTAGATGGAACAAAGATGGAAAAGTAATATCTCCAGGAGAGTTTATTCCAATATTTGAAAAAAATGGTTTTATTATAAATTTAGATAAATATATTTTTGAAAAAGCATGTGAAAACATAAGAGAAATGAAGAAAGAATTTAAAGAAATTCCTAAAATTTCAGTGAATATATCTAAAGAAAGTTTAGTAAATAATAATTTTCTTATAGAATATGAAGAAATTATGAAAAAATATAATGTAATGTCAGAAGAAATAGAATTTGAAATAACGGAAAGAACAACAGTTAGCAATGATATAGATATCAAAAATGTGTTAAATGAAATAAAGAAAAAAGGATTTTGCATAGCAATAGATGATTTTGGGACAGGATATTCCTCACTAAATATGCTAGAAACATTACCAATAGACACATTGAAAATTGATAAATCATTTATAGATAAAATAAATATTAAAGAAGATAATACAAGTTTGATAGAAGCAATAATGTTTATTTCTCAAAAATTACATTTGAAAACAGTGGCAGAAGGGGTTGAAACAATAGAACAAGTAAATTACTTAAAAAAATGGAATTGTGATTTGATACAAGGATATGTGTATTCAAAACCATTAAGGTTTGAAGAATTGAAAGAGAGATTAAGAAATGGTTCAATGTTAAGTTAAGGATTGGTAAAGAATGATGCTATAAGGGACATATATAATATAAAATCATTCACAATTTTGTATAAGCTAAATTTTCAAAGAAATTCTAAAAGAAAAAAGTGTGCTCTTGCACTCAGACCCTTTCGTGCCGAAAGTACCGTGCATATCCCACATTTTTTTCTACAATAGGAAAGTGATACTTTCCTATTGCATAAAAGTCGCTTCGCTCCAGCGGTTGCACACAATTTTACTAAAGTAAAATTGGCGCAGAACAAATTTATGGAAAGCCAAAGAGAAACAATAAAATAATATAAATTTTAAGGCTTTCCGATTTGTTCTTTAAGAATTTCTAATTCAAATTTAGATACGCAAAATCGTTCATTTCTTTATATTATATATGTTCCTTATAGCATCATTCTTTACCAATCCTTAACTTAACGACATTGGAGCATTTCTCAATCCCTCTTTTTAGGGAGCTGTAGCCAGTTTTATTTTTTGCGAACAAAAATTTTATATTTTTTTATAAAAAGTATTGACAAATTGAAAAATAAAATATAAAATAAGAACAACAAAAGCGAACAATGATTTGCAAAACAAAAATTCAAGAATAGGAGTGATATATATGTATAAAGTTAAAAAAGCATTAAAAATAAAAAATAATATAGGTACAGCGTTAGAGAGACATCCAGTGCCAGTTTTAGGAATTGATTATAAAGTAAAAATAGAATATAAAAACGTAAAAGTACCAGAACTAAATGTGGAAAATAAATTAATAAAAATATCACTTCCTAATCGTTATAAAAAAGAAAATAATCAAGAAATTTTAGATTTAGCTATAGAAAAAATGTATGAACAAATTGCAAAAGTAGAAATAGAAAGAGCTATGGAAAAAACAAGATTAATGTTAGGATTCGCACCAGAAGATTATGAAATAAAAAATATGAAAAAAGAAATAGGAAGATGTATAGAAGGTAAGATAACAATTAATCCTAAAATTGTAATGTTTCATAGAGATGTAATAGATTTTATTGTATTACATGAATATTGTCATTTAAAATATAAAACACATTCAAAATATTTTTATAGAATGATAGAAAAATATGAACCAAACTTTGAAAAATACGAAAAAATAATAGAAACTAGCTTGTTTCAATACTAGAAATAAGGTATAATCATATTATGATGAAACAAATAATAATAAATAAAAAATACCATGAAAAGAAATTAAATAAAATAATATTAGAAAATTTACCTAATATGAATTATCCTACATTTTGTAAATTATTAAGGAAGAAAGACATAAAAGTAAATGGAAAAAGAATCAATAAGGACATTTTAGTGTATGAAAAAGACAAAATAGAAATATATCTTCCAAAAGAATTGGAGGATATAAAAATAGAACTGAACAAAATGTATGAAGATGAGAATATATTAATAATTGACAAACCATCAAATATTGAGGTAACAGGGATAAATTCTCTAACAGAAATAATAAGTAAACAATATACAGATTATGAATTTAAACCACAACCATGTCATAGAATTGATAGAAATACAACTGGATTAGTTATATTTGCAAAAAATAAAGAAGCATTAGAAATTTTATTAGAAAAGTTTAAAAAGCATGAAATAGAAAAACATTATTTGGCACTAGTATATGGAATTCCAACAAAAAGAGAGGAAAGAGTAGAAGCATATTTGTTTAAAGATAATAAAAAATCACAAGTTTATATTAGTGATACTTTTAAAAAGGGATATCAAAAAATTATTACCAAATATACAGTATTAGAGAAAAGAAAAAATAATACAGCATTATTAGATGTGGAAATTGAAACAGGGAGAACACATCAAATACGAGCACACCTAGCACATATGGGATATCCAATTATTGGAGATGGCAAATATGGAAAAAATGATATTAATAGAAGATTTGGAAAAAAATATCAGATGTTATGTAGTTATAGATTAAAATTCAATTTTGTAACAGAAAGTGGAATATTAGAATATTTGACAGGGAAGGAAGTTAAAAAGAATGTGACAATTTAATAGTCACATCCTTTCTCAATCAGTGCTTCATCAATTTGATTTACTCTTTTAATTAAAGATAGCAAAAATTTAGATAAAATGTATTTCATATTTGTCAAATTCATATTAATATTTTTAGCCTTACAAGCATTTTTAATTTCTGTCAAATCATTTTTTATTGCAGGAAGTAATGACAAAGAAATACATACCATAATTTCAATTTCTTCTGTATTAATTTTGAAAAGTTTTAAAGGTGCACATAGTTTTCGTATAGTCTTAGCAAGTCCGTGTAACAGTAGTGGTTTGTGAATAGATAAAAGTAGTATTACATACTATAATTAATTTAATCCCTATCCATAAAGCATTTATAAAACTATCCAAAAATATGTTAATGATAAATGTAAATATGATAAATGGTAATATTTTTATAGTATTCATAATTGCTTTTTTTAAATTTAACTTTGCTAAAATTATAATTAATAAATTTACTATAAAAAATAGTAAAATAAAAATACAATTAGGTAAGAAAAATATACTTGTTACATAGATAATAAATAATAAAAATTTAATAACATCTTTCATTATACATTTCCTCCTGCATGAAGGTATTCTTTAATTGCAGTTGTTAGTTCTGTTGTTGAGAAATCTTTAATAGGCAATTCTATACCTTCATTTTTTAGCTGTATCAGAATATTTAGTAAAGTAGGAAGTTTTATATCATATTTTTTTAACACATCTGATTTATTAATTAGTTCTTTTTTTTGAATTTCAGCAACAATTTCACCATTATCCAAAATCAAAGTTTTATCAGCTAATAAAATTTCATCTGATAAAATTGTATATCCAATAAAGAAAGCTCCAGATGGAAATAAAGTAGCACCAATTAAATCACCTAATACATTTACAAGAACTGTCCATTTAGGGCCAAGCCAAATAGCACAAAGCATTGTAGGAACAAAGCTAAAACTAATTTTGAGAATAGGTGTTTTTACAGATAAAAATCTGGATAAAATGGATCTATGTCAAGTTTATATACGAAAAAACAACCTACAAACTTTATAGTTCGTAAGTTGTTATAATTTGGAGCGTTTAGGGAGGTTATTTGCGAAAAAATTGCTTAATTCTCAATGTGTTCCTCCCATATTTTGCTCAAAAAAT
>CALXJV010000082.1 GCA_944388715.1 uncultured Clostridia bacterium
GTATTAGTAGGGGGATATTTTGCTATAAACTATTTTAAATCACAAGAGGAAGAGACTGTTATAGAAGAATATACACCAGAAGAGGAAATTACAGAAGAACAAAATAGACAAACAATAGTAAGCTTATATTTTTTAAACAAAGAAACTGGTGAGTTAGCACCAGAAGCCAGATTAGTGGATATAAAGGAAATAATAAATGATCCATATGATAAAATAGTAAATATGTTAATAGAAGGACCTAAAAATGAAAAATATTCAAAATTAATACCAGAAAATACAAAACTTAATAAAACATACAAAGAAAAGGATATATTATATCTAGATTTTTCAGCTGAATTTTTAAATTATAATAAGGAAGATACGATTGTAAAGCAAAATATTATTGATAGTTTAGTAAAAACATTAACTCAATTAACAGAAGTGAATTCTATAAAAATAGTAATTGATGGACAGGAAAATGAAGAATTTAATGAAAACTATGATTAGATTCTTATATATTGTTTAATCAAATTATATAATAAAAGTAAGGATAAAAATATAGCTGGAATGATTTTATTATGAACTATTGCAAGTCGACATAAGTTTGATTTTTAAAACAGTTTATGGTATAATAAATATGTAGCCAAAAGGTATTGTAACCCAGCTCAAAGGGTTATTTGAGTAGAAAGGAATTAATCTTATGAAAAAACTGGAAGGATATCTGTTTGTAGGCGGAGTGTATCAGGATGAAGTAAAAGAAGGAAAAGTAGAAGTTTTGATTCTCAACGCAAAAAAACGGTGGACAGCAATGTCTGGAATACTGAAAACTGAAAATGGGCGAATGGTATTTGAAGATAGATTCAAATTTAAAAAGTTTGAATTTAAATTAAAAACGATGCCAGAAGCCCCTCTGGTAAAAGGATCGTTTGATTTCTGTTTAGGAGGATACTCTGATGGAAGAAAGGAGTACACGACAACAAGCTTTGCTGAGATGGTTGCCACTTCCATGAATGGAGAAGGCAAAGAACTTCTGCTTACAGGATTTGGATGTGCATTTATCGAAGGTGCTTGTCTAAGATGGTATCCTGAGATATTCCGAAATGTAGAAATCATAACTCCGAGAGGTTTCTATATTAATGGAGAGTACTGGACGGTAAGAAAGAAGCTTGTAATGCGTTCAAGGTAACTTTCAGTTCAAATCAAACCGATTCTAATAGAATTGGTTTGATTTAGTTTTGGAGAAAAATGCATAATATTTTTAATGGCAAATGATAAAATCACTAAAAAACAAAATACATATTATTTATTTTAATATTTTATATAATTTAATATATTTTATAAAACGGTTAAAATTATTTAAAAAGTATTCAACTTCATGTAAAGACTTTAAAGTATTATCTTTACAACATTTAAAATTAAATTTCTTTTTTGGAGGTGGACAGTTTCTACCTCTATTTTCTATATTTTTAATCATTCTTTTATTCATAATAAACTCCATTCTTTTTTCGCTTCGCTTTAAAGGCACACATAGTTATGAAAGTAATTTCTTTCAAACTATCACCATAAAATTTCTATTTATATAAGATATGAAGAAGAAAACAAAATGTGAATTTATAAAAATAAAAAATAGGTAAAATACTCTAAAATCCAAAAACAAATAGATAAACAGCAAGAAATAAATAATCAAAAATTATTGATATTTTTCTATGAGTATAGTAAAATAAAAACATAATAAAAATGGGAAGTGGTTAAAATGAAAAAATTACCATATGGGATAAGTGACTATGAAAGAATAATAGAAAATGAATATTATTATATAGATAAAACAATGTATATAGAGAAACTAGAAAATTTACCAGAGCCATATATAATGTTTTTACGTCCAAGGAAATTTGGGAAAACATTATTTACAAGCACAATAGAGAATTATTATGATATAAACAAAAAAGAAAAATTCCAAGAACTATTTGGAGAAACATATATAGGGAAAAATCCAACTAAATTTAAAAATAGCTATTATATATTAAGATTTAATTTTTCAGAAATAGATACAACAAATGAAGAAACCACTATAAAAGGATTTCAAAAAAAGGTAACGTCATCTGTAAAAATGTTTGTAGAAAAATATAAATTAGATTTTTATATAAATCCAGAAGATGAAGCAGAAAATATATTGAATAATTTGATAAAAGCATTTAACATACAAAAAGCAGACAAAAAGATATATGTGATAATAGATGAATATGACCATTTTGCTAATGAATTGTTAGGATTTAAAACAGACCATTTTAAAAATCTTGTATCAAAAAATGGGAAAGTAAGGAAATGGTATGAAATCTTAAAAGAAGGAACAGAAAGTGTAGTAGATAGAATATTTATAACAGGAGTTGCGCCAATAACATTAGATAGTTTAACATCAGGGTTTAATATAAGTTCAGATAAGACACAAGATAGAGAATTAAACGAAATGATGGGATTTACAGAGAAAGAGTTAAGAAAATTAATGCAAGAGCACAATATAAGTGAAGAAAAGCAAGAAGAAATATTACCCATAATGAGACAAAATTATGATGGTTATAAATTTTCACTATATGGAAAAGAAAAAATATATAATTCAAATATGTGTTTATATTTTTTAAATTATTATATAAAATATAGTGAATTACCAGAACAAATGATAGATGTAAATATAGCAAGTGACTACAACAAAATAGGAAATATGCTTAGTTTATGCAAAAATGAAAATAGAATAAATATAATAGAAAAAACGGTTTTAGGGGAAGAATTGCCAACAAAAATAACTCAAAAATTTAATCCAGAGATAAGTTTTGGAGAAAAAGAGTTATTATCTATGTTGTATTATTTAGGTTATTTAACAATTGTTGGAGAAAAGCTAGGAAGAGTAGAATTAAAGGTACCAAACCAAGTTATGAAAGAAATATATGCAGAATACTTTTTAGAATTAATAGAAAGAGAAACAGAATTAAAAATAGAAGAAAATGAATATGATAAAATATTACAAGAGATAGCACTAGAAGGAAAAATGGATACGTTTGTAAAAACTGTAGAAAGATATTTAAAAAATTTATCAAATAGAGATTATGAAAGATTTAATGAAAAGTATGTAAAATTATTATTTTATAGTATAGCAATGAACTTTGATATATATGATGTAAAATCAGAAATGGAAATAGAAAGGGGATATAGTGACTTAGTTTTATCTTCTAGAGAAGAACAAAAAAGTAAAGGATATTATTCAATAATAATAGAATTTAAATATTTAAAAAAAGAAGAAGAGAAAAAATTAAAAAATATGCAAAAAGAAGCAAAAGAACAATTAGAAAGATATTGTAATACACGATATATAAAAGACATAAAAAAAATAAGTAAATACATAATAATTGCAATAAATGACCAATTATATGTAGAAAAAATTTAAGAATTTCTGATTTGTTATTGTCTCAATTATCAAAGGAGTTAACTATGGATAGTAATATAAAATTAAAAGAAAATGAAAGAATAGATGATTTAGAATATAAAGGATTAAAAATAATTCAGAATAAAGAAGGTTTTTGTTTTGGAATTGATAGTATTTTATTATCAGATTTTGCAAAAGATATCAAAAAAAATGCAAAAGTATTAGATTTAGGAACAGGAACAGGAATAATCCCTACATTATTATGTGGAAAGACAGAATTATCAGAAATAGTTGGAATAGAAATTCAAGAAGAAGTATATGAAATGGCAAACAGAAGTATAAAGCTAAACAATTTAGAAGAAAAATTTCATATTATAAATGACAATATATTAAATTTGAATAAATATTATGAAAAAAATACATTTGATGTTATAGTTACAAACCCACCATACAAGAAAAATGAAAGTGGAATAAAAAATGAGGATGAAAGAAAATTAATTTCCAGACATGAAATAAAAGCATCTTTAGAAGATTTTATAAAAGTTTCCAAAGATATGTTAAAAGACAGAGGAGAAATGTATATTGTCCACAGACCAGAGAGATTAGTAGATTTATTAACACTAATGAGAAAATACAAAATTGAGCCTAAAAGAATGCGATTTGTATATTCAAATGTAAATAGTGTATCAAAATTAGTTTTAGTGCAAGGAATAAAAAATGCAAAACCATTTTTGAAATT
Organism: uncultured Clostridia bacterium; assembly: GCA_944388715.1. GTDB lineage: Bacteria > Bacillota > Clostridia > TANB77 > CAG-508 > CAG-269. The sequence goes on from CALXJV010000082.1 coordinate 4,137, forward strand.
AGAAAAGAATTTATATATATATGACGAAAAGGGAAATTATACAGATGAAATTTTACAAATTTATAATAAAAAAAAGGAAATATCCATATTTAACTCTTGATATAGATATAAATAGTTATTATGAACAATTTAAATTAGATATGGCATTTTTCTTTTTCGTTAAAGGAATTTAAGATAAACAGATAAATTATATCCATCATAAAATTAAAAAAGGAAAATAGGAGAAAATAAAGATGAATCAAAAAGCAGGAACCTTATATATCGTAGCAACTCCAATAGGGAATCTAGAAGACATTACATTAAGAGCCATAAAAACATTAAAAGAAGTAGATTTAATTTCAGCAGAAGACACAAGACATACATTAAAATTACTAAATCATTTAGAAATATCAAAACCACTAATTAGTTATCATAGACATAATGAAGACACAAAAACAGATATTTTAATAAAAGAATTAGAACAAGGAAAAAACATCGCACTTGTATCAGATGCAGGAACACCAGGAATTTGTGACCCAGGGGAAGAAGTTATAAAAAGATGTATAGAAGAGGATATTAAAATTGTACCAATTCCAGGAGCATGTGCAATGATTAATGCACTAATTTGTTCAGGACTAGATACTAAAGAATTTGCATTTATAGGATTTTTGCCATTAAATAAAAAAAATAGAAAAGAGAAATTAGAAGAAATACAAAACGAAACTAAAACCACAATATTGTATGAAGCTCCTCATAAACTAGAAACAACATTAAAAGACCTAAAAGAAATAATAGGTGATAGAAAAATAGTATTAGCAAGAGAGATTACTAAGATTCATGAAGAATATCTTAGGGAAAATATAGATGAATTGATAGAAAAAGCAAAAGATATTAAAGGAGAAATTGTTTTAATATTAGAAGGTGCAAAAAAGAACGAAGAAGAGCCTTGGACAAAAGTATCTATAGAAGAACATTATAAATACTATGAAGAAAAGGGATTAAATAAAAAAGAAATAATAAAACAAATAGCAAAAGATAGAAATGTTAACAAAAACGAAATATACCAAAAATTTTTGGAACGATAGGGACGTGCCAAATCGTTCAATTTTGAACCGAAAAGGGACAGACCTTGACTTGTCAAAAGAACATTTTTGTCTCAAAGGGACAGAACTCAAAAAATAAAAACCAATAAAATATTATATATATTACTGGTTTTTGAATAAGTATTTAGTTTAATTTAATTTAAGTTATGAATGAATTAACATATTTTTTAGGTAACAGTATAAAAGAAGACATATATGTGTTTTCAAATTTACTGTTCCTAAAAATATTATTATTCTATTAGCCTTTGTTATTTCACTAACTTACTTATTTTTTTAGAACAGTCTTCACAAATTAATTTATCATTATAATTAATTAAATTTTCAGTATTTCCACAAAAAATACAATTAGGTTCATATTTTTTTATTACAATTGATGAACCATCAACATATATTTCAACGGGATCTTTTTCAGCAATGTTAAATTGATTTCTGATTTCTATAGGAATAACAACTCTTCCTAGCTCGTCCATTTTTCGTACAATTCCAGTTGACTTCATAATTTATCCCCCCTTAAAAAGTTAATTTACAACCCTGTATCTAGTGTTAATATATCACAAATACAGAGCAAGGTCAATTAAAAAGTAATAAAAAGTTTATATTAGAATAAAATTATTTAGGTGATTAAAGATGTTAAACTTAGTTTGGCCAATTTTCATAATAATATCATTTTCATATGCAATTTTTTCAGGAAACCTTCAAAGCTTGAATTCTAGCATATTTGACGGCGTAGAAAGTGCAGTGGATTTGAGTATAACCATGTTAGGAACTATATGTTTATGGAGTGGAATTATTAATGTAGCAAATAATACAAGTATTATAAAAAAAATTAATAAATTATTAAAACCAGTAATAAAATTTCTATTTCCAGAAATAAAAGAAAATAAAAAAGCGCAAAATGAAATTTCTATGAATATGATAGCAAATATTTTAGGACTAGGGAATGCAGCCACACCATTAGGGTTAAAAGCAATGGAAACTCTACAAAAAGAAAATAAAAATAAGGATGAATTAAGTAATTCTATGATAATGCTAATTGTTTTAAATACAGCATCTATCCAATTAATTCCAACAACAATTATAGCAATAAGAAGTTCATTAGGCTCAGAAAATCCAACTTCTATTATTGTTCCAGTATGGATTGCCACGATTTGTGCAGGAGTATGTGGAGTTACTGTGACGAAAATATTGATAAAATATTTTTCAAAAAAGACTAATTTAAAACAATAAATGTTTAAGAGAATTAAAATAAAAATATATCAAAATGCAGTTATTTAATAGATAGGATGATAAAATTATGGTAGATTTTATAAATTTTATATCAAATTTAGCAATGCCATTAATCATATTAATAATTGTAGTATATGGATTTTTAGAAAGGAAAGAAGTATTTGACCAATTTATTGAAGGGGCAAAAGATGGTATAAAAATAGTAATAAATATTTTTCCCACACTAACAGGGCTTTTTCTGGCGGTTGGAGCATTACGTAATTCAGGAGTTATTGATATAGTTGTAAAATTAATAGAGCCAATACTAAATTTGGTGAATTTTCCAAGTGAAATAATGCCACTTGCAATTTTGAGACCAATATCAGGGAGTAGTTCAATTGCAATAGCTACAGATATAATGAAAAATTTTGGAGTAGACAGTCAAATAGGAATAATGTCAGCAGTAATAATGGGAGCTACAGAAACTACTTTATATACTATAGCTGTATATTCTTCAAGTGTAAAAATAAAAAAGACAAGATTTGTGTTAATTGCTTCACTAATTGCAGATATTGTAGGGATAATTACAAGTATTATAGTATGTAGGATTATAGCATGATTTTTGATGTTTTTGGGGACGGAGAAAGAATCTTCACTTTATTTAAAATTTTTTCTTAATTTTGTTGTAACTTTTGCTTGTCGATTTTTGTCGAGACAGGAATAAAGATTAAAAATTTTTTCGAGTAAAAAAGATGTCAAAACATGAAAAAAATGATAAAATAAACATGTAAA
>CALXJV010000083.1 GCA_944388715.1 uncultured Clostridia bacterium
TATACATATTTTACCAATTCTATTATTTTTATAAAATTATTTTTGCAAAATACCGAAACTTAAAACGTTAAGATTAACCTTAACGTCTAACTCATGACAAAATCAATTTTCAGCTACACATCGTTTTGATATAGTCACCTATCAAGATGACTTTTCTCTTTCTATAATCCTTGTCTGTCTCTTCTGTTTTTTTTTCCAAACTGATGTCATCAACATTTTTCTTTTGATCAAGTAATGCTATAGGTATGCAGTATCTTGATTCCCAGGAATCTACAATCTGTTCGATTTCTAAATCTGTCAATAATTCCATTGACTTTTTACCTGTTATTAAATCTTTTATTATGTGTGTTCCTTTTAAAGTCCTGCAAAGTCCTAATTGGGCTATAATTCCCCGTGCTTTACTTTCTTTTCTTAATGCTACATTAGTTGTTTCTTTTGTCATGTTCTTTCCTCCTTAGCTACAATTGTTTTCTAAAGTTTCTCTATCTGAGACTTGCTCAAGCGCTTTTTATTTTACAATATTTTACATTTTCTTTTATTTATTTTTTATAAAAATGCGTTTTTCTTTTACATATTACTATTGAATTTTTACTAAAAGACGGCTCCATTGGAACCGCCTTTTTACGCACAGCATGTTTTTAGAACACTAGTGTATCCTTTTCTTTAAGAATAGAATCCACTAATTTTTCTATAAGTTCTATTTTTTGTTCTTCCAAAAGCTTTTCTTTTTCTTCTTCTGAAAGATTTAAATACTTAATTATGCTTTCTATTAATATCTCTATGTCTGGATATTTTTTTCCTCCCGAAACATAATTCAATATTTCTTTAATAGTGTCTTTCGGATTTAAAAGTTTTCTTTGGCAAACGGCTATAAGATTATCTTTGTCTTCGACAGAAACATTCAGTTCCTCTTCTGCAATTTTCAACTGTAAGAAAATATCTATTCTTATATTTGCTACAGCATTCCGAATGTAGTTCCTTACAATTTTATCTTCTTCTTCAAGTTCCTTATAATTATCTGTACAAACATTTTGTAAGGTTTCCTTCATCATTTGAAAAGCTGTATTCCTTACTCCAATTGGCATTGGGCAATTTTCCTCAACAAACTCTAGAATATCCTTCAAAGTCTGTTCCGGATTTGTTAAGTAGCTCATAATTGCTATTTCAAGCAGAACTACACCATAATCTGCAGAAGATGAATACCCTATATTCGTCCTTCTAAGAAGTAACTTCATTTCTGCATATCCCCGTTTTGCTTTCATTTCATTGAAAAAATTTTTTTTGCACATAATTAAGTCCTCCTATCTTTTGTTGTGCACGAGAAATAACTTCTCTTCTTTTAAATCTACATATGTCACTAAGACATACAAGAATTATACTAAATTTTTTGCCCAATGTCAAATTTATGTAAACTTTTTTTTAAAAATTTGTCCCATTATTATAACTCTATCTATAAAATTTTGTTAAATAGTTTTCTTATCTATAATTATAATGTCATAATTTGTCGAAACAACATGCATTTTTCAACTGGTCCAAATTGTCTTGTCAAATTCTCTGTTCCAAACTTTATCTATATTTCTATCCTTTTGGTAAATTTATCTTTTATCAATTCCTTAAATTTTGAATTTTCTTCTTTTTCTAATTTAGGGTCTTTTTCTATTATATCAATCGCCACTGCTTGTGCTAATTTTAAAATTTTCATATCTTCAAATAAATTTGCAATTTTAAATTCAGGAATTCCATGTTGTAATGTTCCAAAAAAGTCTCCAGAGCCTCTCAATTCTAAATCTTTTTCAGATATAATAAATCCGTCATTTGTGTCACACATAACTTTCATTCTTTTTCTTACTGTTTCACCTTTGCCTTCATATTTTAGTATACAATATGATTTATATTCTCCTCTACCTACTCTTCCTCTTAACTGGTGTAATTGTGCTAATCCAAATCTTTGTGCATCTTCTATAACCATAATATTTGCATTTGGAACATCTACCCCAACTTCAATTACTGTTGTTGAAATCAATATGTCAATTTCTTTATTTTTGAACCTCATCATAATATCATCTTTATCTTTAGCTTTCATTTTTCCATGTATATATTCAACTCTATATTCTGGGAATGTTTCTGTTTTGCATTTTTCATATAATTTTTCTACAGATTTCAAATCTAACTCTTCGTTTTCTTCTACTAATGGACAGACGATATATGCTTGTCTACCTTCTTTCAACTGTACTTTTATAAAGTTGTTTATTCTATCTTCCATTCCTTTTGTTACTGCAAATGTATCTATTTTTTTTCTGTTAGGTGGTAATTCATCTATGATAGAAATATCCAAATCACCATACAATATTAATGCTAATGTTCTTGGAATTGGTGTTGCTGTCATTACTAGCACATCTGGATTTTGTCCTTTTTCTACAATTGTTGTTCTTTGTTTTACACCAAAACGATGTTGCTCATCTGTTACTACTAATCCTAGGTTTTTGAATTCTACATTTTCTTGTAGCAAAGCATGTGTTCCGATTACTATATCAATTTCACCATTTTTTAATCTTTCTAATAGTTCTGTTTTTTTCTTTTTTGTCATTGCTGAAATTAATAGCTCACATCTAATATTTAGTTCATCAAATATTTTTTTAAAGTTTTCTAAATGTTGTGTTGCAAGTATTGCTGTCGGTGCCATAACTGCAACTTGATATCCAGATTTTACTGCTTTATATCCTGCACACATTGCAATAACTGTTTTTCCAGAACCTACGTCTCCTTGTAATAATCTATTCATTGGTTTATCAGATTCCATGTTATTGTCTATTTCCTCTAAAACTCTTCTTTGTGCATTTGTCAATCTAAATGGCAATTTATTGATAATGTCTGACATATGTGCTTCTTTACTAAATTGAATTCCTTTTTCTTCATTTATATAACTATTTTTCAACTCTAATAAAGCTAACTGCATAGTTAGTAACTCTTCAAAAACAAGCCTATTTCTTGCTGTGTTAAAATCCTTAAACTCTTTTGGAAAATGTATGCTTTTTGTTGCTTCATTTATTCCTTCTAGTTTATATTCTTTTAAAATATATTCTGGCAAAGTTTCTTCTAATTGATTATCTATTTCTTTAATTGCATTTTCCATTATTTTTCTGATTGTATTTTGTGATAAGTTAAATGTTAAAGGATATATTGGAATTATCTTTCCTGTATTAAATGTCTTTCCTTCTTCATCAAAAACAGGAGACATAATTGTTATCTTTCCAAAGTTATTACTTACTTTTCCATAAAAAGTATATTTTTTCCCTGGTGTGAATTTGCTTTTTAAGTAACTTTGATTAAACCACATTGCTGTTGCTACTCCTGTTTCGTCTCTTATTATTAATTTTTGCATAGTTTTCCCTCTGAGCCTTACATCACTTACCATTCCACTTGCAAATGCTTCTATTAGTACTTCTTCACCATCTACACATTCTATTATGTTTTTTGGTTTACTCCTGTCTTCATAAGTTCTTGGATAATATGTTATTAGGTCTTTTAATGTGTATATTCCTAGTTTGTTTAATAGTTTTACTCTATTAGGTCCAACTCCTTTTATATATTTTACATCTTTTTCTAAATTTATCATATCTTACCTCTTTGAATATTTTGTCAAAAACAGAAACGTCCCCCTATTGGACTCTTTAGAATTAATATTGTTTTATCTATATAATAATTGTCTCTTACAAGTACCCTTTTGAAATCATTTTCTCCTATTACAATTTCTTTCATTTGTTAATCTCAACTCATTTTTATTTGTTATATGAATTTTAACATATGTGTATTTCAAAAGCAAGGAAAAATGAGAAATGTATAATATCAAAAGTTACAATTCAGTAAGAACACAAATTTAACTAAAAAAGATGAGCATTTAAACTCACCTCTTTTATTTACTCTTTATTAACTTAAGCTTTTTTATCTTCTTTTTTTGCTTCTTCAGCTTTTTCAGAAACTTCTTCTTTATTTTCTACTTTTTCAGCTTTTTCTTCTTTCTTTGTTTCTTCTGCTTTTGCTGTTTCAATAGCTTTAGCTTCTTCAGCCTTTTCTTCTTTTTTAGGCTCTTCTACTTCTTTTACTTCTTCAACAGTTTCTTCTGTCACAGTATCAACTGTTTCTTGTACTGCAACATTTTCAGTTTCTACAGCTGGTGCTTCCTCTACTGCTGGTTCTTCTGCTAAGTCTTCTTTTATGATTATTTCTCTGTCTTCGATTCTTGCTCCTATTTTCTCTTTTGTCTTAGCAGCTTTTCCTACTCTGTCTCTTAAGTAATATAATTTTGCTCTTCTTGCTTTTCCTACTCTTACTAATTCTACTTTTTCTACTAATGGTGAATGTACTAAAAATGTTTTTTCAACACCTACACCATATGATGTTTTTCTTACTGTAAATGTTTGGTTAAGTCCTCCTCCTTGTACTTTTATGATTATTCCTTCAAATACTTGGATTCTTTCTTTATTTCCTTCTTTTATTCTTACGTGCACTTTTACTGTATTACCGACTTTTAGTTCTGGTATTTTATTTTTCAATTGTTCATGTTCAATTGATTTTATAATATCCATTTTAGAATTTCCTCCTTTTCTCTTTTTTAATGACAGGGGACACACCTTACCTTTTGGTCATCTCCACTTGGGTTAAGGAATGTCCCCTCCCCTTGTGATTTACTGTTGACCATCGCTAAAGTTATCTCCTTTTTATTTTTCTAACATTTCTGGTCTTTTCTTCTTTGTTATTTCTATAGATTTTTCTTTTCTCCATTTTTCTATATTTTCATGATGGCCTGAAAGTAATATTTCTGGAACTTTTACACCTTCAAATATTTCCGGTCTTGTATATTGTGGATATTCTAAAAGTCCGTTTGAAAAACTTTCTTCTTGTATTGATTCTTCATTCAAGACTCCTTTTACATATCTACTAACACTATCAATTAATACCATTGCTGGAATTTCTCCTCCTGTTAGTACATAGTCTCCTATTGATATTTCTTCATCCACAATTTTATCAAGTACTCTTTGATCTATTCCTTCATAATGCCCACAAAGTATAATTAAATGGCTTTCTTTTGCTAATTCTTCTACCTTTTTTTGGTTTAATGTTTTTCCCTGTGGTGACATGTATATTACTTTTGCATTTCTATCTTCTATTGATTTATATGCATCATATACAACATCTGGTTTCATTACCATTCCAGCTCCACCACCATAAGGAGTATCATCTACTTTTTTATGTTTATCTTTTGAAAAATCTCTAATATTAATAAGATTGATATCTATTAGTTCTTTTTCAATTGCTTTTCCAATAATGCTTTGATTTAGAATTCCAAACATTTCTGGAAAAAGTGTTAAAACATCAAATTTCATAGATTAATATCCTTTCTTAAATTTTAAATTCCTCTTTTTTTTAAACTTTCTACTTTTTGTGTAGTTGAAATTTAGCTTACTTTATTATATCAGAAAAAATATTTTTATCTTGATAAATATAGTTTCTTCATTTTATTAAACCAATCCAGGAAGCAAATGTACTATTATTTTTTTATTTTCCAAATCAACCTGTTTTATAACATCTTCTATTGCTGGTAAAAGAATTTGCTTTCCTTCTTTATTTTTTACTACATATATATCATTACTTCCAGTATTAAATATATCATCCAAAGTTCCTAATAAAACCTGTTCATCTGTATATACATCTAGTCCAAGCAAATCTACTATATAGTATCTTCCTTCTTCAAGTTCCTCTACAGAATCTCTGGAAACGGTTAAATAACTATTGCGTAACTCTTCTGCTTGTTCTATCTTATCTATACCTTCAAATTTTATTAATACCATATTTTTATGATATTTAACTTCTTCAATCTTATATTCTTTTTTACTTTTATTTTTTTCGATATATACTTTGTCTAATTTGTCAAATCTTCTAATATCATCTGTAAAAGGCATTACCTTTACCATACCTTTTATTCCAAATGTATTAACTATTTGACCAACTTCTAGATTCGGTAGCATATTTTTTACTCCCTTATCCTATAAATTCTACTGTAGCTTTTTTATGTTCTTTATTTGCAACAGCTTTCATAACATTTCTAATAGATTGAGCAATTCTACCTTGCTTTCCTATTATTTTTCCCATGTCTTCTTGGGCAACTTTCACTTCAAATGTAACTGATTTTCCATTGTCTATTGTATTGATTTCAATAGATTCTTGATCATTTACTAAATTTGAAATTATTATTCTTAAAAATTCTTCCATAATTGTGACCTTCCTATGCTTATGCATTAGCTTTTTCTATTAAATCTTTAACTGTGTCTGTTGGTTTTGCACCATTTTTTATCCATTTTTCTACTTTTTCTTTGTCTAATACTATTGTAGCTGGATCTGTCATTGGATCATATGTTCCTATTTGCTCTATGATTTTTCCATCTCTTGGAGATTTTGAATCAGCAACTACTATATGATAGAATGGAGCTTTTTTCTTTCCTTGTCTTTGTAATCTTATTTTTACCATTTATTTCACCTCCTGAAAGTATGGGTTGATGGAATTTCATTAAATCTTTGATTCGTTAATTCACGATTTTTAGACTGTTGAACTTTCCTTCTAACACCTTTAATTATTTATATAAATTTAAAAATTTAATATCTGTTTTAATTACTTACATATTATAATAAGTTTGTAAATACTAAAGTTTTTAATTTATTTAAGCATGTACATAGTAAAATATCTAATATTCATTTTTTCATTTATTTATAATACATAAGCTTGTAAATTAGTTAACTTTTTAATATTCAATTTTTGACTCAATTTAATATACTATTAAATTGAATAATTAAAACTTTTTATATCTAAAACTTTAGATTCTTTAAAGCATTTTCATCTATTCCATTTAGTAATTTTTTCATTCCACCTTTATTGCTTTTCATCTGTTTCATCATTTTCTGTGTCATTTCAAAAGATTTTATGAATTTATTAATATCTTGTACTGTTGTTCCACTTCCTTTAGCAATCCTTTGTCTTCTACTTGCATTTAATAATTTAGTATTTCTTTTTTCCTCTTTTGTCATTGAACAAATTATTGCTTCTATTTTAACAAATTCTTTATCATCTACT
>CALXJV010000084.1 GCA_944388715.1 uncultured Clostridia bacterium
CTATCGTTACTCCTGCTAGTATTAATAAAACTATAATTGTAACTATTAATGCTATTAATGTTATTCCTTTGTTTTTTTCTTCCTTTTTTCTTTTCATAATCATTTCCTTCCCTTTCTTTTGTTTGTTATTTTCTTAGAGTCAAGTACTCTAAGAAAATATGTGTTCTGGAAAACCGTTGTGATTATTAGCTTTTATGCTTTTTTATTAGAGTTTTTGTTTTACTTTTTTTATTTTTTAATAAATTTCTTTCCGAAAAATTTTCTGGTTTTTTGTTGACATTCCAATGTTTTGCTGATAAAATTTAGTTATGTAAAAAATCTTAGAGTACTTGACTCTAAGATTTTTTATTTATTTTTCCCAAATTTTTATTCAATATTCTTGTTTTTTTTAATCATTCCTCTACTTTGTTGATATATGTATATTTTCAATTTCAGCATTCAATTCTCTTGAAATTATATTTTGTATCTGTGCAACTTCTTCTTGTTTTAGTTCATTCACTCCAATAATTGCACTCACACTATCGCCATTCACAAAAATAATATTATTTGCAAAACCTTTCGTACTTATCAAATTTTCACAAATCATAATACTATTTTTTGTATCATTAATTTTTTTAATTTCTTCTGTAGCACTTTGCTTTTGGGTTTCAAGGGCATTACTACTATTCAATACATTTTCATAACTTTCTATCATTTGTGAATACATAGTATCTCTTTCTAATTTTGACTTTGTAAAATATTCATCACTTGTCACAGTAGCATTTGTTTGAGTTGTTGTATTGTTATCCGTTGAACTATTTGTTGAAGCATTTGTATTTTCTTCTGAATTTGTTGTATTTTCAGTAGTAGTATTGGTTGTGTTACTTGTTGTATTACTATCAGTTGTATTTGTTACAACGTCATTACTACTTACCAATGTTGCATCTCCAATATCTGCAATTTGCATATCATCATTTGATTCCATTTCCATTGCCGTTTGTGCAGAAACTTGTTCTGCCGTACTTGTTGTATAATTTAAATATCCTGCTGTAACTAACATCAACGCTATCACATAAATGATTACTTGATTTTTCTTTAATACACCTTTCATTTTTTTCATAACATTTTCCTCCTCTTTAATGATACTCTTTTTTTATATCTTTAATCTTTTCCCAATATAATCCATTTTCTAAAAAATTATTTCATGCTATAGCTTATTATATTTTCATTCAAACATATCTATCTCTTTTGCGTAAAAACATTTAATTAGATACACCCATAACATTTGTTGTTATACTATTACTCCAATACACCTGTCCCTTTTGGACAAAAAATGTCCAATTTGACACGTCCCCAAAGACCCAGCCCGTCCCTAACGTTCCATTTCGAATACTTGGATTTTGTGTGTCGCCAGTCCTGTTACTGCTTCAACTGCTTGGATAATGCTACTTTTTACATCTGCATTTCCAGCTCCTTGTGCTGTTATTATTGCTCCTTCTATTTTTGGTTCTACTACTTTTTGTGTGATTGGTGTTTTTTCTCCATCATTTTCTTCATATATTATTTCTTTTTGTGAATCAGATTCTTCTATTGTTCTGGTTCCTCCTGATGTGTCTGTTTCTTGTGTATTGCTTGTTTTTGTATTTTCGTTATACATTGGTATTATTTCACTAGATTCTGAATAATTAATGAATACATTTACTTCTCCTACTCCTTGTATTTTTGATAGTATTTCTTCTAGTTTTAGTTCTAATTCATTTGTACTTTCACTTGATGTTTCTATTGTATTATTTGCATTAGTGTTTTGTTTGGCTAATTGTTTTGACCTTAAACTTGTATTTTCTATGTCTTCATCACTACTTTTTTTGTCTCCATTCCATATTATATTTATGACTACTATTGTTATTATTAATACTATTACAAAAAAGACTAAATTCTCAATTTTCTTTTTATTATTTTTATTTCCTTCTTCTGGTTTTATTAAGCTTTTTAATTTATCTTTAAACATTTTTCATCAACTCCATATTCTTCTATTAAGAACTTTTTTATCTTTTGGATATCACTCATGTTGATACTTTTTTGATTTTCATCTTGATTATTATTTTTTGTGATTGTTGTATTTACTGGTTTTATTTTTTGAATTTCACTTACTAGTTTATTTTCAAATGTTTCTTCTTCATCCTGATTTTCTTGTTTTTCTTCTCCTTTTTCTACATTTAATTCAATTTGTTCTATATAACTTTCTTCATTTTTACTTGATAATGTGGCATAAACATTACAAGTTGTAACATTATATCCTAATTCATTTATTTTTTCAGTTATATCTTTTTCTAGTTCTTCTATATAGATTTCTTTTATTTTTCTGTTCATTGATGATTCATTTAAATTACTTTGATTTGTTGTATAATTACCATATTCATTAAAATCATATGTACTTACATCTAATATATCTTTATTTTTTATAAATGGTGATATGATATTAAATATTATATATATTCCAAATATCATTCTTACATATTTTTTTGTTTTGTTGTTTGGTAATATCATTTCTAGTATTGATATGACAATAATTGATAATCCAAGACTTTTTGCCCATGTACTTAAAAAATCTATCATAACTCCCCTACCTATACATCATTCCAGTATTAGATATTTTTACTACTAATGCTGTTCCTATAATTAACATTACAGAGATTGAACATAATATTGCTAAAAATATTTTGTATACATCTCCTATTTGATCTAGTAATCCTGTTATATTTTTATCAGCTATTGGTTCACATATGGCTGACATCACTTTATATGCAATAGTTAATATCCCTAATTTTAATATTGGTATTATACAAATACCTACTACAATTATTACTCCTATTAGACCAACTGCATTTTTTAGTATAATTCCACAACCTAAGACTGTATCTACAGCATCTCCTAAAATTTTTCCTACTACAGGAACTGCTGAGCTGACTACTGCTTTCGTAGTTTTAGCTGTTATTCCATCAACACTGCTAGAAAGTGTTCCTTCTAATGAAACTACTCCAACAAAAATTGTAAGTATTATACCAAAAAAACATACTACTCCTGATTTTAAAAACTTGGTTAATTTATCTATTTGGACATTATCTGATATTTTTGATATTACTATTAAACTTGTAAATACTAGTACTACTGGAATTATTATATTTTGTATTATATTTCCTATAAAGTTGATTAAAAATAATATTATTGGCTCTAAAATTCCACTTGTTGTTATACTTCCTGTATATATCATAAGAGTAATTAATAAAGGTACTAATATATTCATAAACCCAACTAAATTATTACAAGTCTCTTTTACTACTTGTACAATTTCTGAAAAGTTCATCATTACTATTGTTACTATTAAGATATATTGAACATAATAAATCAATTTTGAAATATTATCATTTTCTAAACTTTCACTGACAGATTTTAATATACTATGTATAATTACTATTGCTAATATACTTCCTAATACACTTAAACCTTCTAATAATTCTCCACCTAGTAAACTTAGTATTTTTTGAAATAAAGTTTGATTATCTACTTCTCCTTTTATGGCATTTTCAAGTATCTCATTTAAATCCATATCTGCAAAAAACTCACCTGAATATTCATCAGCTTTATCTATAAAATCACTAATTCCGAACTCTTCTTGTTGTTCTTCTATGGTTTGTTCTTCTGTGTTTCCATTTACCACTCTCTGTTCATTTATTGTTTCTTCTTCTGTTCCTATTGAAGATGGAGCTATTATATTTAAAAAGATTATCATAATTATAGAAATAAATAGAATCTTTTTCATTTTTACTCCTTTATGATGATTTGGGGATGATTTGGGGACGGAGAGAAAATCATTATTTTACTATTTTTTCTTATGGCAAAATTCATCATCCTGTATTGTTATCTTTATGATAAAATTATTGTCTTGCTACTTTGTGTTGCCTTTATAATAGAAATTTATCTTTCTACTGTTTTAATAGTGATGATTTTTTCTCCGTCCCCAAATCATCACGGCAAAATTTCTAATATTATTTCTAACAAACTGGATATAATTGGAATTGACATAGATATTATTATTATTTTGCTTCCCAGCTCTATTTTACTTGCTATTGCTCCTTCCCCAGAATCTCTGCATATGCTTACTGCAAATTCTGATAAAAATGCTATTCCTGTTATTTTTATTAACAATGCTAGAAATTGACTATTTATATTGGCTTTTCCCGCAATTGATTGTATTAGATTTACTATCCCTGTTAATTGGTCAACTAATAACAAAATTATTAATACTCCTGTTAATAAACTTATATATATTGCAAATTCTGGTTTATATTGCTTTAGTAATATAATTATTATTAATGCAATCAATCCAATTCCTATTATTCTAATAATTTCCATAATTTACCCTTCTTTGAACACTAAACTTTTGCCTAATATTTCTAATTTACTATTACTTGTACTTTTATATTGCATGCTACAATATATTTTGTATTTTAAGAACAAATCGGAAAGCCTTAAAATTTATATTAATTTTATCATTCCTCGTTGGCTTTCCGTAAATTTGTTCTGCACCAATTTTACTTAGAGTAAAATTGTGTGCAACCGTTGGAGCGTAGCGACTTTTCTACAATAGGAAAGGATAACTTTCCTATTGTAGAACATATTAAATGCTCTGTTTTTCAACTGTGTTAGGCTACATCTAATTGTTCAAATAATTGTTCAAATTTATATGCTTTATAATCCAAATATCGTTCTAACAGTATCAAAAAGCTCACTTATTTCTTTTATAACCATTGTCAGAACAATTACTAATCCTGCTAATGTAGTCATCATTGCTTGATCCTCTCTTCCTGCTCTTACTAGTACTTGATGTAATACAGCTACTAATATTCCTATTGCTGCTATTTTAAATAATAAATTAATATCCATATTTTTATACCATTCCTCTCTAAACAAATTGGAAAGCCTTAAAATTTATCTTAATTTTATCTTTTCTCATTGGCTTTCCGTGAATTTGTTCTGTGCCAATTTTACGTAAGTCAAAACTTGTGTGCAACCGTTGGAGCGTAGCATCTTTTATAAAATAAATTAACTATTTATTTTATTCAAATTAGAATTATGACAATTGCCAATCCTATAGTAGATCCAAGTCTACTGTATAGTTTTTCGTTTTTATTTTTTTCATCTCCGTGCCTCTTTTATTTGTTTGTCTAAAAACTCTCCGTGTAATTTCTATTTGACTTACTTGTCCCTCTAAATCTGTTTGTCCTAACATCTTTGACAACATTAATAATATATTTATATCTTCTTTATTAAGATTTGTATCGCTTTCATCAACCGCTTTTTCCCATGCTTCTCCTGCACTAAGTTCTTGCATATTTTTTCCGAGCTTGACCAAATATTTTTCCTATATTATTGGCAAATTTAAAATCGATTTCTTTGAATATTTCTGGAATTGGTTCATATGTAAATTTGATTTTTGATTTAAATATATTTAATATGTTTTTTATTTCTTCTAATTCTTCTAATCTATATGTATATTTTTTGGATATAAATTTTCCTATTAGATTTGACGCAATAAATATTAATACTAACATAATATATTTTAGAACTTGCATAATTTATACCTTGTCCCCTCCTTTTCAGAAGCAAATTGTATTGTAACTTTTTATATATTATATTCAGCTATTATTTTTTTAGAACTAACAACAAATCAGAAAGCCTTAAAATTTATATTAATTTTATCATTCCTCGTTGGCTTTCCGTAAATTTGTTCTGCACCAATTTTACTTAGAGTAAAATTGTGTGCAACCGTTGGAGCCAAACGACTTTTATATAATAGAAAAGGATAACTTTCCTATTATAATTCAATGAGCAACCCTCATATAAAAATTATCTTTTCTATTATTTTTCCATCCACTAATTTTCTTATACTTTTATTTGCATTAACATCTTCTATATTTTTTCCATGCATAGTAAAAACACCTTTTACACCAGAAATCATTGCTTCTTCTATTGCCTGTATATCCTCTGCACTTCCAATCTCATCACAAGCTATAATTTCTGGTGCCATTGTTCTTATTAATATTTTTATTCCCTTTGACTTTGAAACATTATCAATTATAT
Organism: uncultured Clostridia bacterium; assembly: GCA_944388715.1. Lineage (GTDB taxonomy): Bacteria > Bacillota > Clostridia > TANB77 > CAG-508 > CAG-269. The sequence continues at coordinate 6,121 of CALXJV010000084.1, forward strand.
CTGTTCTTATTCCAACATCATTTTGTGGAATACCCCTATACATGGCTGCAATTTCGCCTCTTTCGTCAACTACTCCACATGTTTTTCCTTTAAAATTTATTTCAGTTATTCCATTGCTTAACTTTCTAATCAAATCTCTTAAAATTGTAGTTTTTCCTTTTCCAGGGGGAGAAACTATAAGTGTATTAAATATGTTTTTATTTTTTGTATCTACCACTTGTCCTATAATTCTATTACTACAATTAAGAACTTGCCTTGCTATCCTAAAATTTAAACTTGTTATATATTTTAAATTTATGATTTCTCCATTTTCTATAACAGTTGTACCTGTTATGCCAACTCTATGTCCACCTTTAATAGTAATATAACCTTCACATAGTTGCTTTTTATATGCATATATAGAATTTTCACATAATCTTTCTACTATTTGTAATATTTCATTTTGAGTTATCTTGTATTCTACTATTATTTCGCTATCTCTAAGCTTTAATATTAGAGGTCTTTCTATCCTTATTCTTATTTCTTGAAGTTCATCTTTAATTTTATTGTTTGAAATGATTGCGTTATATAATATATTTGAAAGATTCATTGGAAAAAATTTAACAATTTCTAATAATTTTTCCATCATGTATCAATCCTCCTATTATATTTATATTCAGCTTTTTTTGTTTTATGTGCTTTTTATCAGACAAATATAGGAAACAATATGG
>CALXJV010000085.1 GCA_944388715.1 uncultured Clostridia bacterium
AAACTCTAATGCACGTATTGAGCCGAGAAATTTATGAAATATTAATATATATACATTCTTATTAATAGTACCTTTAAACTGTGAATTGTAACAATTGGAAAAAGGACTACTATAATATAAAAAAATGGAACGATTTTGCGTATCTAAATTTGAATTAGAAATTCTTAAAAAACAACATGGGCGATATGCACGGTACTCTTTTATTACAAATCGAAGTTTTAATTCTTTAAGATGTCTACCCCATCTTTTGTATCTTTTACACTATATCCTAAATTTTGTATTTCATCTCTTAATCTGTCAGATTCTGTCCAATTTTTTTCTTGTCTTGCTTTTTTCCTTTTTTCTACTAATTCCAATACTTCTTCTGGAATTTTAATCTCATTTTTTTCTTCTTTATCTATTTTTATTCCTAATACTGTATCAAATTTTAACAACAAATTTGCTATCTCTGGTGATTTTTTATTATATTTGATTACTTCCCATACATAGCTCATCGCAAGTGGCATATTCATATCATCATTAATTGCTTTATGGAATTCTGTCTCTAATCTATCTAGTTCTTTTCTATCTTCTTCATTTAAAGCATCTTTTCCTGCTTTGTTTTGTTGATATCCATTTCGTAATCTAGCTAATGATTTTGATGTAGACTCTATACCTTCCCAAGTAAAGTTTAATTTATTTCTATAACTACAAGTATAGCATAACAATCTATACACTAATGGATCATATCCTTTTTCTTCAATATCTTTTAATAAATATACATTTCCTAAGCTTTTTGACATTTTGCCCCCATCAATTAATAGATATTCTCCATGTATCCAATAATTAGCTGGTATTTTACCACATACACCTTTACTTTGCGCAATTTCATTTTCATGATGTGTTGGTACTAAATCAATTCCTCCTGTATGAATATCAAATTGTTCTCCTAAATGTTTCCTTGACATTGCTGAACATTCAATATGCCATCCTGGATAACTTGGTCCCCATGGACTATCCCATTTCATCAAATGATTTTCTGGTGCTTTTATCCATAGAGCAAAATCATATGGATTTTTCTTTTCTTTATCTACTTCTACTCTTGCTCCTGCTTTTTGTTCTTCTATATTTAAATTTGATAGAACTGGATATTTGTCTAATTTTGATATATCAAAATAGATTGCTGTTGATGCTTCATATGCATATCCTTTTTCTACTAGTTCTTTTACATATTCTAGCATTTCTGGTATATAGTCTGTTGCTTTACAAATTATTTCTGGAGTTTCAATGTTTAATGCTTTTAAGTCGTCAAAAAATAATTTTGTATAATGTTCTGCAATTTCTAATGGTGTTTTATGTTCTTCTCTTGCTGATTTTATCATCTTGTCTTCTCCTTCGTCACCATCAGAAACTAAGTGTCCAACATCTGTTATATTCATTACATGTTTTATTTTATATCCATTGTATTTTAATATTCTTCTTAATACATCTTGAAATATATTTGTTCTCATATTTCCAATTGTTGCATCTTTATATACTGTTGGGCCACATGAATACATTCTAACTTCCTTTTCATCTAGTGGTTTAAATAAGTCTTTTGTTCTTGTTAAAGTATTGTATAAATATATATCCATTTTCTGTTCCTTCCCTTCTTTTAAACTTAACACAGAAAAATTGAATAACAATCTTTCTGTGTTATATTTTTTAATGAAAAGTTTTATTCTAATCAATAGCTATAGTTCATTAACTCATGCATTTCTTATGGAGTTACCGTATTTCCTATACTATTTGAAGTATTTCCTGTATTTCCGGTGTTATTTCCTCCTGATGGATTATCTCCCCCAGAAGAACCTCCATTTCCTCCATTTGTACTATTACCATTTCCGCCTGAACCACTTCCGCTTCCACTTGTTGAATTTCCTCCTGTTGAACCTCCTGTGTTTGTATTTGTTGTATTTGTTGGAGTTGTTGTGTTTGTTGGTCTTTCTTCTGCTTTTGGTTCTGTGTGTAATGTACATGTTTCATTGATTCTTGTTCCTGTTGCCCCTCTTCCATTTACTGGTGTCCATAAATCTAATTGTTCTTTTGGTAAAACTGCTCCATAATAGTTTTGTCTTGTTGCACAATATTGTGAACAGTATTGTGTTGCAACTTTATTTGATTCTGTACATATTGTCTGACTTCCATGACCTTCACATTTCTCTGGCAAATTATCTTGTGTAAATATTTCTGTATATGTACTTGTACATCCTGTTGTAGCTAAACATCCTGTTATTTTACATACAGTTTGTTCTACTATACCACTTGGTTTTGTAAATGTTGCTTTTGCTAAATTTTTGTGAATAGCAGTCATTACTTCATCCCATATTGATCCTGCTGGGTTTCCACTTCTTGTATATCTAACTGTTTCATTTTGGTCATATCCATACCAACATGCACCTGCATAATATGGTGTAAATCCACATAACCATCTATCATAATCATCATCTGTTGTTCCTGTTTTTGCTGCTACATCCATTCCACTTATTGCACAATATGTTGCTGTTCCTCCTGATTTTACTGGTTCTTGTAATATGCTTTTTGTTATATAAGCATTTTGTTCTGATATTACTCTTGTTTGCTCTTGTTTTGCTGTTAATACTACATTGCCACTAGAATCTTCAACTTTTGTATAGAATGTTGGAGTTATATATACACCATCATTTGCAATTGTTGCATATGCTCCTGCCATTTCTAATGGTGTCGCTCCATTAGTTGTTCCTCCTAATGCTAATGATAAATCACTATCTGCTTCTGCTGTTATATGACTAAGTCCCATTTTATTTAAATATTCTATAGATTTGCTTGGTGATAATTCTCTCATTATTTTTACAGCTGGAACATTTAAAGATTTTGCAATAAAATATCTTATATTTACTGATTGATTACTATATGTTCCACTCTGATTTTTAGGAATATAATTACCTCCAAAGTCTGTTTCTTGGTCCATATATGCTGTTGCTGATGTTATTACTTTTTCTTGTAAACCTGGTGCAACTACTGCTATAGGTTTTATTGATGATCCTGTTTGTCTAACACTTTGTGTTGCCCTATTTAATCCTCTTGATTCTGTTTTTTCACCTAATCCACCTACAGTTCCTACTACATATCCAGTCTTATAATCTATTACAACCATTGCAGCTTGTGAATGATCATTTAATTTCTCACCTGTTGTAGGATTTTTTGCCTTACCTGCTACAATATATTTATCATCTTTGAACTCTTCTTCCATTTGAACTTGAATACTTGAATCCACTGTTGAATATATTGTTAGTCCTCCACTATATACATAGTTTTCTGCCATTTGTTGAGACCAACCTTTTTCTTCCATTACTTGATCTATAACTTGATCCAATACAGCCTCTGTATGATATGAATATGATGATGTTGTTGAAATTGCCCCTTTTTGGAAATTCAATCCATTATCAACTTCTGCTATTGCCGTATTGTATTCTTCTTGACTATTTATATAACCTAGTTCATTCATTTTATTTAAAGCAACTTTAGTTTGGCTTTTAATTAATTCTGTATTATCTTTAGTCTCGTCAAAAGGATCATATCTACTTGGTGAACTATTTATTCCTGCCATATATGCACATTCTGCCAAAGTCAAATCTTTTGCACTTTTATTAAAATAATACTCTGCTCCTAATTCTACACCATGTAAGTTTCCTTCTCCACCAACATATAGTATATTTAAATATAACTCTAAAATTTGATTTTTTGATATCATTCTTTCAACTTGGAATGCTTTAGCCCATTCTCTTACTTTTCTCATGATACCTGCAAGACCTGATCTTACATCATCTTTGGTTATATTTTTAACCAATTGTTGTGTTATAGTACTTCCACCATAAGAACTATCACCTAATAATGTATGTAAAATTGCTCCTGCTGTTCTTTTTATATCAACTCCATGATGACTATAAAATCTTTCGTCTTCCATTGCTACATATGCTTTTGGAAGATATTCCGCCATATCCTCAATTGTTATTATTTTCCTTTTTTCATCACCACTTAAATTAGCAATAACTCCTCCATTTTGGTCAACAATAACTGAATTTGCCACACCAATTGTTAGCTCTTCTTTTGTTATCTCAAAATCATCACCAAACAACCCAAAAAACACACCAGCTACAACTCCTGCTCCTATTACACATAATAACAAGAAAATAAGTATAAATATTCTTAAAGCCATCATTAGTTTTGGATGTCTAGCTGAAAATTTTCCTTCTTTATTTTTAGAATTTTTTCCTTTTCCTCTTGCATTTGATTTTGTAGCTTTTTGTGTAGAAACCCTTTTAGTTGGTCTTGTATCCTCTCTTCTGCTATTTTTATTATTTTTATTATTAGGTCTTCTCTTCCTTTTTGCATTTTTCATATTATACTTTCTGGTCCTATCATAATCACTATTTTTTCTATTATTATTACTTGGCATATTCTTACCTCCTTAATTGGCATTTCCATTATATTATATTTTGCAAAAAAAGAAAAGTATTTAGCTAAAATTTTTCTGGAACGTTGTGGACGGGCCAAATTGTGAGACTTTGGGGACGTGTCAAATTGGACATTTTTTGTTCAAAAGGGACAGGTCTTATATTGTTGTGTTTTGTGCCATTAATTTTTTAATTTTTATATTGTCTCTTTTTATTTTTCTTAAAGTTTCTTCAATCGGTTGATTTTTATATTGTATTGCTTCATACAAATCTTTTGTATAAAATTTATCAGAATTAACCTGTTCTTCCCAATCTATTTCATAATCATTTATATTTAACCCATTAAATCTTTTATCTTTTATTTTTACATTTCCTTTAAAATTAATGATTGTTGACTCACTATTTATTTTAAATCTATTTATTAATTCAGTAGGAAAATCTAAATTTAAAATGATATTTGTTTTTGAAAGTACTTTTCTTTTATTATTTCCTACACTTATTAAAATTCCATATTTTTCTGATATCTTTTCTTCTATATTTTTGAAACTGTTTATATGGTTTGTAACTATTTTTACATTTTTATATTTCTTAACTAATTCTACTATAGCATAAATGGCTAAATCTGATATATCATTTACTAAAATCCCTAACTTTATATCATCCTTTTTAATTTTTAATTTTTTTATCACATATTCTAAAATATCAAAAATTAGCACTTGAAATAACCATTTTCCATCTACTATTTCATAATTATATGAATATAAATAATTTACGTATGTTGTTTGTTCTTTTATTTTTTTACTTAATACTATTTTTTTGCTGTTGGTCTTGTCTAAAATTGTTTTTGTTTTTATTGCTAATTTGTATGATGTCTTTTCATCAATATTTGTCTTGGCTATTGGCAAAATGATATGATTGTTATCTAATTTTACTATACTAAAAAATTCAGCTATCTTGCTGGGCTTGTCTGTTTCACAAATATAATACATAAAAAATCACCTCTATACTTTTACTTCAAGTATATTAAGGTGATTTGAATTATATGACTTTAAAATTTCGTTACAATCCACAGCTTAAAATACTATTGATAAGAATGTATATATACAACTGTGAATTGTAACAAAATTTCTTCTACAATATAATATCTCTTTTTAAAAGTTGATCTTTCACAATCCCTATACCTATAAATGTATTATTACTATATATCTTATACAATCCTGTTTTGTTATCTACTGTTAGTCTTACACCATTTAAGAATAACTGTAATTTTCTTTTATTTAATTCTATATTTTCTAAATTGTTGAACAATTCTTCTATTCCTATTATTTTTTCTTCTATTTTATTTTTATCTGATTCACTTATGGAAATCAAGTCATCTATTGATATTGATTGCTCTAGCTTAAAGTCTCCAACTTCTGTTCTCTCTAGTTCTTTCATATATCCAACTGCCCCAAGAGCTTTTGCTATATCTTCACATAGGCTTCTTATATATGTTCCTTTTGAACATTTTACTTCAAATTGTATTTCATTATTAGTTTTGTCTATTTTTAGTAAATTTATTTCATATATTGTTATCTTTCTTGGCTCTATTTTCACTTCTTGGTTATTTCTTGCATATTCATATAACTTTTTTCCTTTTACTTTTATTGCTGAATATATTGGAGGTATTTGCTCTTGTTCTCCTATAATTTTTTTTAAAACCTCTTCTATATTTGATTGTTCTAGTATTTGTTCGCTTACATTTTGCTCTTCTATTATTTCTCCTTCTTCATCTCCTGTTGATGTCTTCTTCCCTAATTTTAGTGTCACTTTGTATTTTTTGTCATGATTTATTAGGTATTTGGAACATAGTGTTCCTTTTCCTATTAATAATGGCAATACACCTGTAGCTAAAGGATCTAGGGTCCCTGTGTGTCCTACTTTTTCTTGTGTTAGATTTTTTACTTTTGCTACTATGTCATGTGATGTCCAACCTTTTGGTTTGTAAATGATAATTATTCCGTTCATTTTTTATTCCTTCCTTATCTTTTCTTTTCTATTTGTTTTTTGTTATAACAGAAAAAATATGGTATGTTTGTTTTCATACCATATTATACAGAATTTTTTCAAATTTTACAATTCTTCATATAAAATATCTTTTTGTTTCTTCTAGTCCTATTTTGTCAAAGAACTCTTTATCAGATGTAATCATCATTTCACATAATATAATGCTATTACTTCTAATATGACCTTTTAAATCATATTCTTTTTT
>CALXJV010000086.1 GCA_944388715.1 uncultured Clostridia bacterium
CTTCGCTCCAACGGTTGCACACAATTTTACTAAAGTAAAATTGGCGCAGAACAAATTTCCGGAAAGCCAACGAGGAAAGATAAAATTAATATAAACTTTAAGGCTTTCCGATTTGTTCTTATATAAAACATGATGAAACTTTTTAGTTTCTCAACATAATGCGAAAATAAAAACTAAATATTTTATTTTTATCAGACAAATAATTGCACACAAATTTTACCTATATAATATATTTTGAAAGGACTGAATTTTATGAAAAATGTTTTTGATATTTTAGACGAAAGAGGTTATATTGAACAATTAACACACCCAAAAGAGATAAAAGAATTATTTGAAAAAGAATCTGTTCCATTTTATATTGGAATTGACCCTACAGCTGATAGTCTTCATGTTGGTCATTTTGTTTCTTTAATGGTTGCTGGTCATATGCAAAGATGTGGTCATAAACCTATCATTTTAGTTGGAGGAGGTACTGCAACAATCGGTGACCCTTCTGGAAAAACAGATATGAGAAGAATGATGTCAAGAGAAGAAATAAATCATAATGTAGAATGTATCAAAAAACAAGTTGAAAAATTTGTTAGTTTTGAAGGAGAAAATAAAGCTATAATAGTTAATAATGCAGATTGGCTTTTAGATTTAAAATTTGTAGAATTTGTTCGTGAGATTGGTAGTTTATTCTCTGTTAACAAAATGCTTTCAGCAGAATGTTATAAACAAAGATTAGAAACAGGTTTAACATTTTTTGAAATGAGTTATATGTTAATGCAATCTTATGACTTCTTATATTTATATAATAAATATGGTTGTAAACTTCAAATGGGAGGAAATGACCAATGGTCTAATATCATTGGAGGAGTTGAATTAATTAGAAAAATTGGAAAAGACGATTCTTTTGGTTTAACTTTCAAACTTCTTACAACAAAAGAAGGTAAAAAAATGGGAAAAACAGAAAAAGGTGCACTATGGTTAGACCCTAACAAAACTTCTCCTTATGAATTTTATCAATATTGGAGAAATATCGAAGATAGTAGTGTTGAGACAGTTTTGAAAATGTTAACTTTTCTTCCTATTGAAAAGATTAATGAATTATCAAGTTTGAAAGATGAAAAAATAAATGAAGCAAAAAAAGTTGCTGCTTTTGAAATCACTAAATTAATTCATGGTGAAGAAGAAGCTAAAAAAGCTGAAGAAGCTTCTAATGCTTTATTTAATGGAGTTGGAAGTTTAGATAATATGCCTACTGTTAAATTAGATAATACTAATATTTCTATAGTTGATGCTATTATAAAAACATCTATTGCACCTTCTAAAGGTCAAGCTAGAACTCTAATTTCTCAAGGGGGTATTTCTTTAAATGATGAAAAAATATCAGATATAAACTATGTCCTTTCTGATAAAGATTTTTCTGAAGGATATGCTATATTGAAAAAAGGTAAAAAAGTTTTTTATAAACTAGAATTAAATTAAAAATGTCCATTGGGGACGGAGAAAAAAGCATCATTTTCTCCGTCCCCAATTGGACATTATCTACTTCTCTGCACGATTTCAACAATGTCTGCTATATATTCTCCAATTACTGGAATGTTTAATGCTACTATTCTTTGCAACAAAATAACTAAAATTGCAGTTATGATAGTAACTCCTATACCTATTCCTACTCCTCTAAAAATTCCTGCTATGAAATTTCTTTTTATTATTTCTTTTTTACTTCCAAAAACATATGTCCATTCTTCTATATTTGATTTTTGAAATGTTTCTAACAAGTTATTTATAGAAGTATTTAATATATCTATTTTTTTATTTTTTATCTTACTAAAACCTTTAAACATAAAAAATCCACCTTATATATATAGTGGATTTTTTAGATATTTTTTATTCAATTTTTTTGTTTGATATTTTTTATTTAACATTTTAATTTGTTATAACATTGATTTTATTATTTGAATTATTTTGAATTTCATTATTATCTATTGAATTTGTTTCATCTGTACTTGTCGTATTTGTAGTGTTTGTAGCATCTTCCTCTTCTTTCATTTTTTCTAATGAGTCTATTAAAGTTTGTAATCTTTCAATGTCACTTCCCATCATTTCCCAATCATTATTATTAGTTGAGTCTTTCAAATTTTGATTTGCTTTTATTATAGAATCGATTAGTCCTTCTATATCTTCAGTATTTTCTACTTCTATATCTACAGCATAGTTTGAAAGAAGATTCTGTAATGCTTCTTGTAATGTATCTCCTATTGATACTTTATTTCCTGATGCAACTATTACTTTTTTCAATAAAGGTATTTCTGATTCATTTATCATAGTTTGATATACTGGTTCTACATATAATAGTGTATTTCCTATTGGAACAATTATCATTTCTTTTGTTATCCTTGTTCCTGTTGTTTCTAATGTTTCTAATTCTGATGATATAGCTTCATCCTCTTCTATTTGGCTATCTAATTGTATTGGACTAACTATATTACTATCTTCTGAGAATTTGCATAATTTCAATTTATTAGTTCCTCCTTCTGTTGTTCCTACTAAATATGAAATTATATTTTGTCTATTATTTTGTGTATAAATTTGCATTAGTCCTAATTTTTCTTCACCATTATCATTAATCATTATATAATATGGGTCTAAATATGTTCCTGATGATCTTGTTGTATTTAAATTATTATATTTAACAAAATCCCATAAGTCGTCTGATCTATATAATACATCTGGTTTTACATTATGATATATTTTTAATATTTCTGCTTGTACATTATATAAAAATTCTGGATATACAAAATGTTCTGATATATCTTCTGGTATTTCTTCGTCTAAATCAACAAATAATGTACTATATATATTTCTATATGCCATAGCTATTGGGTCTGTTCTGTCTGTAATATAATATTTCATTGTTCCATCATATGCATCAATTATTACTTTTACTGAATTTCTTATATAATTAATATCTCTTGTTTGTTCTTCATGTTCTATTTCTGTATATTGTGAATATGGATAACTGCTTGATATTGTATAAGCATCAAGTACCCAATATATTTTTCCGTCATCACCTATAACTGTATATGGATTTTCATCATACATTAGATATGGTAATGCTTTTTTTGCTCTTTCTATTATATTTCTATTTATTAGTATTTTACTTTCATCTGTCATCTCACTAGAAAAAGCTAAATTTATATTTCCTTTATAAATTCCTAAAACTAATCTATCTAGAAAACCTAGTTGCAGTCCGGCTTCTCCATTATATGATGATGTTACATCATTACCATTTTCGTCTGTATAGTCATATTCTTGTTTGTTTTTTGTATTTGTTGCGATTATTGCATTATCATCTGTACTAAAATATATTCTTGGTTCTGTAATGTTTATAACTTCGTCTTTTCCTGATACATCTTTTTGAATATATTCTATATTTCCTGTTTCTGTACTTTCTGTTGCTGATGTGATTATTTCTCCATTTCCATGTGTATATTCATATGTTTTATTACTATATGTTCTGTCTGAACTTGTTATTTCTCTTGGAGATAAATATACTATTTTTTCTTCATCACCTATTTTATATTTTGCTAAGTTTGCACTTCTATATGTATAATATCCTGTATTTGTTTGTGTATTTTTTAATGTTGTTAATACTGCTTCTTCACTGATAATTGGTATATTATCAACTACATTACTATTTGAATTTAAATCTTCTTCTGTTACTGTTCCTGAGTATTCTAAACTTGATTCATCTATATTTAATCCATAGGCGTTTTTAGTATTTTCAATATTTTGTGAGATATAACCTCTTTCTTTGTCTAATTCATTTGATTTTACAAAAATCAAGTCAAATCCTACCATAACTACAAATAGTAATACTAGATATGTTGGTATTACAGCTAAATTTTTCAATACTTTTGCAGTATCTCCTTTTTTGAAATACTTTAAAGCTCTATATGCAAATATTACAATTACAAATGCAAAAATAATATATCCCCACAATTTTATTGTAGATTCTGTCATTCCTGCACCATTGACTTCTATATTATCATCTATTGTTAAAATTTTTCCAAACATTAAGTTTTGTGTACCAAGTATTGTTACAATTGCCACTCCTATAATTATCAATAAAACATTTCTTGTTAGTTTTTTAACTAATAGACTCTCTTTTAGCATTTCACTATCAACGCCATCAAAATATCTATTAAATACAATTATATAATATGCAGACATATATACTGTTAATCCAATTATAATTCCTAAGAAGTAATATGTAAACATTTCTATAACAGGCTTTTGGAATATATAGTATGAAATATCTAGGCCAAATATTGTGTCTGTTATTCCAAATGATGTATTTCCAATTACTAACATGATTTTTTGCATCATAACATCTGACATTATTACACTTACAATTATAGAAATAACTAATGCTATTGATTTATTTAATAATTTTGGCATTTCTTTTTTTTCTTTATCGAAAAATACTTTTAATCCTTTTTTTATTCCTCTATTTGTCATATATATTACAAAAAATAGAACAACAAAATTAATTGCCATTAATGCATATCTATATATTATATTTGTCCAAAATACTTGCACATAGTTTTCTCCCAATTCTAGGTATTCTAAATAACTTCCTCTTGCTTGTATATATGTGACAATAGCAAATAATATAATAAATACAATTACTAGTATCATTCTGACTTTACTTTTTTTCTTTGGCTTTTCTTCTGTATTAACATTCTCTTCTTTTACAATATTTTCTTCCAATCTGCACTCCTCCTATCTAATAAACTATATAATAGCTTTTACAAAATCATCAGAATTGAATATTTCCATATCGTCTATCTTTTCTCCGACACCGATAAATTTTACAGGTATTTTGTTCTCTTCTACAATTCCAATTACTACTCCCCCTTTAGCTGTTCCGTCTAATTTAGTAAGTACTAGACCTGTTATATCTGCCTCTTCTTTAAAAGCTTTTACCTGAGATATAGCGTTTTGCCCTGTTGTTCCATCTATTACAAGTAAAACTTCTTTGTCTGCTTCACTCATTTCTTTATTTATAACTTTTTGTATCTTATTTAATTCATCCATTAAATATTTTTTATTGTGAAGTCTACCTGCAGTGTCTACTATTAAAACATCAGCATTTTTTTCTCTTGTTATTTTTATTGCATCATATACAACTGACGCAGGGTCTACTCCTTCATCTCTTTTTACAATGTCAGCCCCTGATCTGTTTGCCCAAATTTCTAATTGTTCAACTGCTGCTGCTCTAAATGTATCTGCTGCTGCTACTACTACTTTTTTTCCATCTTTTGCTAATCTATTTGCTATCTTTCCTATAGATGTTGTTTTTCCTACTCCGTTTACACCTACTACTAATATGACTGATGGCTTAGTATTTAGATTTAATTTTATATCTGTTACATCTAATATTTTTTTCATTTCTTCTCTTAATGCTCTTTTTACATCTTCTTCATCTTCTATTTTTTCTTTTTTGATTCTCTCTCTCAAATTATTTATTATTTTAACTGATGTTTCCATTCCTATATCTGACATTATTAATATTTCTTCTAATTCTTCTAGAAAATCTTCGTCCACTTTTCTAAAACTACTAAATACATTATTTATTTTTTCATCAAATGATTTTTTTGTTTTATTTAATCCACTTTTTAATTTATCAAAAAATCCCATTGTCCTTTTCCTTTCTCTTTATTTTTTAACTTTCTATATATTAACATATTTTTTTGAAAATGTCCAATTGAACCGCTTTCTTTTGAAAGTTACTTTTACAATTTATCCATTTTAAAACAGACACACGCAATGTCACTAAGTTATAAAGAATTATGCTAGATGGGCAATTATATAATATAAAATCATTCACAATTTTGTATAAGCTAAATTTTCAAAGAAATTCTAAAAGAAAAAAATGTTTTCGTGCACTCAGACCCTCGCGTTCCGCGAGTACCGTGCATATCCAACATTTCTTTCTTTAATAATTTCTAATTCAAATTTAGATACGCAAAATCGTTCATTCTTTTATATTATATAATTGCCCATCTAGCATAATTCTTTATAACTTAGTGACATTGCGGACAAACTTGAATATTATTCTAATATAAATAATTCTCCTATTGGTTCTGCTTCATTTATTCTTTTTATTGCTTCTGCAAATAAAGGTGCTATTGTTAAAACTTTGATTTTATCTATTTTCTTTTCATCTGGTAATGGCACTGTATTTGTTATAACTAATTCCTTTATAGGGGATTCATCAATTCTTTTTACTGCATCTGCTGATAATATTCCATGCGTACATCCTGCATAAATTTCTTTTGCATGAAATCTTTCTAATATTTTTGCTGTTTCAATTAATGAACCTGCTGTATCTACTTCATCATCAAATATTATTGCCTCTTTATTTTCAACATCTCCTATTACAGTAGTTGCTATTGCTTTATCATCATTGCCTGCTCTTCTTTTATCTATTAATGCTATTGGACATCCAAAATATTCTGAATATTTATATGCTTTTTTTGAACTTCCTGCATCTGTTGCTACAATTACCAT
>CALXJV010000087.1 GCA_944388715.1 uncultured Clostridia bacterium
GAAGGTTTTGATTTTGAAATTATTTGTCCATATTGTGATAATCAATTTGTAATAGATGTTGACGAAAATAGAACAGAGGTAGAATGTCCAGTGTGTAATAATGTTATAGAATTAGACTGGTCTGGAGACCTAGAAGATGACGGAGAATGTGGTGAAAATTGCATGGGATGTCATGGATGTGATGGAGAACCAGAAGAGGAACAAGATGAACAAATAAATGATAACGAAAACGAAGAAGAACAAGATGATGATGATGATATGTAATTTTATAAATCAAATATAATTAGTACAAAACATATAGAATTTCAATATATTAGAAAGGAGTGCAATCATGTAGCCACATGAAAGCACTCCTTAATTGTGAGGACTATTACTTATTATTAAAAATTGAAATTATAATTGCACATAAAGATATGCAAGATATGACTCCAATATATACTAAGATTGTAATAAGTATTTTTGCAATTATATAATAAGATGTAAAAGCAAAAACTAATATTACAATTACTAGCAAAGGTATAGATAATGCTAGTAATAGCCCTCCTAAAGAATTATTAAATAATAAATTCTTTAGGCGCGAAGAAAAACTCCGCTTAGTAGGAGGTTTATTGTTTGCCATAACATTTCCTCCTTTCTGAATAATTTGGTATAATACCATATTAACATAATAACATAAAAATAGAAAAATGTCTATAACATATGCAAAATCAATGTTATTAAGTTAAAGATAAAAAAGAAGTATGCTATTGTGAAAATATATAATACAAAATTATTCATGATTTTTTGCATAACTAAATTTTAAAAGTAAAGAATTATCAAAAGGAAGCAACTTATTAATTAGAAAAAATTTAATGGATTTTGATATTTTCCATCAATCCTAATTCCTAAATGAAGATGTGTACCAGTAGTAGCACCATTTGTAGGTTTACCACTAGAATCAGAATATTGATTACCTTTTACTCCATAAACATATTTAGGACCAACATGGCCAATAACTTGTCCTTGTTTTACAGTATCACCAACCTTAACAATATAATTAGGAGAACAATGACAATAAGTGACTCTGTAATTATCAAAAGAAAGAGTAATAGTATAACCTCCTGCTCCTAAAAATTGTGTAAATGTTATAGTACCATCTGCAACAGCAATAAATTTAGTTCCCTCAGGTGCAGGAATATCAATACCAGAGTGAGAAGAAGAAGCACCAGAAGTTGGAGAAACTCTTTTGCCAAAATATGAGCTTATTCTAGTATAGCCAGGAAGTGGCCAAACAAAACCATTGGGATTAACAGAAATAATTTCAGAATCTAAATTTTCTTGATATGTAAAACCATTAGATGTAATTACAGGAGTAAAAAAAATACAAACAAATAAAATCATAAAAATAATTATATAGATAAAATACTTAATATTATGAAAAATTAAAATCACCTCTCAAAAAAATTTTGATTAATTAAATAAATCAGAATGAGAACCAGTTCTAAAAGCGGTTAGTATTAATTTTTGATTATCTATTGAATATATTAATAGCCAATCAGGTTGTATATGACATTCTCTGTATCCGTTTATAATTACCAGTTAGAGGATGATCTCTATATTTTTCAGGTAATGGCTTATTATTAGCTAATAGTTCTACAACCTGATGGAGCAAATAAATATTTAATCCACGTTTTTTTGCTAATTTATAATCTTTTTTAAATAGATTAGTATATCTTATAGTTAACATGCATCACTCTTCTTTCTCTAAATCTTTCCACATTTCATTTAAGTCAGTATATTCTTTGCTCAAATTTATACCTTTTTTTGTTTCTTCCATAGCTTTTATTGTTTCAACATTTAATCTAGGTTTTTTTATAATAAAAGGAATGCTATCAGTCATTACAACTTGTTTCAAAAATATTGTTACTGCTTCTGCAATATTCATTCCTAAATCATTTAAAGTTGCTTCAACTTGTTTTTTTAGTTCTGGTTCTATTCTTATGTTTAAAATATCAGTTTTAGCCATTATAATCACCTCCGAATAAAATATATTTAAATTGTAACACATAATACATACAATGTCAATACAATTCAATATATAATATTATTATTTGTAAATAAAGGTGATAATATTATAAATCTTTTATATTATTTAGTTTATATCTGTTTAAAGTTTGACAATAAAAAGTTTTTTATAATAAAAAAGAAACCAGATAACTGTTGCACAGTCTGGTTTCCATTGTGTGGCAGGGGTAGAAGGATTCGAACCCTCACAGGCGGTTTTGGAGACCGATGTGCTACCATTAACACTATACCCCTATAAAATTTACACATTTACTATATTAGCATAAAAAAGCTATTTAATCAAGATTTTTTTGAAAAATTATTGACATTTTTTTATAAAAATAATAAAATATATAAAATTATATAGTTACGGTGAAGAAGAAAAAGTATGAGAATGTTTATTTTTAGAGAGTTGGTGATGGTGAGATACCAATAATAAATACATATGGGGAGCTTTGGAGTAACATTTTAAATTGAGGTGTTTAAAACTTAAATTTAAGAATACGTGTTAAAATTGTTTTACTTTTTGATAATTAGATTTAGGTTTTAAGAATTAGGGTGGAATCGCGGAAATATAACTTTCGTCCCTAGTATATATATTATTATATTATTTATATATACTAGTTGGTAGAAAGTTTTTTTGTTTAAATTGATAAAAATCATCATCTTGCACATTTTTATTATTTGTACCGAACCTCGATGTACAAGGAGTACACCTTCGGCTCGCTCCAAATAATAAAAATGCACAATATAATAATTTTAATCAATTTAAAGGCAAAGATGAAAAATCATCATCTTGCACATTTTTACTATTTATACCGAACCACGATTTAA
Source organism: uncultured Clostridia bacterium (assembly GCA_944388715.1). Taxonomy (GTDB): domain Bacteria; phylum Bacillota; class Clostridia; order TANB77; family CAG-508; genus CAG-269. The sequence goes on from CALXJV010000087.1 coordinate 2,878, forward strand.
AGGCAAAGCAAAAAATCATCATCATACACATTTTATAGTTCAAAAAATCATCTAGTATATAAAATAAAAAAAGGAGGAATTGTTATGTTAAAATCAATGGACACATTAGTAGCACTTTGTAAAAATAGGGGATACATTTACCCAGGCTCAGAAATTTATGGAGGATTAGCAAATACTTGGGATTATGGACCTTTAGGAAATGAACTAAAGAATAATGTAAAAATGGCATGGAGAAAAAAATTTATACAAGAAAGTAAATATAATGTAGGATTAGATGCAGCGATTTTAATGAATCCAACTACATGGGTAGCTTCAGGGCATGTAGGAGGTTTTTCTGACCCACTAATTGATTGTAAAGAATGTAAAACAAGACATAGAGCAGATAAATTAATAGAAGAATGGGCACATAATAATGGAAAAGATATGATTGCAGATGGAATGTCTGATAAAGAATTAATTGATTTCATCAATGAAAATAAAATACCATGCCCAAATTGTGGAAAAACAAATTTCACAGACATTAGAAAGTTTAATTTGATGTTTAAAACATTCCAAGGAGTAACAGAGGACAAGACAGCAGAAATCTATTTAAGACCAGAAACAGCACAAGGTATTTTTGTAAACTTCAAAAATGTAATGAGAACAACAAGAAGAAAAATACCAATGGGAATAGCTCAAATAGGAAAGGCCTTTAGAAATGAAATTACACCAGGAAACTTTACTTTTAGAACTAGAGAATTTGAACAAATGGAATTAGAATTTTTCTGCAAACCAGGAACTGATTTAGAATGGCATGCATATTGGAAAGACTTCTGTAAAAATTGGTTATTAAATCTAGGAATAAAAGAAGAAAATATTAGATTAAGAGATCACTCAAAAGAAGAATTATCACATTATAGTAATGCAACAACAGATATAGAATTTGCATTTCCATTTGGTTGGGGAGAATTATGGGGAATTGCAGATAGAACAGATTTTGACTTAAAAAGTCATATGAAAGTTTCTAAAGAAGATTTCACATATACAGACCCAGAAACAAATGAAAAATATGTACCATATTGTATAGAGCCATCACTAGGAGCAGATAGAGTAGCATTAGCATTTTTATGCAATAGCTATGATGAAGAGGAAATTGGTGAAGGTGATACAAGGGTAGTTTTACACTTACATCCAGTACTAGCACCATTTAAATTAGCAGTTTTACCATTATCTAAAAAATTATCAGAAAAAGCACAAGAAGTACATGAAAAATTATCAAAGAAATTTATGTGTGATTATGACGAAACAGGAAGTATAGGAAAAAGATATAGAAGAGAGGATGAAATAGGAACACCATATTGTTTAACTGTTGATTTTGATACTTTAGAAGATAATACAGTTACAATAAGAGATAGAGATACTATGGAACAAATTAGAATTAATATTGATGAAGTAGAAAAATGGATTGAAGAAAAACTAGAATTTTAATTGATATTCTAAAAAAGTAAGATTATATAAAATATTTATAAATAAATTTTATGAATTTAATTATCTTTAAAAAGAGCAAGAGTGGCTAAAGTATCACCTAATTGAGTAAAAAATGCAGATAAAATCCCAATTTCTTCTGGGGTTTTATCTTTTGCAATTTCACAAGCTAGTAATGAAATAAAATTAACAAAAGCACATGGATCCATAAAATATTACCTCAAATTATTATATGACAAATAGATGATATGGTTATAAATTTATTTAAAGTAAAGAAGGTGTACATCTATTCCACGTCACACAAATAAATCAAAGAAATAGTATAATAGAACTTTTGTCTCTCATATATTTTACTACAGATAGTGTTACAATTCACAGTCTAAATACTTTTAATAAGAATGTATATATATTAATATTTCATAAATTTCTCGGTTCAATACGTGTATTAGAGCTTTTTATTGAATAGGAAATAGATTTGAGAACATGAATGGTAACATAAAATTAAAAAAGTTTAAAAATAAGATAGATTTTATGTTATTTTTGTGTTACAATATACAATATAGAAAATCGTAGAAAAAATAGCAATACAACAAGGAGGACATGCTTATGAAGGGATTAGTAAATGGATACAAAATCCGGCAAATTCAAGATGAAAAAGGATATGGATTTTATATTGAATTCCAAATAGATGGAAATTCATATCTGACTTCTCAAACCTACTATGAGGATGATGACAAAATGAGAAGGGTAGAGGAAAAATTAGATGATTACATTAATAAGACAAAGGAGGCAAACATTTCTCGTAGTGCTCTGGACTGGCCAACAATGTTGAGATTTGCAGAAGATATAATTTTCTATGATGAATAATAACTAGCTATTATATGGAATCACAGTAATTGTGATTCCATATTTATGGTAAATTTTAATTACATGAAATCAATAATAAAGGAAGATAAAGATGAATTATAGAATAGTAAATGGTTCCATTTCTTATGGAGCAGAAACAATATTAGAAGAAATAAACTTTGAAATAAAAGAAAAAGACAAAATAGCAATTATTGGAGAAAATGGAACAGGAAAATCAACATTATTAAAAACATTAAATGGTAATATTCCTAAAATAGGAGGACAATTTGAATATGGATATCATGTACAAAAAGAATACTTTGACCAACAACTTGAATTTTTAAATCCAGAAAATACAATATTAGAAGAAATAACTGAAGTTTTTCCAGAGCTAACAACAACACAAATTAGAACACTTTTAGGAACATTTTTATTTTCAGGGGAAGATGTATTTAAAAAGATAAATGTATTGTCAGGAGGAGAAAGAGCAAGATTACAATTGTGCAAAATATTAAAAAAACAACCTAATTTATTATTATTGGATGAACTTACAAACCATATGGATATTGTGGGAAAAGAAAGCTTAGAAAATATCTTGAAAGAATATACAGGAACATTAATATTTGTTTCACATGACAGATATTTTGTAAATAAAATAGCAAACTGTATATTAGAATTTAGCAATGAGAAAGTTACATTTCATAATATGAACTATCAAGAATATCTTGAAAGTAAACAAAAAAATGAAGAAGAATATTTTAATGACAAAGAAAAAAGAATATTAAATAATTCAGAAAATAAAAATTATCTAAAAAGTGGTTATTCACAAAAAGAAATAAAATCAACCAATTCTAAAAATGAATATTATTTAGAAAAAGAAAGAAACAAGATAAAAAATAAAATTAAAAAAATTGAATCAGAAATAGAACAAAAAGAAAATGAGATAAAAGAAATAGAGAAAGAAATGCAAAAAGAAGAGATAAGTTCAGACTATTTAAAATTAAATGAATTACAAGAAACTAAACAAAAATTAAACAAAGAAATAGAAAAGAAAATGACTGAATGGGAAGAATTAAATGAGAATTTGTGAAGGCAGAATTGAATTTCTTTATTTTAATGTAGGTTTTCAGATTTGTTCTTGAATAGGAAAAATCAAGTTTTTCCTATTCAAGAACGTCGCTTCGCTTTAGTGATTGCACACAAATTTTACTAGCGTAAAATTTGGCGCCGAACAATGACGCGGGCTTTGAAATATTATGAACAGAAAAAATGTTTAAGAAAGCCCGCTATTGTCAGGAATAAAGATTAAAAATTTTTTCGAGTAAAAAAGATGTCAAAACATGAAAAAAATGATAAAATAAACATGTAA
>CALXJV010000088.1 GCA_944388715.1 uncultured Clostridia bacterium
TATTTTGTTCTATATTTCTTGATAACTCTACATAGGTTTTTCTAGACACTTCTACTTTTTCTTTTAACTTTTTATAACTACGATACATGAATATTACTGATATTGGAAATATTGGTATAAGCCATAGAGCCAATTGTTTATTGAATTGCCCCCATATTAATATAATTGCCATAACAGGTGCTATAATAATTTTTGTTAACCAAAGCCAATAATTTCCTAGCACTTTATGAATCATTAATATTTCTTTTGATAAATATGCTAAAAAGTTCCCTTTATTTTCTTTTTCAAAATATTCTGGTTTTACTTTTTGTAAATGTTCTATAACTTTTTTTCTTAAATATGTATCTGCTTTTCTTGATATTGTAAAATACAGAATTCTAAATAAAGTTCTTGGTATAAATATTACGCTAGAATAAAATATTAGCCAATATGCTTCTTGTATAATTAGTTCCTTATCTACATTAGTTTGAGATAGCATGTCTAATATTCTCCCAATGCTTTCTGGGATTTTAAATGTTAAATAAATTACAATTGTATGAAATACTATTCCAAGTAAATGATATGGCAATACCCTATTTAATTCTTTTGTTATTATTTTGTTATATTTTTTCATTTGAACTCCCTTTAAATTTTACTTTTGCTCATAATTCTAGTTATTTTGATAAACTATATTCTCCTTTTTTATGGCTTTCTTCCCCAGTCAAATATAACTACTTTTCTTTTATTCTCTATTTTTTTAATTTTAGAATATATATCATTCATTTATATTGCCCTCTTTTAATTAAATTTATATTATCTTTTTCTATAAAATTTCTTTTAGTTCTTCTAACTTGTGAATTTCATATTTAGGAACATATGTAGTACTTTTGCTTTCATTGTTATAATTACACCAACAAGTGTCTATATTATTTTCTATACCTCCTTTTATATCTTTTTCAAGTTCGTCACCTATAAATAATATATTTTCTTTTGATGGATTCCCTGATTTCTCTAATAAGCCTTTATAGAATTCTTCATGTGGTTTCATAAATCCTACCTCTTCTGCTGAAAATATAGTGTTAAAATATTTTTTTATTTGCAATTTTTCTAATTTTGAATTTAGTGGTACTATCGGACCATTTGTTGCAATAATAAGAGTATATTTTTTGTCATATAAGTACTTTATTACATCAAGTGTCCCTTCTCTTGCAATAACTTTTTTCTTCATTCCATCCATATAAATGTCATTTATATGAACTGCTTCATTATAATCAATACTATCTCCAAAATATTTCAAAAACCTACTCGCTCTTAGCCATTCTGCCTTTTTTTCTTTATCATCTTCATAAGGTGTAATTAATTTTCCAAGTGCTCTATCTCTCCAGGTTTTTTTATCTATACTATAAAATGTTTCAAATTTTTCATCACTGTAATCTTCCTTTTTATATTCTAAAACTGTTTTGAATGCTTGTCTTATGTTTTCACAATCATCTGTTAGTGTATCGTCTAAATCAAATATTATTGTATTATACATTATTTTTCCTCCTATAGATTTTTATTCGTTTATTAGAATCTCTAATTAAGTTTATTCACTTTTAATCTTTTAAATCAAATACTATCAATGGAACTTCCATTTCGTTTTTAGTCAATCCACAATGTGTTGACTTCTTTTCATCTGGATGTTTCATCTCTCTTGATAAATATGTTCCTATATTGATTCTTACATCTGATATTGCTATAGCTATATAATCTCCTATAAAATCCTCAATTTTTTTGTGTCTATTTCCATATCCTAATAAATTGCTTTTTAATAAATCTTCTTTAGAATACAATATATATTTATCTTTAAATAGTTTATTAAATATATCCTCAAATTCTTTTCTTTTATTATATTTTACAAAGAATCCAATCATTCGTGATTCTAATGTTGGTGGCATTATTAAGCATTCTTGTATTTCTTTTAGTTCCAATATGTCTATTGTTTCATTTATATCTTGATGTCCATGATCTGCTGAAAGTATTATCAATGTATTTGTACATTTTAACTTTTGTAACATTTTTTCAAATTCTTGTTCTGCTTCTAATACAAACTTTTTTGTTTCTTCTGAATAACAACCATTCTTATGGATAATACCATCTGGATTATCATTATATGCAATTACAAATTTGTTTTGAGTATTTTTGCATAATGTTACTATGCTTTCACACATTTCCTCAACTGTGTTTGCTGTCATTGTTAGTTTTGTTTTTTTCTCACAATAGCTTGGCATGATTTCATAAGTTTCTATATTACTATTTTGTTCTTTAATTTGTTCATATACAGTTTTATATCCTATGATATCCGATATTTTTTGATTTTTTACTTTCAGTTTTTCTCCTGTATATGAATCCCTTTCAGGTAATACATCAATATTTCTTCCATATTCTTTAAAATATTGTGACCAAGCTATCCAACCTGTTTCAATAGGAGGTTTTCCTGAATAATATGTAGTCATTGCCGCTGTTGTAGTTGATGGATAGACTGATGTTATTTCATCTATTTTGTTTTTAGAAAATATTCCATTTGGAGAAATATTTTTCAAAATATTTTCTCCCATCCCATCCAATATTACTAAAACTACATTTCTATATTTTTTCTCTAATAATTTGTCTATTTTTTCCAAAGTATTATATTTTGTTTCTACTTCATAATTTTTTAATATAGATGTTATTAAATTTAATATGCAATGGTTATAATTTGGCATTAAAATACTTTTATTCATATAATTCTCCTTCTCTTTATTAATTTTAGTACTTACAGCATTTCAAAATTTGCTTTTGAACATATTTACTTATTTTTGAATCAATTCCAAAATCAGCATTAAAACATTCATCAATAATTCCATTAACATTTAACTTTTGGTAATTATCCATTGATTTTTCATTTACTGCAATAAATACATTTTTTCCCCCTATGCTATGAACATATTCAAATGCATATTTATCTGTCAAGCCATCTCCAAAATATATGACTTTATTGGTTTCATTATTTTCACCTTGAATTTTTTGAATTATTTCAACTTTCTTTTCATCTGTTAATAAAACATCTACATCTCCATATATTCCATTTTCTTGCTTAAATGTAACTCCATAGACATCATTAACAAATTCTCTAATTGGTGTTTCGTCAATATAGTCTTTTATTCCTGAAGTAATAATATAGTGTTTTACTCCTGTTTTTGAGCTTTGAAATTTTCTAAAATAATCAGCAACTCCTTTGTTTAATTCTACTTTATTTGCTCCTAGACATGCATTTTCCCTTGTCATTGCTATTTTATTTTCTGATAAAATATCTCTATAACATTATTTTTCTATTTTAAATATTTCATTTTTTAGATATATTTTTTTGATTTTTTGTTTAGTTCTATACTGATGTCTTCTACTAAATCAAATTGTTTTTATACCATTTTGCAAATTCTTTCATAGAATCTATAGATTTATATTTTATTCTATTAACTCTTTCTTCATCTGTCATTTGTGCTAAAGTTTTATCATATCCATATGGTTTATATATATACCATAAATCTGACCATTTTTTATCTGTGTCCTTTCCAAGTACTTGTTTTGACAGTGTTCCCTCATGTTTCCCCATAAATTGGTGTAAATCTTTGCCGTCATAATAAGATAAACATTCTGTAAATCTACAACTTCGATTTTCTTTTCCCTCCATCAATTTCAATATACCCTTAATCCCTATGGTATCTAAAGCAAAATTTACAAACGCTCTTGGAAAACCGTCTAATTCATCTATCCAAAAACCACAATCTAAAGAAATACAAGGTTTGTTTACTAACTTAAATGCTTCCATTACTTTATATTTTGATATGTATTTTATATCATCGTTTCTTGGTTCTTCTAATTCATATTCATATATTTTAAAGTTAACTCCTTTTAATTGTTTTTTGGCAGATTCTATTTTTCCTTTATTATGTGTTACAAACACAATTTCCTTCATCTTTTTCCTCCATATTATTGACATTTAAGTTAAATACATATGCGATACTGGATAATAAGCAAATTAAAGTTATTGTTATCTTAACTTACTATCTAAATTGATTATATCTTCTAGATAAGGTCGTCTAGGGTTTTCTAAACTTCTTAATGTTTCTAAAGCTTGTTCTTTTTTTATAAAATGCAACCTTTCGAATTCTATATCTTCACCAATTTGTCCCAACATTCTTTTATATTCACTATATTTTTCTTTCATCTCTTTTGCGGTAATTGTTAAAATTCCTTTCATAATAGGCCTATATAAATGTCTTCTTTCTTGTGGCATTTCCATATATTTCATTTTGTATTCTTGTACTATAGATTTATCAAACAAATCTATATTAATTTCTTCTTTTAATTCTCTTGCTACATTATTTATAATATCAACTTGTCCATCTTCTTTTATGTCATTTTGATCTAGTGTTCCTCCAATAATTTGTAATCCCTTTGGGAATGAAGTTATTTTGCTCATTTCTCCAACAATATAATATCCGTCTTTGGTTTCTAGCAATATTCCAGAGCTTAGATTATAACAAGCATATTTTCCTTCAATTCCAACTCTTTCGTCAAATAGGTGATGTGCATAATTTGTTTTTTGAATACTTATTTTTATTTTATCTGGCAATTCTTCAAATTTTGTTACATTATACACTTCTCCATTAAATAGATGTGGATTTTCTTCTACTTGTTTTTTCCAAAAATTTTCTATTTTCTTTTGTAAGTCTTCCGGTAATTTAAAAACTTCTTCTTTTTTTATCACTTCAATTTTTTTATTTAGTTTTACTACCATTACCTTTGCCTCCTTCTTTTGCAGTCAATTATTTTCCTTTTTTGTTTTATTTTCTTCTCTAACTAATATTCTTTTAAATCATATTTAACTAATTTTTCTCCATCATATTCGAATTTTACTGTAAAAAATCTACTATCTTTGCTATTAAACATATTATTTTATCTATTTTTCTTTTTTCTATATCCTTTAATGTAGCTTTTAGTGCTTCCAAATTTCCATGCATATCTGAAATGATTGCTATCTTCATAAAATTCTTTCTCCTTCAAAAATATTTAAATTTGCCCTTTAATTATTCAGTTATATATATTAATGTAAAGCAAATTTCCTGCTTCATTAGTTGTATATTTTTCTATACTTGTATGTAATTTCATCTTCTCACCTTCCTTGAAGAAGTCTGATTTTAAGACTTATAATTAAATAAATTTTTGTTTAAAATGGATCTTCAATCTCAAATTCAACTGGCTCCTGCTCTAACAATTTTAGTTGTTCTTCTGTTAAATACTTTTTATATATAACAACACTCAAAACAAATTCATTAAAGAAATTATCATTCATTATATAATACCCATTTACTTTTTCTTTATCTCCATAGCTATCTTCAATTTTCCATCTCTGTGGTTTATCATTAATCAAATTAACTCCTGTAAATGTCATAACATGATGCATGCTAATATCATACAAGTTTAAGGCTTCTTCTTTTGATAATGTATTTAAATTTAATGTATCTTCATAATTATATAATCTAGTATCTAATATTCCTGGTTTTTCATCTCTAAATTTCAAGATTTGTTCTAATGATATTTGACTTTCCATCCTGCTCATCTCCATATTATCTTTTATGGCATTTTATCATAAAAATTAAAAAAAAGAAAGTGCTTTTCAAACACTTCCAACTAAGTTTTATCTCTAGACATTCATATCTATTACTTCCTGATATTAATAATATTTTCTTCATATATTACCTCTTTTACTATAGTTTATATTTTTAATTAATCTTCAAATTTTTCTGCTAATTTTATTCCTACATCATAACCTTTTTTATAAAAGTCATCTAATGACATATTTAAGTATTCATATCTATAACACAATTCCAAAGTCACTGTTCCATTATAGTTACATTCTTTTAATTTATTTATAACATATGAACAAATACATTTTTGAATCCTGCTTTTTTTATAGAATTTATTGTCTCTATAATACTCACTTTTTCGTTTTCATTTTGAATTGCTACTGCAAGTTCTCTTATTTTATTCCTCCAATACTTACTATTAATTTCTTTATTTTTCTTCCCATGATACCTCTATAAATTTTAAAATTTTCCTATTTCTTCTTTAAGAAATTTATTTACAAATTCCCATCTATGTTTAATAAACTGTCCTTTTTTTGCTAAATCGTCAATTTCTTCATAAGTTGCCCATTTAGCATCTGACACTTCTTCTTCTTGAAATTTCATTTTAGGTATATCATAGTCTCTTTTTAAAATGTATGTATCAATCCAAACATTTCCTGTTCTAAACTTTGTAATCAATTTTAAATTAGCTTTATCAATATCAATATTTAATTCCTCTTTTGCTTCTCTAACTATAGTATCTAATGAATTTTCTCCTAGTATAACAGAACCACCTGTCATAGCCCATACATTAGGTTCTAATCTTTTTTGTGATGATCTTTTTTGAATTAGTATCTTGTTATCACTATTTATTATCCATACATCTGCACCTAAATGATAAAAACCTCTTTCAAAAACTTTTTTATC
>CALXJV010000089.1 GCA_944388715.1 uncultured Clostridia bacterium
TTAAAAATAAATTTCCACCTCGATCTTACGATGTCTGAGGTGGATAAAAAAAGTATCTGTTTAGGTCTTATTATATGAATTGAAGGAGCCATTGCTTTTAATTTTACACCAAATTTAGAACCCTGTTTTACCATTTCAGGTTCTTCTAGAATAAGTTCATCAATAGAAGGTGTAACAATACCATAACCTTTTCTATTTACCTCATCCAAAGCATAAGCAATTTTATCATATTTCTTTTTCGTATCAGCAAGTTCAGAAATTATACTAAATAAATCACCTTCGTTAGAAACAGGCACACCAGTAATTTCAGATAGAACTTGATAAAACAATTCTTCTTTTAAAGTTATTTCCACATTAACTTTTCCAGTTCCTAGTTGGATATCTGTTATAGATGTTCTAGAAATAATTTCAGTTTGTTTAATACTTTCAGCACAACCAGATATTTCTTTCAAAACATTAACATTAGAAAATGCATCTTTAATTTCTTTATATAATTCAGTTTTTAGTGGATGTGACATATCTAATCCATCAATCCATCTTGGGAATTTGATACATACCTGATCAACTGGAAATTCATATAATACTTTAGAGAACATAGTATTAATATTTTCAATTGTTAAATATTCGCAATTAAGAGGCATAACAGATGTATTATATTTTTCACTTAAGTTTTGAGCAAGTTCTTGAGTATATTCTGAATCAGGATCATTAGAGTTTAATAAAATAATAAAAGGTTTGTTTAAAGCTTTTAGTTCATTTACAACTCTTTCTTCAGCTTTGATATAATCTTCTCTAGGAATGTCTGTAATACTTCCGTCACTTGTTATTAAAACCCCAATGGTAGAATGTTCTTCAATTACTTTTTTTGTTCCTATTTCAGCAGCTGTTTCAAAAGGGATTTCCTCATCAGACCAAGGTGTTTTAACCATTCTAGGCATGTCATCTTCTAAATAGCCAATTGCATTATCTACTAAATATCCAACACAATCAACTAATCTAGTCTTAAATTTTAAATTATCATTTAAGGTGATTTCAATAGCTTCATTAGGAACAAATTTAGGTTCTGTAGTCATAATAGTTCTACCGCCAGCACTTTGTGGCAGTTCATCTTTAGCCCTTTCTTTTTTGTATTCATTATCAATATTTGGGATGACAAGTAAATCCATAAATCTTTTTATAAAAGTAGATTTACCAGTTCTTACAGGACCGACAACTCCTACATAAATATCACCATCAGTTCTTTTTGCGATGTCTTGATACAATCTTGTATTTTCCATCTATATACCTCCTTTAATAACTTTCAAAATGTTTGTACTACTTTAATTAATGTATATTGGCTTTTCTTTGGGTTTATGACAAGTTTTCAAAAAAACTTGATAAAATAAAATAAGTATGCTAAAATTGAACTGTTATATAGCTCTAATCTAAAATTTATAAGAGCAAAATAAAAGTAAAAAATATGTAGAGCTTGAGACTTTACAGTGACCTAGAAAAAATAAAATATAGAGCAATTAGTTAAGGTGCAGGGGTAGCATATTTTTTAAATTAATACTATGAAACAGATTAAGTTCAGTAGATGAAATTATAAAATGTTAAAATAACAATATAAAATGAAAATCATATAATAATAATATATTAGCCAAAAGGAGAGAAACAAAATGGATAAAGTGCAAGATACAATAAACTTATTAAAAATGTATAATCAAGAACATGTAATAAAATTAATGGGAAAATTAAACGAAAGTCAAAAAAGGGAATTAATAGAACAAATAAATAAAATAGATTTTCATCAACTAAAAGAATTATATGACAACACAAAAAAAGAAATAGAAATAAAAGAAAACAAAATAGAACCATTACCATATTTAGATAAGAAAAAATTATCAAAAGAACAAAAAGAAGAATTTGATAAATTAGGAAAAGAAGTTATAGAAAATGGCCAATATGCAGTTGTAACCATGGCAGGAGGGCAAGGTACAAGATTAGGACATTCAGGACCTAAGGGGACTTTTAAGTTAGATGTATATGGAAAAGGAAAATATCTATTTGAAATTTTAGCGGAAAACCTAAAAGAAGCTAATCAAAAATATGGAACAGTTATACCTTGGTATATAATGACAAGTAAGCAAAATAATGATGAGACAATTGAATTTATGGAAAAACATAATTATTTTGGATATGATAAAAATTCAGTTAGATTTTTCGCACAAAGTGAATTACCATTAGTAGATACAGAAGGAAAACTATTAATAGGAAAAGACATGAAAATAAAAGAAGCATCAGACGGAAATGGAGGTACATATTCTTCATTAAGAGCAAGTGGTTGCTTAGCAGAGATGAAAGAAAGAGGAATCAAATGGGTATTTATAGGGGGAGTTGATAATGCTTTACTAAAAATGGCAGATATTACATTACTTGGAATGGCAATTAAACAAAATGTACAAATTGCATCAAAATCAATAGTAAAAGCAAATCCTCATGAAAGGGTAGGCGTATTCGGAAAAATGAATGGACACCCTAAAGTTATAGAATATTCAGAAATGCCAGAAAAAATGGCAGAAGAATTAGACGAAAATGGAGAATTAAAATATGGAGAAGCACATATAATGTGTAATCTATATACAATAGAAGCAATAGAAAAAATAAGTAAAGAACCACTAATTTATCATAGTGCATTTAAGAAAAATTCATACATAGATGAAAATGGCAAAGAAATCATACCATCAGAACCAAATGCATTTAAATTTGAATCATTTATATTTGATGCTTTTGAATTTTTTGATGATATAGCTATTTTGAGAGGAAAAAGAGAAGAGGATTTTGCACCAGTAAAAAATAGAACTGAAGAAGATAGTCCAAGAACAGCAAAAGAATTATACGAAAAATTTTGGAATAGATGATGATTTTAGGGACGAAGAAAAAATTATCATTAGGTTGTTAAATAACTGAGAGAATAATTAAAACTAGAAAGATGATTTTTTTCTCTGTCACCAAATAATCAAAGAAGGGGTTGAAAGAAATGGAAGAATGTAAGATTGAGAATTTATATAATTTAGAGGAAACAATTGCAAAAGAATTATTAGAAAAAAGTACATATCCATGGGAAGTTTTGCCAAATATAGGAGAATATATTTTAGAACTTGGAGAAAAATTAGATAAAAACGAATATGAAAAAGTTGGGGAAAATGTTTGGATTGCAAAAACAGCAAAAGTTGCAGAAACAGCATATATCAATGGACCAGCTATTATTGGAAAAGAAGCAGAAGTAAGACATTGTGCATTTATTAGAGGTAATGCTATTGTTGGAGAAGGAGCAGTTGTTGGAAATTCAACAGAATTAAAAAATGTAATTTTATTTAATAAAGTGCAAGTACCTCATTATAATTATATAGGAGACTCTATTTTAGGATATAAATCACATATGGGAGCAGGTTCTATTACATCTAATGTAAAATCAGATAAAAGATTAGTTGTAATAAAAAATAGAAAAGAAACAATAGAAACAAATAGAAAAAAAGTAGGAGCCATGCTTGGAGATAATGTAGAAGTAGGTTGTGGTTCAGTATTAAACCCTGGAACGATTATTGGTAGAAATTCAAATATTTATCCATTATCTTCTGTAAGAGGAGTAGTACCAGAAAATAGTGTTTATAAAAATAAAAATGAAGTAGTAGAAAAAAAGGAATTTTTATAAATTCCTTTATTTTTTTTCTATTATTGTATATAATAGAAAAGTATATAATATTTTATGCACATATGTTAAGAAAAATACACAATATTTCATAATATATTAATTGATATATGTGCAATTAATAAATTTAAGACAAGAGGTGCCAAATGAATAAAACAGAAGCTAAAAAAAGAATAAAAGAATTAAGAGAAAAAACAGAATATTATGCTAAAAAATATTATGACGATGACAAACCAGAAATATCAGATTTTGAGTATGATATGTTAATGGTAGAATTACGTAATTTAGAAAAAGAATATCCAGAATTTGTTTCAAAAGATTCTTTAACACAAAAAGTAGGAGGACATGTTAAAGAAGGATTCCAAAAAGTAACTCATGAAGTCCCACTTCAAAGTTTACAAGATGTGTTTAGCTTTGAAGAAGTAGAAGAATTTGATGAAAGAATCAGAAAACAAGCAGAAGAAAATGGAATAAAAGATGTAAATTACGTGGTAGAAACCAAGATTGATGGATTATCTGCATCATTAGAGTATAAACAAGGAAAATTTGTAAGAGGAGCAACAAGAGGAAATGGTTTAATTGGAGAGGATGTTACAGAAAATTTAAAAACAGTAAAGACCATTCCTATGGAATTAACAGATAAAATTGATATAACAGTTAGAGGAGAAGTATTCATCTCAAAACAAGACTTTGAAAAAATGAACCAAGAAAGAGAAGAAAATGAAGAGGAGCTATTTGCAAACGCTAGAAATGCAGCAGCAGGTTCTTTAAGACAACTAGATAGCAGAATAACAGCCAAAAGACCACTAGATATCTATATTTTCAATGTACAAAAAATAGAAGGAAAAACATTTAACTCACATTTTGAAGAATTAGAATATCTAAGTAAATTAGGATTTAATGTGAATCCAGTAAGAATTCCTTGTAAGACAATACAAGAAGCAGAAAAAGCAATAGAAAAAATAGGAGACGATAGAGAAAATTTAACATTTGGAATAGATGGAGCAGTTATAAAAGTAGACGATTTACATTTTAGAGAAAAACTAGGTTCAACAATAAAAGTTCCAAGATGGGCTGTAGCATATAAATATCCTCCAGAGAAAAAAGAAACAATTTTAAAAGACATTATTTGTCAAGTAGGAAGAACAGGAGTTATTACACCAATGGCAATATTAGAGCCAGTAAAAGTAGCAGGATCTACAATATCTAAAACAACACTCCATAACGAAGACTTTATAAAAGAAAAAGACTTAAAAATCGGAGACACAGTTGTTATACAAAAAGCAGGAGATGTCATTCCAGAAATTGTAGAAGTTGTTAAAAGTAAAAGAACAGGAAAAGAAAAAGAGTTTGAAATGCCAAAAGTTTGTCCTGTATGTGGAGCACCCACAGTAAGAGAAGAAGGAGAATCCGCTATAAGATGTACAGGAATCGAATGTCCGGCAAAGCTATTCAGAAACTTAGTACATTTTGTATCAAGAGAAGCTATGGATATCTCTGGATTAGGAGAAAATATCATTCAACAATTATTAGACAACAATTTAATTAAAAATATAGCAGATATATACACTTTAAAATTTGAAGATATAGCATCTTTAAAGAAAAATGGAAAGAAATTTGCACAAAACTTAGTAAATGCCATAGAAACAAGCAAACAAAATGACCTATCAAAATTAATAACAGCGTTAGGAATCCGTCATGTTGGAGTAAAAGCATCTAAAATGTTAGCAAAAAAATACAAAACAATGGACAACCTAATGAAAGCAACTTTTGAAGAATTAAGCATGATAGATGATATTGGACCAATAGTAGCAAATAGTATTACAGAATTTTTCCAAGAAGAGCAAACAATAGACTTGATAAATAAATTAAAAACAGCAGGAGTTAACATGAACTCATTAGAAGAAGAAAGCGAAGATAATAGATTTGAAGGAAAAACTTTTGTACTAACAGGAAGTTTAGAAGAATTCACAAGAAATGAAGCCTCTGAAATCATAGAAAGATTAGGAGGAAAAACATCAGGAACAGTATCGAAGAAAACAGACTATGTATTAGCAGGAGAAGAAGCAGGAAGTAAGTTAACAAAAGCACAAAATCTAGGAGTAACAATTATAACAGAAGCAGAATTTAAAGCAATGTTGGAACGATAGGGACGGGCCAAATCGTTCCAAAACGATACCAAAAGGGACAGACCTTATACGTAAAGTATGTAAGTAACCTAGAATGATAAAGTAATTGTTGTAATGAAAAATATTTTCAAAATAATAGAACCAACAATTGAGCAAAAGGAGGAAAATATGAACGAGAAATATACATTTGAAATGATGTGGGAAGATTTAGATAATGGTTATCAAATATATTATACTTATGTTAGAAATAAATATTTATTATTTAAAACAGCACCAAATTGCTATACACAAAAACTACTATCAAGCAACCCTAAAAATCCACAACCCAAAATGACAATGCTTACTTTAAAAAGAGTAAGAGAGATGTTTCCACATATGGAGTCGATTGAATATAAAGTGGGGATATTTGAGGATGAACAATAATTAAAAAATATTAATTCACAAACAATTCACATTTCATGCAAAAATAATACATATATATAGGATATATTAATAATCATAAACATCCCCTTTTTTTCAAAGACTATTCTGTTAAACCATATGGGTAACAGAATAGTTTTTTTAAATTCTAGGAAATTGCATTTCCTAGAATTTAAAAAAACAAGATTGCACAGAAAAATTGTTTCACAATTTTTCGCGCAACAAATCTTATACGCTTCTTGCTAGACCTTAAATTAATAT
>CALXJV010000090.1 GCA_944388715.1 uncultured Clostridia bacterium
ATATTTAAAATATAGAAGAAATAAAAAGTATAAAAAAAAAAAAATTGAAAAAATATATTGTTTTTTCAAGTGGAAATCAATATACATTTATTCCAGCAAATAAATCAATTTATATAAATAGTGTAAAAATTGCAGAAGACATAGAGAATTGTACCTTTGAAGAAATCAAAGAAGATGATAAAACTAAAGTAAAGGTTACAATACAAGGAGCAAATAATTTTGAAAGAGTAACTACATATACTTTAGTTAAGTAAAAATCAAATACAATTTTAGTTAGACAAATTAAAGTGAAAGAGGTGTGTAATATGGATATAAAAAGAAGACAGCCTATAGGTGTAGAACTAGTAAAAAGAGGTGTTGTAAAAGAAGAAGATATAGAAAATGCATTAAGATATCAAAAGAGCCATCCAAATACAAAAATTGGAGACTGTTTATATGAATTAGATGCTTGTGATCCATATATCTTAATAACATCAATAGGAGAAATCCTAGGAGAAAAGGGAATATTATTAAACAAAAATATGTTAAAGATAGATATTTCTGAATATATATCTCTAGATATCGCCAAAAAGAATAAAGTAGTACCTTTTGATATTGAAGGTGGAAAAATAAAAGTATGTTTTGCAAATACTGTAAATAGAAGAAGTATAGATAGTATGAAATTATTATTCTTAAATAAAGGTTTAATAATGGAGACATATATAACTTTTGAGAGAGACATTATGCAATTATTAAAATCTTTAGAAGGAAAAGCAGGAGCAGATATAGATGATTCAGAAGGTGTTACAGTAATAAATTTAGTAGATAGTATCATAAAAACAGGTATCGAAAAAAGAGCAAGTGATATTCATATAGAGCCTATGGCTACATCTATAAGAATTAGATACAGAATAGATGGTGAATTATTTACAGCAGCAAATTTAGACAAAGAAAAGCAACATCAAATAATAGGAAGATTGAAAGCAATATCAAATATGCACCAAGAAAAGCAAGAATCACAAGATGGTAGAATATTATTATATGAAGATTACAATATACGTGTATCTTCACAACCTAATGTATATGGGGAAAAATTTGTTTTAAGATTATTAAAGAAAAATGCAGATATAAAAACTATATTTGACTTAGGATATTATGGAGAAGAAGAAACATTCAAAAAAAGTATAAAAAAGAAAAACAGTATTACAATAATGGCTGCTCCAACAGGAGAAGGAAAAACAACATCATTATATAGTATAATAGATTATTTAAATAAACCAGAAATAAACATAACAACAATAGAAGACCCAGTTGAAATACGTATACCAGGTTTAAATCAAATAGAAATAAATGCAAGAACTACATTTGCAGGAGCTTTAAGAACAGTATTAAGACAAGACCCAGACATTATATTAGTTGGAGAAATACGAGATAGAGAAACAGCAGAAATAGCCGTACAAGCTGGACAAACAGGACATTATGTTTTATCAACAATTCATACAATTGATAGTATAGAAGTAATAAACAGATTAAGAAAAATAGGAATTTCTGATTATGATATTGCAAGTACACTTGCTACTGTAATATCACAAAGATTAGTTAGAAGAATATGCCCAAAATGCAAGAGCGAAAGAGAATATACAAAAGAGGAAAAAGAAATTATAAATGGAATATTAGAAAAATATGGAGAAAAAGTAGATTTAAAAGATATGAAAACATTTGATTCATTAGGGTGTGACTATTGTAATGGAACAGGATTTTATGAAAGAATAGGAATTTTTGAATTTTTAGATATGACAGATGAATTAAAAGACTTAATTGTTTCAGGTGCACCAAGTATGGATATAAGAAAAAAAGCAATAGAACAAGGTTATAAGCCATTAATAGTTGATGGTATAAAGAAGGTATTAAGAGGAGAAACAACTATAGGTGAACTAAATAAAAAATTACTATTTTTCTAAAATATATAATTTTAACCGACAATATGGGCCAGGTTGTAAAATGTACTTTCTTTTCGACAAAATACGACAGGAAGTATAATCTGAAACAGGTAGTAAATGTATTTTTATTTCGACAAAATACGACATATTTTATAGCTTAAATATACAAAAATAGGAGGATGGTATATTTTTGTAAAGCTTTTAGGCTTGTATAGTTAAAGTATAGAGGAGGAAATAAATTATGAATATGGATAAAATCCTTGATATAGCAATGGAAAAAGACGCATCAGATGTTCACATGATATGTGGAAATAGGCCAATGCTAAGAATTGCAAGAGACTTAATAGAAATAGAAGAAATGGATAAAATTACAGAAGAAGATATGGCAGAAGCATATGATTATCTAGTAAAAGGAAATGTAGATAAAGATGAAGTATATAATACAACAAGAAAATTAGACTTATCATATGAATATAAAGATATACGTTTAAGAGTAAATATATCATCTTCAGATGATGTACCTACATGTACACTAAGACTTATAAAAAATGAATTACCGCCATATGAATCATTAGGAATACCAGATGTTGTAAGAAGAATGACATATCAACCACAAGGTTTAATATTAGTTACAGGAAAAACAAATTCTGGTAAAAGTACAACATTAAATTCTATGATAGACTATATAAATGAAAATCAAAATAAAAAAATATTAACATTAGAAAACCCAATAGAATATAAACATACATCTAAAAAATCATTAATAGTACAAAAAGAAGTAGGAAAAGGAAGAGATGTTCTAACATTTAGTGATGGTGTTAAAAACTCATTAAGAGAAGACTGTGATATTTTGGTTATAGGAGAGATTAGAGATAGGACAACAATGGAAGCAGCCATAGAAATGGCAGAATCAGGACATCTTGTTGTAGGTACATTGCATACAAAATCATGTGCAGAAACAATAGATAGAATGATAAACTTCTATGAAGTTAGAGACCAAGCAAGTGTAAAATATTTATTATCAGCACTATTAAAATTAGTTGTATCACAAAGACTTTTAAAAGGAACAGATGGAAAATTAGTATTAGTTCCAGAAGTTATGGTAGTAGACAATATAGTAGCTGGAATTATAAGAAAAGATAAATTAAGTGTATCAGAAATAGAAGACGCAATACAAAGTAACTTAGAAAAAGGAAGTATAGGACTAATAAATTCATTAGCAGAACTTTTTGTAGAAGATAAAATAACACTAGATCAAGCAAAATCACAAATAGAAGATAAAAATCAAGAAATATTAAATAGAACAATAATGCAATTGAAAATCAAAAAGAGTTCAAAAAGTGAATATTAGATAATGATTTTAAGGAAAGAGAAAAAAACATCATAAAAAATGTATATAATGAGATTTAGAGATAGAGAAAAAATCGTCATAAAAAATGTAATATAATGTGATTTTGAAAATAGAGAAAAATAAATATTAAAAATGTGATTTTTTGTGATTTCAAGGACAAAAAATCATCATTATAAAAACTTTGTAAATACTTAAAGAAAAATAAAAGTTATGGAGGTAGAAAATGCCAACTTATGTATATAGGGCTATGACTAGGTCTGGATTAATTGTAAGAAATAGAATAGAGTCACCAAGTAGACAAAATTTGTTGAAAACACTAAAAGGCAATGGCTTAATACCAATAGATGTTCAACAAATTAGATATGTAGGAAAACAACAAAAAAAGGCCAAGAAAAACATTACAAACATAGAAGAAATAATGAAAAATGTAAATACAACAAATATAGGAAAAAGCAAACCAAAACAACTATCAACCAAAGAAAAAATTAACCTATATTTTGCAAAAACAGAAAAAATTACTAGTAGAGATATAATGATATTTACACAAAATTTCTATCTATTGAAAAAAGCCAACTTCAATAATATACATGCACTAGACACAATAATTCAAAGTACTGAAAACTTATCATTTAGAGGTATATTAGAAGATATTCTGGCAGGAGTTGAAGCTGGTGACAACATGTATACAACGATGGAATACTATTCAAATGTATTTCCATATATCTATGTCAATATGATAAAGGTAGGAGAACTTTCAGGTTCACTTACCAATTCATTAGAACAAGCTGTAAAATATCTAGATGAAACAGATGCTTTAAATAGAAAACTAAGGTCAATATTAATACCAAATATAGTACAATTTGTATTATTATTAGTAATGCTTTTTGTAGGAACATTAGTAGCAATACCTACAATACAAGGCATATTTGACGAATTAGGAACAGAAGAAGAATTACCAGCAGTTACACTATGGTTTGCAGATGTAGTTGATGTCCTGATTGCATATTGGTATATACCTGTACTGGTTTTGCTGGCAATAGTAGGAGGAATATTATTTTATATTAATACACCGAAAGGAAAATATAATTTTCACTATTTTAAATATAAGATGCCAATATTTGGAGAATTGATATTTGCATTAGACTTTTCTAGATTTTTAAAAGCCATGCTTTTAAACCTTAAAAATGGAATGAGAATACAAGATTCTATAGAAGTAAGTAAAAATGTAATAAAGAACTACGTAATGCTTTCAATGATAGAGACATCAATAAATAATATGCTAACAGGTAGTTCATGGATAGAACCGTTTGAAGAATCAGGATTAGCAAAGCCTATGATAACAGAGATGTTGAAGATAGGTATGCAAACAGATTTAGCTGAAATGATGGAAAAATTAGTAGAATATATGCAAATAGATATAGATAATATTATGGAGAAAATAATGAAAGTACTACCACAAGTAGTTTACGCAATCGTAGGAGCAGTTTTAATATTCTTCGTAATAGTAGTACTAGTACCATGTGTACAAGTATATATGGGAAATTTCTTATTCTCAGCATATGGAGTATAGAAAATGTCCATTGGGGACGTGTCATTTTGGACATTTTCTCTATAAAGTTATATGGCCAAAAGTTATATTATAAGATAACGTTTGGCTTTTATAAATTTAACTGTAAATATAATAATCGAGCAATTGATAAAAATGAAAAAATCGAGAGTACCGTGCATATCGCCCATGTTGTAAAATTATAGGAAATTACATTTCCTATAATTTTAAGTGTTGTAGTTGTACACAAATTTTACATAAGTAAAATTTGGCACATGAACAAAAACGCGACATGTAAGTTGAATAAAATAATAAAATATTGAAATTATGTCGCTTTTGTTCTATTAGAATTTCTAATTCAAATTTAGATACGCAAAATCGTTCCATTCATTTATATTATAATAGTCCTTTTTTCCATTTTATTGCGAATCGAAGAAATATAAAAAAGATATATTGACAGATAATTTAGAAATCCATATAATAAAAATGATTAAATAATTTGAGAAAGGAAATAGTAATAATGAAAATTGGAATTGACTTAGGGGGAAGCCATATAGCGATTGGAGTCGTTGATAATAAAGGAAAGATATTGGAAAAAGTAGAGAAAAGAATAACAAAAGTCGAGAAAAATAATATAAAAAAAGTTATAGAAGAATATATAACTGAAAAAGTAACAGATTTTATAGAAAAATATAAAGTAACAGAAGTCGGAATAGCAATTCCAGGAACTGTGAAAAATGATATTGTTGTAAAGTCTGTAAATTTAGGATTGAAAAATTATGAAATAGTAAAAAATTTGCAAACTAAAATTAAACTTCCAATAAAGATTAGAAATGATGCAAAATGTGCAGGAATTGCAGAAAATGCTTATGGGGCTTTAAAATCATATAGTAGAAGTATTTTCCTAACTTTGGGAACTGGAATAGGTGGTGCAGTTATAATTGATAATAAATTGCTAAATACAGGAGATTTACCAGGGTGTGAATTTGGTCATATTATTATAGAAAAAAATGGCAAAGAGTGTAAATGTGGAAAAAGAGGTTGTTGGGAAAAATATGCTTCTATGAAAGCTTTTAAGGATAATTTAAGAGATGTTTTAGGGGTAGATGAGAGAACAAGTGGAAAAGAATTGCTAGAGATTTTAAGGAAAAACAATAAAGATAATCCTAAATATGTACAAATAAATAAATTAGTAGATCAATATATAGAGTATTTGAGTATTGGAATATCAAATTTAATTAATATTTTTGAACCAGAGGCTATTGGAATTGGTGGTAGTTTTGTATTTTATGAAGAAATATTTTTGGAAAAATTAAAAAGAAAAATAATAGAAAATAAGTTGCTATTTAATGAAAGAAAAGATATAATAATACAGACAGCGATACTAGATAATGATGCAGGTATAATTGGTGCTACATTGAAAGGAAATCCCTCATGAGAAAGGATGGTATTTTTATGAAAGAGGAAAAAAAAGCAACTAGACAAAGTTATGGTGAAACTTTAGAAAAATTAGGAGAAGAAAATCCGAATATAGTTGTATTAGACGCAGATTTAGCATCAGCTACAAAGACAAGCATATTTGCTAAAAAATTTCCAGACAGATTTTTTGACATGGGAATTGCAGAAGCAAATATGATAGGAGTAGCAGGGGGAATGTCAACTTGTGGAAAAA
>CALXJV010000091.1 GCA_944388715.1 uncultured Clostridia bacterium
TATATTAAAGGAATTGAAGATGTTATTGGAAGAGTTCCTGTATTTGGAGGAAGTGCAGCAGATAACACAGTTGAAGGAAAATGGAGCATATATACAAATGACAAAATATTTGCAGATGGTGTTGCAGTAGCATTTTTCTATACAGACAAAGAAATGAAAAATGTATATACAGGAGAATATCATGAAACAACAAATTCAGGAGTTATCACAAAAATAAAAGGAAACAGAACATTAGTAGAAATTGATGGAATACCAGCATTAAAGAAATATTCAGAATGGACAGGCAAAAAAATGAAAGATTTAGAAGCTGACAATTTATTAGTTTCAACAATAACAGCACCATTAGGAGTAAAAGATAGATTAGGAGATTTAATAGCAATACGTCATCCAATGTATGGAAATGAAGATGGTTCTATGAATATAGGAGCTAATTTAGCAGTAAATACAGCTGTAATTCAAATGGAAGCATCTGTAGATGAATTAATAGATTCAACAGGAAAAACAATGAAAGAATTAAACAAAGAAATGAATAGCGAAGTAGGAGCATATCTATTAGTACATTGTGGAGGAAGAAGATTAGGTATTGGAGATAGAGTTGATGAAGTTGCAAAACAATTAAAGAAAGAAGCCAATGGAGTACCATTTATAACAATATTTACATTTGGTGAATATGGAGTAAAAGACCATGGTGCAAACACAACAGGAGGTTTAATGCTATCATTTACAGCATTTGGTAAATGAAGAGCAGGGGAAAAACCACACTCTAAAGAAAATTATGAATGTACAATTGAAAAGTACAAAACAAAAAATGGAGACAATATAGAAGTGGCAGTTTGTAAAAACAAAAATCTTGATATAAAGGAGGAAACCACAGTGAAAAATTTAATAGGATATGAATGGAAAGAAGCTTCAAACGGAGCTAAGATAGAAGTTGTAAACCCAGCAACACAAGAATTAATCGATACAGTACCAAATGTAACAGAAGAAGATGTAGATGAAGCTGTAAAAGTAGCAATGGTAGAACAAAAGAAATGGGAAAAAGTATCTATTTATGAAAGAGCTGATATCTTATATAAATTTGTTGATTTAATAGAAGAAAACAAGGAAAGATTAGCTGTTCTTTTATCAAATGAAACAGGTAAACCAATTAAAGAAGCAAGAGGAGAAATTGCAAATGTTAGGATTGGTACAAGAGGATTTATAGAAAGAGCAAAACACTTATATGGAGAAAGTATACCAGCAGGAACAGAAGCAGGACAAGAAAAAACAATGCAAATAACAAAAAGATATCCAATAGGAGTTATTGCAGCAATTATACCATTCAACTTCCCAAGTGACTTATTCTGCCAAAAAGTACCACCAGCATTAATGATGGGAAATAGTATTATTGTAAAACCATCAAACTATAATCCATTAACATTAATAGAATATGTAAAATTAATGATAGAAGCAGGTGTGCCAGCAGGATGTATTCAAATACTAACAGGAGATGGACCAACAGCAGGACAAGCATTAGCAAGACATCCAGGAGTACATTTAGTATCATTAACAGGAGGAACATCAGCAGGAATCCAAACAATGGGAACTGCGTCAAAAAATTTAACACATGTAATGCTAGAATTAGGTGGAAATGATGCATTTATCTTCTTAGAAGATGGAGACATGGATTTAGCAGTAAAAGAAACAATTTGGGGAAGATTATATAATGGAGGACAAGTTTGCTGTGCAAGCAAAAGATTTTTAATCCATAATTCTAGAAAACAAGAATTTATAGATAGAATGAAAGAAGTTATAAGCAACTTAAAAGTAGGAGATCCAATGCAAGAAGATACAGACATGGGACCAATGATTAATATAAATGCAGCAAAAAGAATAGAAGAACAAGTAAATCAAATGGTAGCAGAAGGAGCAACAGTTGTATGTGGAGGAAAAAGAGAAGATGCCTACTATTATCCAACAATTTTAGATAATGTAACTAAAGATATGGAAGTTGCAAAAGACATGGAAATCTTCGGACCAGTAATTTCTGTAATTGGATTTGACGATGTAGAAGAAGCAATTGAAATTGCTAACCAATCTTCATATGGATTATGTGGATGTGTAATTTCAAAAGATTATTCAAGAGCAATGAAAATAGCAGACAGACTAGAATGTGGAGGAGCAGTAGTAAATGGAGCAAGCTTCTATCGTTCATTTGAAATGCCATTTGGAGGATGGAAACATTCTGGAATAGGAAATGAAGGTGTATTGACAACATTGCAAGAAATGTCAAGAGTAAAAACAATTGTACTAAAAAATATATTATAACGATTTGGGAGCATGGTGATTTGAGGACAGAGGGATTTTGGGGACGGTCCTTCAATCCCTGCTTTTTAAAAAGTATGAACTGTATTAAAAAAATATTTAAAACAGGGATTGAAGGACCGTCCCCCAAATCCCTCTGTCCTCAAATCAGCCAAGAAAAGGTGAGATGAAATGAGTAAGAAAAAGAAAATAATAATAATTTCAATATGTGCAATAATAGCTATAGTGATATTAGGAATGTCAATATATTTTGCGACAAAAAAAGTTGAGGAAGTTTCAAATGAAATCAAGTTATCAAAGTTATATGAAAAAATGATGCAAAATGAAACTTATAGTATTAATTTTAAATTAAATGATGATAATCAATATACAGTTTCAAGAAAAGGTGATGTGGCAAATGTTGACACATACAGTAATGGAACACATACAACAGATATTGTAAGAGATGGAAACACATATTTATTAATGTATAGTACACAAAAGTATTATACATATGAAAATAATGAATCAGAACTAAATGAATTACCAAACCAATTAAATGAAATAGCTCAAAGTCAAGAACCAACAAAAGGTGAAGAGGAGATAAATGG
The DNA here is from genome assembly GCA_944388715.1 of uncultured Clostridia bacterium. Taxonomy (GTDB): domain Bacteria; phylum Bacillota; class Clostridia; order TANB77; family CAG-508; genus CAG-269. The sequence goes on from CALXJV010000091.1 coordinate 2,895, forward strand.
AGAAAAATACAAATATGAAGAATACAAAGGTGTATCATATTTCTTGATTGACTTTGAAAATGAACTTTCAGAAGAAGAAACAAATACTAAATTTTATTTTGATGGAGATGAACTAAAATATATAAGAACAATCATGGGAGATGATTCTGAATTAATACAAGTAGATGCATCATTTACAGTAGATAATAGTTTGTTTGAAATTCCAGATGGATTTGAAGAAGGATAAAGAAGGAGGAACTTAAAAATGTCAATGAAATTTGTTTTAAATGAAACATCATATTTTGGAAAAGGTGCAAGAGAAGAACTGGCAGGAGAAATCCAAAAAAGAGGATTTAAAAAAGTATTTTTAGTAAGTGATAAATCATTAGTAGAGGCAGGTGTAACAGCAAAAGTAGAAGAAATACTAAATAATGCTGGTATATCATATGATTTATATGATGAAATAAAACCAAACCCAACAATAAAAAATGTAACAGATGGTGTTGAAGCATGTAAAAATTCAGGAGCAGATGTAATTGTTGCTGCAGGAGGAGGTTCAAGTATAGATACAGCCAAAGGTATTTCTATAGTAATGACAAACCCTGATAGAGCAGATATAAAATCATTAAATGGAGCGTCAAATACAGTAAATAAAGGAATGCCAATTATAGCACTTCCAACAACAGCAGGAACAGCTGCAGAAGTTACAATAAACTATGTAATAACAGATGAAGATGCAGAAGTAAAAATGGTTTGTGTAGACCCTAATGATATTCCAATTTTAGCAATTGTAGATTCAGAATTAATGGCATCAATGCCAAAAAGCTTAGCAGCTGCAACAGGAATGGATGCCTTAACACATGCTGTTGAAGGATACATCACTTTAGCACATAATGAAATGTCAGATATGTTTCATATGAAGGCTATAAAAATGATATTCAAATATTTAGCATCAGCAGTAAATGATAAAGATGAAGAAGCTATTGAAATGATGGGAATGGCACAATATATAGCAGGAATGGGATTCTCAAATGTGGGACTTGGAATAGTTCATTCAATGGCACATCAATTAGGTGCAGTTTATGATACACCACATGGTATTGCAAATGCAATGTTACTTCCAACTGTTATGGAATATAATGGAGAAGTTTGCTATGAAAGATTTAGAGATATCTTAAAAGAGTTAGGATATCCAGCTGATAAATATACCAAAGAAGAAGTTATAAAAACTTTTGTAAATAGAATTAAAGATTTATCAGAAGAAGTTGGAATAACTACTAAGATAACAGATTATGGAGCAAAAGAAGAAGATTTTGAAATGCTTGCAGATAAAGCAATGAATGATCCATGTAAACCAGGAAATCCAAGAGAAACTAATAAAGAAGATTTTATTGAACTATTTAGAAAAGCAGCAAAGTAAGAAAAAAGAGGGGACAAGCCCCTCTTTTTACATGAGATTATTTACTTGCAGTGTGTGCTACCGCCAATTGTTGGACCACCACAATGAGATATTGCACTCATGCGATAGCTGTAGTTAGCAAACCATTTTATAAGTTTCCGACGCAACATTACTGATTCACCACCCTTCTGTAAAAGAGCCATCTTCCCAAACGACTCCAAATTTATTGTCAGGTGATGCTTTAAAAATTTTTATAAAAGATTTAAAAACATCACTCCAACTAGCATTTACTGAATTTTCAACAATCGAACAAGAACGACTGAGAAGAATCGGTGTAGAAAATGTTTCTCCTGGGATTGTCAAATTTGTTTGACATCCATAAGCATATGCACTTGGGAGTTTTATTCCCATTACAGCTTCATAAGAAACAAAGTGATTTGGAGAATGTTGCAATTCTCTCAACAAAATACTTCCAAACCCCATATTATCATAGTGATGAAGACAATTAATAATTTCCTCTCTAGTATCTAGATAAGATTTAAGTAAATTAAGATTTATTCTAATCTTACTTTTATAAGGTAAATTAGAATAAAATTCTTGTCTGTCAAACTGAGAGGTAGTATGCCTTATCTCATCAGCTATATCTTCGCAATAATGTTGAGCAGAAATATTTAGCCCATCTACAAGTTCGATGAGTTCTATAAATTTTTCCCTGTTTAATGAACAGGTATAAGGAACTGACGTGGTTACATATACCTTTAAATTAGTATATTGCTTAATCTTTTTTATGCAATCAATCAGCTCTTCAAGGTAAAGACATGGCTCACCACCTAAAAAAAGAACATCATCAAAGCCATCCTGATACTTTTTTATTGTATCTATAATTTTATCTACATCAGGAATTGTTGATGAGTGGCACCGGTTTATAGAATCTATACAGTATGAACAGCAATTATCACAATTACTTGTGAAATGAATATCAAAGCTACTATAGATTCCATCACAAGTGTTACATTTAAAATTTGGTAATCTCATATTTTCATCCTTTCATAATTTAATTAAAGAATCTTATAAGTTAATGCTTAAAGTATATCACATTGTAAAATGTTTTGTCAACATAACTTCTTAACTTTCGTTATTATTGCTACTTTTTATATATTAGAAAGTCATACTGACTTTCTAATATATAAAAATACATTGTACACAAAAAGAGAGGTTCCTACTATAGGTACCTCTCTTTTCTAATTATACTTATTTTACTTGTCTTACCTTTTGTCAAATACATATCCAATGGGGAATTTATACTTTTCAAAAGGTATAGTTTTGTTAAAGTCAGCATATGCCTTGCCGTCGTCATGAACAATAAATTCAATTCCAGGTGAAACCTGATAAGTATCAACTACTCCTTTAAGGAAGAACAACATAAATCCATTAGATGTACTTAGCTGACACCAGTTAGAATCTGGAGTATCTTCTTTTTGTATAGTAAAAAAATGATTATTAGAAGTAGTTTCATTCATATAACTTAAAAAAGCATCGCCATCACTATATACATTATGCCTAAACCTTAAACTAACAAATCCAATACTTTCAGCCCACTCTATGAATTCATCTCTAAAATTAGAAAAGTTTTCAATTTTTCTGTCAATAACAGCAATTGCAGAAGAATGAATATTATTATCCAATAAAATTTGAACATTTTCCCTATAGTCTTCATCAGTTGGATAGTATGAACCAAAAATGGAATTTCTTCTTTCCTGATTGTAATCATGCACTGATATGTTAACATAATTAATGATGCCGTTCATAAACGGTGCTACTTTTTTTATATTCACACCATTTGTTGTACATGTTATCCTAGAAATATTACTTCTTAATGAAAAGCCTCTTAACTTATGCATAACTTCGATAAAAAAGTCTGCATCCAGTGTTGGTTCATTACCTGTTATATCTATGGAAATTGGCTGTCTTCTACCTATTTTTACAACTATTTGTTCAAGGACTATTAAAAAATTATCAAGCCACTTTTGCTTAAGAGTAGTAGTTAATTTTTCCATTTGATTGCTATGTTTATTGTAGCATATAAATGTCAATATATAAATGAATAAAAAATCAAAAATAAGAATGTACAAAAATTAAAGTTATGTAACCTGATTT
>CALXJV010000092.1 GCA_944388715.1 uncultured Clostridia bacterium
GGTGCGCCATAGAGGGGTCGAACCTCCGACCATCAGATTAAGAGTCTGCTGCTCTGCCAACTGAGCTAATGGCGCATGTTTATAGACATATATTATTATACTACTTTTTTCGTTTTTGTCAATAGCAAAATTTTGAGAACGGAGATGATTTTTTTCTCCGTCCCAAAATCATCATTCTGTTGTTTCTGTTTGAGGTGTCTCTGTAGGTGTTGTTTCTTCTGGTTTTGTCTGTGGTTGAGTTGGTTCTTGTGGAGTTGAAGTTGTTCCACTATTATCTGTTGTTGTGCTAGGGGTACTTTGAGTTGTTGTCGGTGTTTGTGTTGAACTTGGAGTAGGACTTGCTTTTGATGTTCCTCTTCTTATTATTCTTTGCATTGCACTATAAGTATCTTTTGAAAGTAATTTTGTTGAAATAACTTTCCCGTTCAACATTTTTGTCATATATGTTTGTGTTACAAGCCCATTTGCTCCTTTTTGTTTTACTACTTCTTTCCCTGGGGCTAAACTTGAATCTTCTACATATTTGGTTGTATATGGTATTGTTGATATTGTTTTTGTACTAAAAGAATATGTGTATTCTCTATCTGGTTCTTTTATTCCATATATTGATACTGTAGCGATTCCGCTTTTAGCTGATGCCACAATTTTTACTGGATAAGTTCTTGTATTCTTAAACTTAAAATCTGTCGAACCATACACTACTGTTGCATCTCTTCCTGCACCAACATATGATGTTACAAATTGATGATTTCTTCTTGATACAATTTCCATATCAGACATTAATGCTGAATTATATAATGTTGAAGATATTTGACAAATTCCTCCACCTATTCCATCTATAACTTCTCCACTTGAATATATTTTAGCATTTTTATATCCTGCTGATGCAGTTCTTGGTCCTAAAGCTTCATTATATGAAAATGTTGCTCCTGGCATTACTACTTTTCCGTTTATTTTTTGACATGCCAAAACTAAATTTGTTGTTCTATCTTTATCACTTGCATCATATCTAGTTGTAAATGTTGCCAATTGATCTGGAAATGCTTCTGTCCCTATTTGATCTATTGTTACATTTGGTTTAGTAATTATCAAGTCTATTACATATTCATCTTTTACTTCTGCTGAGATTATTTCTTTTGCTTTTTCTACGTCAAAATCCACTCCTTCTACTTCTGGATAAACTGTAAATGGATCTTTTGTGTAATATGCATCTTTTACTTCTTTATATACTTCACTATGTATTTTATCTATATCTATGTCTTCTGGAGTTTTGGTTTCTACTGGTATTTCCATTGTAACATCTTTTACATTTATATCATTTAAAACATCTTTTACTTCTGATAATAATTCATCTGTATTTATTACAATACCTTCTTTTCCTCTTGTTATTATTAGTTTATCTTCTTCTATGCTATAACTTGATTGTGTTAGAATTCCTGGTAAATTTGTTCCTATATCTTCAATTGTTTTCTTTGTGACGTCTTCATTTATAGACATATTGACATCTATATCTCTTTTTCCTATTAATGTACCTAATATGTTGTAATTATTTACAAATATATTGCTTTCTCTTCCTAATGAATATGCCTGATTAACAGCTGATTCTATATCATATTTTACTTCCATAAGTGTTGGATTTAATTCTGAAGCAAAATCTTGATATTTTAATTCAATATTTTGCTCTAACTTTTCAGAATAAGCTGTTTCTATTTTTGCTTTTGCCTCTTCTTTTGATAGTCCTGAAACTTCTATTCCCTCAATATTTACTCCACTTATTATTTTTTCATTATTTATATTTGTTAATGCAAAAACTGTTGAAAAGAATAATGCTACAACAAAAACTATTATTATTGAAATGATTATCTTTTTTAATTGCTTTTTATCTATTTTTTTCTTCTCTTTAGCTTTTTTTCCATTATTTAATTTTTCATTTTTTCTCTTATTTTTGACTTTTTTATTTTTTTCTGTTTTATTTTTATTATCAGATTCTTCTTCACCTTTGTTTTCTAGCGCTTTGTCAGAATTAGTCTTTTGGTCTTTTTTTTTGTTTTTCTTTTTAGAATCTTTTTTATTTTCTTCTTTGTTAATAGTTTCATCTACTTTATTATCTTCTTTTTCATCAGAATGCTTTTTTGAAGATTTTGTATCTTTTTCATCTTGATTTAACTCATTTTTATTGTCTTTTCCTTTTTGACTTTCTTTCTGATTCTTTATTTTTTCATTATTATCATTTTTTATCTCTGTATCTTCCTCTATTTTGCTACTATTTTCCTTATCCTTTTCATTGGCTTCCATCCTATCATCTTTTTCTAAAACTTCATCTTTTGTTTCTTCATTATTTTCTACATTTAACTTTTCTTTTGGATTCATATCTATTTCCTCCATTAAATCTTCTTTCATAATATCTCCCCTTTTTCTATTCTATTTAAATATTATCATATTCTTGTTTTTTTGACAATATATTTTTCTCATTTGGAATGATTTGGTGTATCCCTAGCATTTCGCTTTTTCTATTGTATTCAAGAATGCTTTTCCTCATTCATAGTTTTGTTACAAAATAATTACAAAATGATTACATTTTTGATATTTTAGTGATTTTTAGAAAAAATACTTGAAGATTGTAAAATTTAATATTATAATGTTGATAGCAAAAGATAAACAAGGAGAGATTAGAAAATGGAATTAACAAAAAATATTTTTTTTAATACTGATAAATTAGTTGAAAATACTAAGGTTAAAATTTCATATACAGGAAAATTATTTCAGGAGGCTTCTCAAGAAGTAACTATTCATTATGGTTTTGGCATAAACTGGGACAATGTAAATGATGTTGTTATGGAAAAAACTGATTTAGGTTTCCAAGCTGAAATCACTTTAGGAGAAGGTGATACTTTTAATTTCTGCTTTAAAGATGAAAATGATAATTGGGATAATAATGAAGGTCATAATTATATATTTAATTTAGAAAAACTTCCAACAGAACTAATCGCTTTAGAAGATGAACCAGTTTCATTAGGTTCTGCTAGGAAATTGAGAAGAGCTTATTTATGGAGCAAAAAAATTCGTTTAGCTGTATATAAAATAATTACTTATATTCCAAAAATAATCTCTGGAAATTATAAGAAAAAAGCTACAAATAGCAATGAAGAATAGATAACATATAAATTTATTTTGTACTAGAAATATATGTATCAAAAGCGACATAATTTAATATGTCGCTTTTTTATTGTCTTTATGTGATAACTAATCCTCCATTTATTGAAATCACTTGTCCTGTTGTGAAATTATCTTCTACTAACCACTCTACACATTTTGCAATATCTATACCCTTTCCTATTTTTTGAAGTGGTGTCTCATTTTTTATTTCTTCCCATTCCTGTTCTGTCAAATATGAATTCATATCTGTATCCATACATCCTGGAGCTATTGAATTTACTCTTATATTAGAGGGTCCTAATTCTTTTGCTAGAGCTTTTGTCATTCCATCAATTCCTGCTTTTGTAGCAGAATATGTAACCGCACAAGAACCTCCATTTATACCATATATTGAAGAAATATTTATAATACATCCTTCTTTATTTTTTAACATATTTTTAATAACTTCCTGAGTTACACTAAAAACAGAATATAAATTTACTTTTATTATTTCATCCCAATCTTCATCTGTAATATCTTGGAACATCTTCTCTTGACTAATTCCTGCATTATTTATTAGTATATCAATTTTGCCATATTTATTAATTACAAAATCGATCATTTCTTTTACATCTGCTCTTTTTGATACATCTGCTTTAAATATGTCTATTATTATATTTTCTTTTGCTAATTTTTCTTTTAGCTCATTTGCTTTTTCTTCTGATTTGTTATAATTGGCAATTACCTTTATTCCTTTTCCGGCTAAGGATTCAACGATTGCTCTTCCAATTCCTCTTGAACCTCCTGTTACAATTGCTATTTTATTCATATTAAATCTCATTCCTTTCTTTTTTTGTTCAAGGCACACATAGCAATGAAAGAATTTCTTTCAAACTATTTCTCCTTCTTAAATTGTCCAACTTTGAGCATTTCTGTTCTGGACATTATATACATTATTAAAATAACTATTCCAATTATTGAAATTATTTTTGATACCATCATTATGGTAGTTCCTACATATTTAACAGTAACATCTACTTTTTGGTTTGGCTCTACTGAAATTGCTAAAAACCCATTTTCACTTTCAAAACCTGAAACATTTTCACCATTTACTATAATTTCATATCCTGGATAATAAATATATGGAAACTCTAAAGTTGACTCTTCTTCAAAAACTTGTACTGTACAAGTTAAATCTTGACCTTTTTTGTTATAATTTTCTATGTTTCCACTTCCTTTTATAACTTCTACATTATCTCTTCTTGTATTAAGATATTCTCTGTTATTATTACTTTTCGTTGTTAAGTATTCTCCTCTTCCCATTCCTACTATTACATCTCTTTTGTCATCGGTAATTTTCCCTATACTGTAATTGTCAATTTCTTCAATTTCTGCATTTATTGGTATAAATGATACTAGTGTAATAGTATATAAAGTTCCAATTATTGAAAGAATTATAACATCTTTTATATCAAAGTTTTTTATAATAATATTCATATTTATTCCACATATTATGGCAAAAAAGAAATTTGAAAATAGTAACATTCTCCATTTAAATTGAGTTATTTGGAATATACTATTAAATGGTCCCAATGGTATTACTGACATTAATGTTGTAATTATTCCTAAAATTAAAAATAAGATATATTCTTTTTTATATCCATTTTTTACTTTCTTGATTGCAATTATTGATAAACATAGCATAATTAATATAGGTAATCCTATTTCAAAAACATATGTTGAATCTCTTTTAGTAAATAATAATTCCCATATAGTTAATCCACTTGATTCAAATGATTCTTTTGTCGCCATTGAGTCTTTTTGATATACTTCATATTCAGCATAGTTATATGTTTCTAACATTGGCATCCAGAAAAATGCACTTATACATAATATTAGAGCTATATTTAATGCTAATTTTTTTAATATTTCTTTATCTTTTAGCTTAGTTATATTTACACATAAATATATGATTGCTATTATTGCTGTAACAAATGTCATTAAATTATGTGTGATTATTAATCCGGACTGCACCTATACATAGAGATATGTCTCCTTTTTCTTTTTTGAACAAATTATATAATCCTAAAAATACAAGTGGTATAAATATATAACTTAGGAATTCTCCTAATGCATTTCTGATGTACATGTCATTTAAATGATATGGCATTAGTATATATAAGATTGCTATTAGTACTCCTGTTGGTTTGCTTTTTGTTAATTTATTTGCAAACATGTACATGGTTATTCCAGATAGTAACATCCCTATAAATAGTGTGAATTTATATCCCCCTATAAATGTTGAGGTTATTAATTTTCCTATTATTATTAAAATAGTAGAAAATGATCCATAAAATAAGTCCCAACTATATCCAAATTCATTTGCTAGACTGGTTAGTACTTCTGGATTTTCTCCATTTTGTATTGATATATATGTTGCATATGCTCTTGTAATGTGTTGTATTCCGTCATCAAAATATACATCTAGATCTTTTCTAAAAAGTGGTATTGAAATTATTGTTGATATTATAAAAATGATTAATATGTATTTGCTTTTTTTGAGCCATTCTTTCATTTTTAATTCAATTCCTTTCAAACTATTTCTTCTTATTATTTTAATTTTTATATAGAATATCATAAAATACAAAAAAAATATAGATTTTTGGTTATTATTCTATATTTTTTCCAATTTTACAATATTAATTTGAAATTCCAATATATCTTTTGGTTGACCGCTTACTATATACTCTTCTCTTGAGCCCATCCATCTTAATACTGATATTGCTACTTTCAAGCGAAACTTAGGTACTCTCTGTGGCTATACTTTACCATTTTAGTATACTTCCATTTTTACTTCCTTCCCCTTAAATGCATACACCATTTTTGTTATATTTTTAAAACCTCTTTCTTTTAAATTTTGTTCATACTGTTTTTCTTCTATTTGTTTTTTTGCATTTTCTATTGTTTCTTCTATCGTTTTTTCCTCACTGTCTTCTAATACTTTAAATCCCATTATAAAGCTATTCCCATTTTTATCTTTTGGCTCTAGCATTATATCATATCTTCCCATTCCTGATTCTCTATTTGAATTTACATAGTAACTGTCTTTTAACCCTACTAACATTCCTAATACAAATGCATGATAAAAGTTCTCTGCGGTGTTTTCTCCTACATCCATATAACTAAACATTTCTACTACTAATTTTTTAAATTTTTTCTCATATTCTTTTAAATTTAATGTTA
>CALXJV010000093.1 GCA_944388715.1 uncultured Clostridia bacterium
TGCAATCACTAGAGCGAAGCGACGTTCTTGTATAGGAAAAACTTGATTTTTCCTATACAAGAACAATAGCGGGCTTTTTTGAACATTTTCTCTGTTTATAACATTTTAAAGCCCGCGTCATTGTTCGGCGCCAAATTTTACGTTAGTAAAATTTGTATACAACTATTTAAATTATAGGAATTGCAATTTCCTATAATTTAAACAAAACAGACTGCTTTCACAGTCTGTAATTTATTATTTTTATCCTCTTGATTCTACTATCAATTTTATACCTGTTCTGTCTTCTCCCTCCACTTCTACTTCTGCAAATGCAGGTATACATACTAAGTCCACACCAGCTGGTGCCACAAAGCCTCTTGCTATTGCAACAGCTTTTACCGCTTGATTTAGTGCTCCTGCTCCGATTGCTTGCATTTCTGCTTTGTTTGATTCTTTTACTAATCCAGCAATAGCTCCTGCTACTGAATTAGGGTTTGATTTTGATGAAATTTTTAAAACTTCCATTTTCTTTTGCCTCCTATAATTTTTATTTTTTTGTTGCAACGTTTACATTTTGTATTTTACAATATCTGGAAATTGAAGTAAAGTATTTTTTATAAAAATTTATAGGTTTTCATCGCAATAAATTTGTTAATTCGACATTTTACATTACTATTCCCTGTTAAATCTCTGAAAGTAAAAAGTTATATTTTAATACTTTTTTTATTTCTTTGTGCGACGTGGAAGATGTCCACCTTCCTTTTTACATATTTACCCTTGTTATTTCTTTTACTTTATTAGTTTTTTCATCTACATCAAATATTACACCATTTAACATACACTCACCTACTGCCATTTTATACTTTTCTGGTAAAGCTGTTTCAAATCTTTTTATTACAACTGATATATCCATTCCCAAGGCTGAATTTTTTGGTCCTGTCATTCCTATATCACTTATATATGCTGTTCCTTTTGGTAATATTCTCTCATCTGCAGTTTGAACATGTGTATGTGTTCCAAAAATTGCTGTAACCATTCCATCAAGATAATATCCCATTGTCACTTTTTCTCCTGTAGCTTCTGCATGAAAATCTACAATTATCATATCTACTTTATCTTTTATTTTTTTTATTATATTTTTGGCTATTAAAAATGGATTATCTGACAATATATTTATATAGACACGTCCAATAAGGTTTATAACTGCTATCTTTTTACCTTTGCATTCATATATTCCATATCCTTTTCCTACAACACCTTTAGGATAATTTGCAGGTCTAATTAATTTGGGGTGATCTATAAATTTAAAAATTTCCTTTTTTCCCCATGTATGATTTCCCATTGTGACTACATCGACATTTTCAGATATTATGTCATTAAAATTCTTTTCTGTAATTCCCATTCCTTCTGCTGAGTTTTCTCCATTTACAATTACAAAATCAATTTCTTCTTTTTGTCTTAATTGATATAATTTATTTTTTAACTCTTTTATTCCTGCATTTCCAATTATATCTCCAACAGCTAAAATTTTCAAAATTATTCCTTCTTTCTATATTTTAATATATTAAATAATACTATATTATTTATAAATTTGCAATACTATAATCGTAGCACTTGCAATTCACGGCTCATTATATGAACAAAAACAACAATGCCTAACCTTGTTGTATACGGAAAAATCCACATCGGGTCAAGATAAAAGCCGATTTTTCTTTTGAAAATAAAATAATATTTAATTTATTTTCACTTTATATTGTGAAACTAAAAAGTTTCATAGAGTTTCCTATACAAGGACAAATCTCGCTTCGCGAGAACTTTTCTCTGCTTTTCTAATTTAACTATATACATTTAAGTTCTCAAAGAAGCGTAAAGATTTGTCGACGCGAAAAATTGCTGTGCAATTTTTCTGTGCAACGTTGTTTTTTATTGAATAGGAAAAACTTGATTTTTCCTATTCAATAAAAAAAGAATATTTAACTATATGTCTAGTAAAATATTCTCTTTTTTATATATTTTATTTTGCATAATCGACTGTTCTTGTTTCTCTTATAACATTAACTTTTATTTGTCCTGGATAATCCATTTCATTTTCTATTTTCTTAGAAACATCTCTTGCTAATATTGTCATTTGGTCATCTGAAATTTTTTCTGGTTTTACTAAAACTCTAACTTCACGACCTGCTTGTATAGCAAATGATTTTTCAACTCCATCAAAAGAATCTGCAATTTCTTCAAGATTTTGTAATCTTTTGATATATGCTTCTAATGTTTCTCTTCTTGCTCCTGGTCTTGATGCTGATATAGCATCTGCTGCTTGTACTAAAACTGCTTCTAATGTTTGAGCTTCAACATCACCATGATGTGCTTCTACTGCATTTATTATTAATGGATTTTCTTTATACTTTTTCAATATATCTACACCAATCTCCACATGAGTTCCTTCCATATCATGGTCTAGTGCCTTTCCAATATCATGTAATAATCCTGCTCTTCTTGCACGTTTAGCATCCAATCCTAATTCTTCTGCCATAATTCTTGCTAAATTTGAAACTTCTATTGAATGGTTTAATACATTTTGTCCATAACTTGTTCTGTATTTTAGTTTTCCAATTAGTTTTACTATGTCTGGATGTAATCCTATTACTCCTGTTTCTAAAACTGCTCTTTCTCCTTCTTCTTTAATTGTTGCATCTAGTTCTTCCTTAGCTTTTTCTACCATTTCTTCTATTTTAGCTGGATGTATTCTTCCATCATCAATTAATTTTTCTAGAGCAATTTTTGCAACTTCTCTTCTTAATGGGTCAAATCCTGATAACACTACAGCCTCCGGTGTATCATCGATTATTAAATCAATTCCTGTTAATGTTTCTAATGCTTTTATATTCCTTCCCTCTCTACCAATAATTCTTCCTTTCATATCATCATTTGGAAGTGCTACTATTGATACAGTAGTTTCTTGTGAATGATCTGCTGCACATTTTTGTACTGCATAGCATAAAATTTCTTTAGCATTTTTTGTTGCATCTTCTTTTGCCTTTTGCTCTTTTTCTCTTATTAATGCTGCTTTTTCTGCTGTAATCTCCTTATCCATTTCTGTAAGTAACCTTACTTTTGCTTCTTCTTTACTTAAAGATGCAATTTTTTGAAGTTCAACCATTTCTTGTTCGCGCATTTTTTCTAAATCTTCTTTTTCTTTTTCAATATCTTGTCTTTCCCTCTCTAGTTCTTGTTCTCTTTTTTCAAAATTTTCTGCACGCTTTTCTAAATTTTCTTCTTTTTGAATTAGTCTTGCTTCTTGTTTTTGTACTTCGCCTCTTCTTTCTTTAATCTCTTGATCTAATTCTTTTCTATTATTCATAATTTCTTCTTTAGCTTTAAAAATCTCTTCTTTCTTAAGATTTTCTCCTTCTTTTTTCGCTAAATCAATTAATCTTTTTGCTTCATTTTCTGCTCCTTGAATTTTAGATTCTGCAACTTTTTTTCTGTATATCATTCCTACTAGAAATCCTATTGCAAGCGAGATTAAGACAGCGGCGATAATGATTACAATAGTCATAATCATACACCTCTTTCTTATTTAATTTTCAATGTTCGAAATAAATATATATGTTTATTTTAAATATATTTTTTCCTACCATATCTATTTTATCTTTATTATTGTAAACTGTCAAGTATATTTCAGCAGAAAATTTGAAAAATAGTAATGATTGGTTACAATTCATAATCTAAAATATTTTTGGTAAAAATATAATTAATCCTACTATTACAGCAATAATTGCAGAAAATAGCACTGCTCCTGCCGCAATGTCTTTCGCATATTTTGCTTTTTCATTAATTTCCGGCATAGCAATATCAACTGTGGTTTCTATTGCAGTATTAATTAATTCCAATGAAATTACTAAGGCAAATAAAAGTAAACATGCTATCCATTCCATCACACTTATCTTGAATATAAAACCTGTAACAATTACTATTAGCATTATAATAAAATGTATCTTCAAGTTTTGTTCTGTAGACCATGCTTCTTTTATTCCTTCAAAAGCATATTTAAAACTGTTTCTTAATTTTTTTCTCTTTTTTCTCATTTCTACCATTTTTCTCTTATTCATAATATTTATCTTTTTTTCCTTTTCTAATTTTAATATAGACCTAACAATATTTGTAAATAGCATTAAATATGCTATTGATATTGCAAATCCCCCTATAACATCACTTGCATAATGTACGCCTAAATATATCCTACTAAATCCAATCAGTGGTATTAAAAGTGTTAATATTCCACAACTTATATATTTAATTTTCTTGTTTTTCACCATTTTCCATATCAAATATATTATCAAACCATAAAATGCCATACTAACCATCGAATGTCCAGATGGGAAACTATACCCGCTTTCAGCAATTAGTCTATATCCTTCTGGCCTTGGTCTTTGTATTATATATTTTAATAATTGATTTAGTAATGTGGTAATTACCAAATTACCTGTTATGCACATACCAATTTTTTTATTTTTCGCGAAGATTAGTGTTCCTAAGGATATTGCTATCAATACATATGCCGAAGACAAGTTTGTTATTACTTTCATAATAACTGTGAGTGGCTCTGACCTTAAATGTAAAATCACAAGTCTATACACTAAAACATCCAATTCTAATTGTTCATTTTCAAATATATCTTCTAATAACATTAGCACAATTATTAGACAAAGAAATACTATTATCCATTTATAATTTTTTTCTATAATTTTCTTTAGCATTTGTAATACTCCATTTCTATTATTTTATCTTACTATTAATTTATTTAGTCTAAAAATATAAACTTTTTCTGAAATTTCTAATTTATATTGTATTAACTGAAAAGTTTTATATTATTTTCTATAATTATATATCATTAACTTTATTTTAAATATTACTAAAATTTTATTACTTTTTCCCATGGTAAATTTTCTTTTCCAAAATGTCCATAATTTGTAGTTAATGAATAAATTGGTTTTTTTAGTTCTAAATATTTTATAATTCCATCTGGTGTCAAATCAAATTTTTTATTGATTTTTTCAATTATCTCATCTTCTGATATTTTTCCTGTACCAAAAGTATTTACACTTATAGATAATGGCTCTTTCATTCCAATCCCATAAGAAATTTGAATTTCACATTTTTTTGCATATCCATTTGCAACAATATTTTTAGCAATATGTCTTAACATGTAAGTAGCAGATCTATCTACTTTACTTGCATCCTTTCCTGAAAAAGCACCTCCTCCATGTCTTGCATATCCTCCATATGTGTCCACAATAATTTTTCTTCCAGTTAATCCCGTATCTCCCAATGGACCTCCAATCACAAATTTTCCAGTAGGATTAATATATATTTTTGTGTATTTATCAATCATATTTTCTGGAATAACTGTTTTAATTACCTTCTCTATAATATCTTTTCTTAATATATCTTGACTAATTCCTTCATTATGTTGTGTAGAAACTAATATTGTTTCTATTCTTTTTGGTTTATCATTTTCGTATTCAACTGTTACTTGTGTTTTTCCATCTGGCCTTAGATAACCTATTTCTTCATTTTTTCTTACTTCTGTTAATCTTCTAGATAATTTATGTGCCATAGAAATTGCATATGGCATGTATTCTGGTGTTTCATCACATGCAAAACCAAACATAATCCCTTGGTCTCCAGCTCCTCCAACATCTACTCCCATAGCGATATCTGGACTTTGTTTAGTTATATTTATTTCTATTTCACAAGTTTTATAATCTATATCTATATTTGCATTGTCATATCCGATTTCTTTTATCTTTTCTCTTACTAATTTTTCGATATCTATTTCGCCTTTTGCTGTAATTTGCCCTGCAATTGTAACTTTATTTCCTGATGCAAATGTTTCTACTGCTACTCTTGCATTTTCATCTTTTTTTAGATATTCGTCCAATATGCAATCTGAAATAGTATCACATAATTTGTCTGGATGTCCTTCTGTAACACTTTCTGATGTAAAATAATATTTTTTCATTTTACTTGCCTCTTTTCTTCCTTCTATCTCATTGCATAATTATTACATTTTTTAACTTTTTTGTCAATGTGGGGACGTGTCAAATTGAACATTTTTTGTCCAAAAGGGACAGACCTCATTAAAGGTCAAGGATATGTAAAGGATGATGCTAGAGGGGATAATATATAATATAAAATCATTCACAATTTTGTATAAGCTAAATTTTCAAAGAAATTCTAAAAGGAAAAAATGTTTACTTGCACTCAGACCCTCGCATTCTGCGAGTACCGTGCATATCCAACATTTCTT
>CALXJV010000094.1 GCA_944388715.1 uncultured Clostridia bacterium
TAATTTCTCTAACAAAACTCTAACAAATTGTAAAAAGTTTTGTATTTTTTTGTTTCCTTATTTTTCAATATTTTTATGTTCTTACCTTGCAAATCCTTACAGTCTCTTGTGATATATGTGTCTGATTAAATCTTAATGGAGACTAATAGGTAAACAGGGTAAAATCCTTCTAAGCCAAGGGTCGGGGGTTCGAATCCCTCCTGGCTCACCAAACATTAACCAGACATATATAACCAAAAATAACATTACTAATATTTATATAGTAATGTTATTTTTGATTTTTATTAATGTTCTCATTTTTTTATTATTCATAATTATCTTTGATTTCTTCTAATTTTTTCCTAGCCCAGAACTGTGATTCTGCAATATTTAAAATCATTTTTCTAGAATATGTATTAAAACATTGTCTCATTTCAATCCCAAGTGTTACAGGATTTATCTCACCAATATATCTGGAACTCTGCATATATTCTAATGTAACTTGTGCATATGCAACAGCTTATTTTTTATATCTCTTCATTTTCTAAACATTCTGATATAATATCTTCTAATTGGGTTGTATCTACTACTGACCTAATACAAGCATGTAACATATCTTTTGGATTAATGTTTTTTAAGTTTAATACATATCCATTTTTATATGCTAATTGTCTTATAAATTCTCTAATGGTTCTACCATTCCCTTCTCTAAAAGGATGCAATACGTTTAACTCTGCCATGTAATATGATAATCTCTTTATAAATGTATTTCTATCTAAATTTTGTAAATAGTTTTCTTCTTTCAATTGGTTTAATAGTTTTTTTAATTCATCTTCTATATATTCCCATTCTGCAAAACTAAAGTTACCTTTGGCAATGTTTTCAGTTCTAAATAGTCCTGCAAATGGATATATATCCTCAAAAAGAAATTTGTGAATTCCAACAAAATGCTCAATATCAAAATTTCCTATTTGATTATTTTGTCTTAACTCATATAATTTTGCTAATACTATTTTTCTTTCGAATTCTTCTAGTTTTTTATTATCTTTAATATCTAGCTTATTTATCAATACATCACTATTTTTATAGCAATATATTGAATTTCTAGCTTCATATAAATCGCTCATAAAGGCCTCCTGTTTTTTAATTTGTTGTTCTCTTTATTATATCTATCATTTCAGGCATTGTGATTTCATTTTCAAAATATCTTCTTAATAAAGCTACATCTTCTTCTGTAACTTTCATGTCTTCTATAGCTAAATCTTGTTTTAAATTTGCTATATCAAATTCAAATTTTTCTTCTCTATTCATCTTAGCCTCCTTAGCATTTTTCACACATATATAGTATAACATAAAAAAGGAAAAATTGCTAGTTTTTTTAACAAAAGGGATTAAGGGACGCTCTTGGAAAGAAGGGATTTAGGGGACGGTCCTTGAATCCCTGTTTTTTAAATATTTTAAAATTTGTTTCTTACTATTTAAAAACAGGGATTCAAGAACCGTCCCCTAAATCCCTTCTTTCCAAGAGCGTCCCTTAATCCCTTTTTAAATAATCTTCTGCATAAATTCTTCTATTGATACAATTTTCTCTAATTCTTTATTTTCTTCTATTCTTGTGAATAGATATTCTACATATTTGTTTACAAGAAATATAATATCGTTATTTTTTATGTTTTTTAATTCTTTTTTACATTTACTTTTTCTTACATATTTATCTAATTCTTTCTCCATTATATTTGTATCTTTTTTTAAATTATCTAATTTCAAAACAGATAATTCTTTCACTGAATAATAATCTCCATTACTAACACAAGCTATTACTTTTTTTAAAAAATCTATATATTCTTCATTTTTTATCATTTCTAACCAATTCTCCACCTATTTTTATTTGTTGTATAACTTTTAGTTATACAATGCGTTTAGAACATATTATCATTTATTATTTTATTTTTCAAGCTTTTTGCTATATTTTTTGGAATATTTTTCTGTTTTTTTGTTCATATTATTAATGTGTTTTAGTTTAGCTCCCAGCTTGTTATACTTATAATAATACTTTTGATTTATGGAGGATTAATATGGATTCTATTTCAAAAACTGATATTGATAAAATCTTTGGAAAGATATTAAAGACATATAGGCTTAAAAAGGGCTATACTCAGGAGGTTATGGCAGAAAAACTTGGAATATCTCTAAAATATATTTCTAGAATTGAAAACGGATATAGCGGAATTAAAACCAGGACTTTAATAAATTATATGAATATTTTAGGTATTACTCCTAATACAATATATAAAGAATTTATGACTAATAAAGAAATCATTAAACAAATAAATATCTCTGAAAAATTGAATCAATTATCAGAAGAAAAACTTAATTTTGTGGATGATATGATTGATTTACTAATTAATATTAAATAAAAGCTAAAAAAATTAGCTTTTATTTATTTTTATATAATAATATACTCTAAAATTAGTTTAAAGTGGTAATATATAATGAATAAAATATTATATATTACCACTTTAATTAATTATGATACTATCAACTCAAATAAATTTATTCATTCCAAAATGCCTTATATGTTTTATATGCTGAGTATATGTCAAATTTACTTGTTACTTCATAAGGAGCATGCATTGATAACACAGGAACTCCACAGTCAATAACATCTGCACCTTTATTTGCAATAATATATGCAATTGTTCCTCCGCCTCCAACATCTACTTTACCTAATTCAGCTACTTGGTAACTAATATCATTTTTTTCCAGAACATTTCTTACCCATGCTACATATTCTGCATTTGCATCTGATGCGCCTGATTTTCCTCTGGCACCAGTATATTTATTCAAACTAATTCCTTTTCCTAAAAATCCTGCATTTGTCTTATCAGAAACAGAAGCATAAATTGGATCAAATCCTGCATCAACGTCTGATGATAGCATTTTTGAAAAACAAAATACTTTATCTAAAAGATTTGGTCTATTTACTTCTAATTTATTTAAAATCTCTGATATAAAGAAATCAAACATATGTGACTCCATACCTGTATTTCCCATACTTCCAATTTCTTCTTTATCTGATAATATACATATTGCTGTATTTTTTACATTTTCTAATTCCATCATCGCAGATAGTGATGTATATGCACATACTTTATCGTCTTGACCATAACCTGCTACCATACTTTCATCTAAACCTAAACTTCTTGCTTTAAATGCTGGTACTAATTCTATTTCTGTACTTGTCAAATCAGCTTCTGTAATACCATATTTTTGATTTAAGATATTTAAAATATTTAATTTTACTTGGTCTTTTCCTTTTTCCTCATAAGGAATGCTTCCGATTAGAAGATTTAAATCTTCTCCATCTATTCCATTTTTCAATTTCTTTTCCATTTGGTCTTGAGCCAAGTGTGGTAATAAATCTGTAATTGTAAATATTGGGTCATTTTCATCTTCACCGATGCAAATATCAATTTTTTCACCATTTGTTTTAACTATAGTACCATGGATACTTAATGGAATAGTTGTCCATTGGTATTTTTTGATTCCTCCATAATAATGTGTTTTAAAATATGCCATTTCTGTATCTTCATATAAAGGATTTGGTTTTAAGTCTAATCTTGGAGAATCCACATGTGAACCAATGATGTGCAATCCATTTTCTATATTTTCTGTTCCAATAATTGCTAAATACATACTTTTATTTCTATTTACAAAATATACTTTATCGCCTGGTTTTAAAGTATTAAATTCCATGATATCTTTAAAACCGTTTTTATCTGCAAGCTCTCTTGCATGTTTTACAAATTCTCTTTCTGTCTTTGCTTTATTTAAAAAATCCATATAACCTTTTGCATATTCAAATATTTTTTTCTTTTCTTCATCATTAACTTTTTTCCATCCATTTTCCTTTTTATCAAAAAGCTTTTCTCTTAAATCTTCACTCATATTTATACCTCCTATTTTTTATTTTTTCTGTTTCATAGTATATCATTTTATACTAATCTTTTCCATAGTTTTTATTTAAAAATTTTCAAATTGGACATCAGGGACGTGTCAAAACGGACAAAAAATGGTCAAAAGGGACAGGTCAAAAAAACTAACACTAATTGGAACGATTTGACCCGTCCCTAACGTTCCGAATTAAATTTTAAAATCTGGTTATACTGTTAGTAAATGTTTTAGAAAGAGGGATTTTTATGGATTCTTTATGGATTGATTCTGTTCAAGGTTTATCAAATTTTGAAAGTTTAAATAATAATTTGGAAACTGATATCTGTATTATTGGTGCTGGTATTTTTGGAATGACTTGTGGATATTATCTTAGTCATTTAGGTTTTAATGTTGTTTTGATTGATAAAAATAATTTGGCTGGTACCACATGTTTTACTACAGGAAAAATTACTAGTCAACATGGTCTTTTTTATACTTATCTTAATGATTCATTTGGTACTGATTTTGCAAAAGATTATTTGGATATAAATGAAAAGGCGATTAAAAATATACAAGATATTATAAATAAAGAAAATATTGACTGTGACTTTGAAGTTCAAAACAACTATGTATATACTACAAAAAAGGAAGAAGTTAATTTATTAGAAAAAGAGCAACAGGTTTTAGAGAGTTTGGGTTATCATGCTGATTTATCTAAAAATGTTTCTTTGCCTTTTGATGTTGAGGGGACTTTATGTTTTAAAAATCAAGCTAAGTTTAATCCTTTAAAATATATTCTAGGTCTATCTAAATCTATTATTAATAAAAAGGGACAAATTTATACCAATACAATTGCTGTTGATATAGAAAAAGATACAAAAAATTATGTAGTTTATACTGATAATGATAAAAAAATTACGGCAAAACATGTAATTATGGCTACTCGATATCCTTTTATGAATGTTCCTGGTTTTTATTTTTCTAAATTATATCAGGCTACATCTTATATAGTCGCAATGGATACTAAAAATGTGCCTTTAAAAGATATGTATATTAATGTTTCTTCTCCTATTTATTCTCTTAGAACTGCAAAATTTGATGGAAAAGATATTTTACTTATAGCTGGGGGAGATTGTAAAACTGGTCATAATTCTTTTTCTGAAAATCCTTATGATGTATTAATAAATTTTGCTAAACAGTTTTACCCAGATTCTGATATTTTGTATAAGTGGAGTAGCGAAGATTGTATTTCTTTAGATAAACTTCCCTATGTTGGCAAATTTTCTAATTTATTACCAAATGTGTATGTTGGTACAGGTTTTAAAAAGTGGGGTATGACTCTTTCTAATGTTTCTGCAAATTTGATAGTTGATGAAATTTGCGAAAGAGAGAACAAATATGCCTATTTATTTGATTCTAGCAGATTTGGTTTATTTAAAAATTTTGATGAAGTGAAAAATATGGTAGTTGATTCTACTAGTTCTTTGTTATTAAATAAGTTGAAGTCTTCTAATAGCTCTATTGAAAATATACAACCAAATTCTGGTGCTATTATTGAATTAGATGGAAAAAAGGTGGGTGTTTATAGAGATATGAAAAATCAGATTCATGCTATCAGTCCTATTTGTACACATTTAGGTTGTTTGCTTACTTGGAATGGTATTGATAAAACTTGGGATTGCCCTTGTCATGGCTCTCGTTATGATTGTTATGGAAAAAATATATATGGACCAGCTTTTAAAGATTTAGAAGTTTATCAATAATTTTGCTGTTTCTTATTGACTTGTTTTCTTTTATTTGCTACAATACCAGTAATAAATCATATATTTATATATTGATTTATAATTATTTTTTGTTTATGAACTAGATTTCTCCTATAACAGTAATCTAGTTCTTTTTTATTTTATACATTATTTTTATATAATATTTTATTTTCACTTTGAGCCTAAGTAACTTAAAGTTTCATATTGTTTCCTATTCAATAAAAAAATAATATGACATAATATATCATATTATTTTTTTATTTTTTGTCGAAATTTGTAATTATCTAAACTTTTTAATTATAAAAATTGTCAACATCTCCGTCCACATTGACAATTTAACAATTTGGAGCAGGTAGTGGGAATCGAACCCACGTCATCAGCTTGGAAGGCTGAGGTTCTACCATTGAACTACACCTGCATTATTCCTTACAGTTATAGATTATACTGGATTCGCTCCCATTTGTCAATACTTTTTATAAAAAAGTTTCCCCATTTTTTGAAGCCAAAATTTTAATGTAGAAAAAAATTGAAAATAATTATCAAAAAAAATAA
>CALXJV010000095.1 GCA_944388715.1 uncultured Clostridia bacterium
TTACATGTTTATTTTATCATTTTTTTCATGTTTTGACATCTTTTTTACTCGAAAAAATTTTTAATCTTTATTCCTGGGAAATTTCTTCGGTTCGTAATAAAACGGAAAAAAAGGGACTATTATAATATAAATAAATGGAACGATTTTGCGTATCTAAATTTGAATTAGAAATTCTTAAAGAACAACATGGGCGATATGCACGGTACTCTCGATAAGGGAGGGTCTGAGTGCAAGAGCACATTTTGTTCTTTTAGAATTTCTTTGAAAATTTAGCTTATACAAAATTGTGTAATGATTTTATATTATAATAGTCCCTTTTTTTCCATTTTATTACGAATCGAAGGAAACTTTTGTTTAGAACCTGCTACTAGATAATGTTTTTCTAGCTATCAAATCATAATTTTTCACATCTACTATTTCACAATCTATAAAATGATTTAATATTTTTTCTTGATTTTCATCTGTTTCATTTTTTATATAAACAATTCCATCTATATCTGGAACATCTTGCATTGTTCTCCCTATATAATACTTTCCGTCAAAAGACATATCTTCTACTAAAACTTCATATATTTTTCCTATCTTATCTTCTTGAAGCATTCTTGAAATATCTTGTTGAGTTTTCATTATCTTATTATATCTGGCTTTCTTTGTATTTCCATGTATTTGTTCTGGAAGTTTTTCTGCTGGTGTACCATCTTCTTTTGAATATATAAATGTCCCCAATTTATCAAATTTAGTTTGTTTTACAAATTCATTTAATTCCTCAAAATCTTCATTGGTCTCCCCAGGAAAACCTACTATTAAACTAGTTCTTAATATAACATTTGGAATCTTATTTCTAATATTTGCAATTAAATTTTCTATTTGATTTTTATTAGTTTTTCTATTCATCCTTTTTAATATTTTATCAGAAATATGTTGAATTGGAATGTCAAAATATTTTGCTATTTTATCATTTTTAGCTACTACATCTATTAATTTTTCTGTTATTCCTTCTGGATATGAATATAAAAATCTTATCCATTTTATTCCATCTATTTTAGTTAGTTTTTCTAATAATTCTGCTAATTTTGATTCTCCATATATATCTACACCATATTTGGTTGTATCTTGTGCTATTACGATTAATTCTTTAATCCCTTTTTTAGCCAACATATTAGCCTCTTCTAAAATATCTTCCATTTTTCTGCTAACAAATGGTCCTCTTATATATGGAATTGCACAATATGTACATTTATTACTACATCCTTCTCCAATTTTTATATAAGCATAATTTGTTCCTGTTGTTATTGTTCTATTTAAAAATTCTTCTTGCTTAAGCATTGGCATTTGTGGAATTTCACTTATTTTTTTACTTGTATTTTTTTCTTTTTCTACAATTCCTCTTTTTAGTAAATCTTCTATTTTGCTCCATAATTTATCATAATTCTCAATTTTTATAAATAAATCCACTTCTGGCAATGCTTTTATTAGTTCTTCGTAGTATCTTTGTACTAAACATCCCATTACAATTAGGTATTTACATCTTTTTTTCTTATATTCTGCCATTTCTAATATTGTATTAATTGCCTCTTCTTTTGCAGATTCAATAAACCCACATGTATTTATAACTAATATATCTGCTTTCTCCTCTTCATTTACAATATTATATTTATTTTTTTTGAATTCTCCTATTAATGCTTCTGTATCTATTAAATTTTTACTACATCCTAGTGATATAAATCCTACATTCATTTTTTGATTCCTTTCTTTCCATATAGACCTGCTTATTTTGACATATCCTCAATGGTCAGACCTGTCCCTTTTGGACAAAAAATGTCCATTTTGACACGTCCCCAATGGTCAATCTTTGTGGCTACATATATGTTTTCTTGTCATTTCCATTAAATCTAATTTTGTAAATCCTTCTATTTGTGTTTTGCTTCTATCTTTTTTCAATTCTTCTTTTAATAATTCTTCTATTGCTATTTTATCTTCTTCTCTCGCCATATCAATATAGTCAATTATGATTATTCCTCCTATATCTCTAAGTCTTAATTGTTTTGCAATCTCAATTGTTGCTTCTTTATTTACTTTAAATACAGTATCTTCCATTGTTTTTGTCCCAACATATTTTCCTGTATTTACATCAATTGCTGTTAGTGCTTCTGTTTTATCTATAGTTATAAATCCTCCACAATTAAGCCATACCTTTCTGTTGTTTATTTTACCAATTTGTTTTTGTAAATTATACATCTCAAAAATTGACTCTTCACCTTTTACTGAAATCTGTAACTTCTTATATTCTTTATTTTCATTTTTTATTTTATTAATTTCGTTATAATCTATACTATCATTAACTATAACTCTTTCTAGTCCCTTATCAATTAGATCTATTAACATTTTTTCTACAATATTTTCACTTTTATATAATAATTTTGGCTTTAGTTGTTTTTCTTTTTTACTGTTTTCTAATATTTGTTCCCATTTTTTTTCTACCTTTTTAATATCTTCTATAATCTCTTTTTCTCTTCCTTCTGCTGATGTTCTTATAACTGCTCCATTATTTTCCGATATATTTTTTGCTACTAATTTTTTTAATCTTTCTTGTTCTTCTTTATTTTCTATTTTTTGAGAAACTGTAATTATATCTGTATTTGGCATAAGTACAATATACTTTCCTGGTAAATTTATATGTGTTGATACTCTTGCTCCTTTTTTCTCATTACTATCTTTCTTTATTTGCACTAATAATTTTTCATTTGGCTTTATTATTTTCTCTATTTTTTGGTCTGTTTTATTTTTTTCTTTTTCTTTTTTTTCATCCTTTTTTTCTAATATATCTTTTAAATGTATTAAACTGTTTTTTTCTTTTCCTATATCAATAAATGCTGCCTGCATTCCTTTGACTATATCTTTTACTACACCTATATAAATATTTCCTTCATTTCTATTGTCATCTTCTTTTTCTTCATAATATTCTATAATTTTTTCATTTTCTACTAATGCAATTTTTCTTTCATCTTTTTCCCTTTTTATGATTAATTCTAACATTTTTTGCCTACCTTCCTAAATATCCAGTTGAATGTCCAATTGGGGACGTTTCTATTTGTGACATTTTTATGTAAATATTAATTAAATTTATTCATCGCTGAATCTATTCCATTTTTCAAGATTTCTTTTATTGCCTCTTTTGCTTTATCAGTTCCTTTATCTAGAACTTCTTTTTCTTCTTCTGTTGGAATTTTTCCTATTACATAATTTATCATGTCATTTTTATGTTCGGGAGTTCCTATTCCAACTCTTATTCTTATAAATTCTTCTGAATTTACATTTTCTATTACAGATTTCATACCATTATGAGAACCTGCTCCCCCTTTTTTTCTGATTTTGATTTTTCCTGGTTCTACATCAATATCATCATATATCACTATCATATCTTTTAAATCTATTTTATAAAAGTTAATTGCTTCTATAATGCTTTCACCACTTAAATTCATATATGTTTGTGGTTTTAATATCAATACTTTTTTATCTTCTATTGTTCCTTTTCCATATATTCCTTTAAATTTTGTTCTATTTAATTCTATTTTATATTCTTGTGCTAGTTTATTTACAGTGTTAAATCCCATGTTATGTCTTGTATTTGAATATTCTTGTTCTGGATTACCTAATCCTACAATTAAAACCATTTTTCCTCCTCTTTCTAAATGTCCAATTGGGACGTTTCTATTTGAGACATTTTTATCTATAATATTTTACATTGTTTTTTCTGGTTTTTCAAGTTTTTTATAGAAATAACTTTCTTTTGAAAATAAAATAATATTAATTTATTTTCACTTTGTATTACGAAACTAAAAAGTTTTATAGAGTTTCCTATTCATCAAAAAAAGCACCCTAAGTGCTTTTCAATTAAAATACGACATGAAATAATTTTTAAATTTATCATGCCGTTTGTCTTTATTATTCTGCTGATTCCTCTGTTTCTGGAGCTTCATAAGCATCTAATATAGCTTTTTGAATTTTCTCTCTAGTTTCAGCATTGATTGGATGAGCTATATCTTTGAATTCTCCGTTTGGAGTTTTTCTACTTGGCATAGCTATAAATAATCCATTTTGACTTTCGATAACTTTGATATCATGAATTACGAATTCGTTATCGAATGTTACAGAAGCAACAGCTTTCATTCTGTTCTCTGAATTTACTTTTCTTAAACGTACATCTGTTATTTGCATTTTGTAGTGCACCTACCTTCCTTAAGTTTTATATATATTTTGTACATATTTTATTATTCTTATGTACAATTATATTATTCTTCATAAAAAATTTTTTTCCTTCTTTTTTTTACATTTTTTTATTTTTTATTACAGTTTTATTTAAAATCACTGCTTGTAACCTTTTTTTATCCTTTTTAATATACTAAATATAAAGCATATAATAGAATGTTGATATATTTTATGTTCAATACGAAAATATAAGAATTTCCTTTAATTATATTCAAAATTTAATAAATAATTTCTATTCATTAATTTTGGAGCTGTAAATAGTAAATTTGGTGTTACAAAATCAAAGAAATTTGTTTAAAAGTATTGAATTTTTCATAATATAATTATATAATTCCTTTTGGAATTTTATTCACATAAATATTGTAAAGCAAAAAAGGAGTGTAATTTAATGCCTAATATAGATAATTTAAAAAAATATAAAAATATTCATATGATTGGAATTGGTGGAGTCAGTATGAGTGGAATTGCTGAAATCCTTTATAATTGGGGATTTAATGTTACTGGTTCTGATTGGGCTTATTCTGAAACCATTCAAATTTTAATAAAAAGAGGTATTAAAGTTACTATTGGTCATAATTTAGAGGATGTTAAAAAAGCTGATGTAATTGTATATTCAGCTGCTATAAAGCAAGATGATCCAGAAATGATTACAGCAAAAGAATTAAATATTCCAACTATTGAAAGAGCTGACTTTTTAGGTGAAATCACAAGATGTTTTGAAGATACTATTTGTATCTCTGGTACTCATGGAAAAACAACAACTACTTCAATGGTTTCTCTTTGTTTTGTTAATGCTTTAACTGACCCTAGTATACAAGTTGGAGCTTATCTTAAACAATTAGATGGAAATTACAGAGTTGGAAATAGTGAACACTTTATTATAGAAGCTTGTGAATATGTTGAAAGTTTTTTGAAATTCAGTCCTAAAGCTGAAATTATTTTAAACATAGACAATGATCATTTAGATTATTTTAAAACTTTTGATAATATAAAAAATGCATTTATTAAATATGTAAAATTATTACCTGATAATGGTATTTTAGTAATAAATGGTGATGATAAAAATTGCTTAGATTTATCAAAATATACAAATGCTGATATTATTACATATGGTATAAATAATGAAGATGTAAACTTTTATGCAAAAAATATAATTTTTAATGATGATGGTTTTGCTAAATTTGATGTTTATCATAATAATCAATTTTTGGATACTTTTGAATTATCTGTCCCTGGAATACACAATGTTTCTAATGCTCTTGCTTGTATTTCAATATGTATGAAATATAATATAAGCAAAGAGGTTATTAAGTCTTCACTATTAAAATTCACAGGTGCACATAGAAGATTTGAATTTAAAGGTAAAATAAACAATTCTGTAAGTGTTTATGATGATTATGGTCATCATCCTACTGAAATAACAGCTACTGCAAAATCTTTGATGAATAAAAAATATAATAAATCTTGGGTTATTTTTCAACCTCATACTTACAGTAGAACTAAAAATTTGTTAGATGATTTTGCTAATGCATTATTGAATTTTGATAATGTTATTGTTTTAGATATATATGCTGCCAGAGAAGTTAACACATATAATATTTCTTCAAAAGATTTAGTTGATAAACTAGTTTCTTTAGGGAAAAATGCTTTATATATCCCTGATTTTGAAGAATGTACTAAATATGTAACAGAACATGTAAATGATAATGATATTGTTCTTACATTAGGTGCAGGAACAGTTACAAATATTGGACCAATGCTTGTTAGCTAATGAAAAGGAAAGAAGGGACTCAGGGTCGGTACCCCAATATCATTAAGTTAAGGATTGATAGCTAATGGATAATATATAATATAAAATCATTCACAATTTTGTATAAGCTAAATTTTCGAAGAACTAACACAATAAAACCA
>CALXJV010000096.1 GCA_944388715.1 uncultured Clostridia bacterium
ATAAACAATAGCTTTTCTTCATATTCAAAAAGCTTCTTTTCCCCCTTTTTGATGATATCTCTAACAGCTTGTCTTGTAATATTATTGTTTTCTGCAATTTCTGATAAAGACAAGTCATTATTATAATAGTCGTTTATGAATTCAAATTGTTTTTCAGTTAACAATTTTCCATATAAATCACATAATATGCTGATTTTTACGTTTTTCTCCATAAATAACGACTCCTTTAATTTGTAATGCTAATATACTTTACACTATTTTTTTTAATTTGTCAATAGTTTTTGAAAAAAATGTCCAGATTGTGGAACGTTGGGGACGTGCTAAATCGTTCTGTTTTGGAACGATTTAGCACGTCCCCAACGTTCCACCTCAAAAAAGCAATTAAAAATGTGCCAAAGCAATAAATTTCTGCTTTGGCACTAAGACTAAATTAGTTCAATAATTATTTTTCCAACACTTTTTTTAAAGAATTGGCATGTGAGGCATCAATCTCCATGGTTCTCATTTGGTAGCTCTCACTCAAAGCTTTTTGTGATGATACTGATACAATACCATCAGAATGTTCATATCCCATTCTAAATGCAATGTATTTAAAGATTATATCTTCAACACTATGGATACCAACACATTCTGAAATGATATTTACGCATGTATGTCGTGTAACACCCGAAAAATCTGCTACCTCTTTTAAGAAATATGAATTTGGGATAATATCTAAATCAACTGGATGCTGATTAAAATATTTATCATAGATACCAAATTCAGTCTTTGTGACTCTTTTTTTGACTTCTTCCGAGTCTGCTAACTTTGTTCCCTCAAAAGGAGCTGATACAAATATCAATACAGATTTTCGTATAAGCATCCTTGCCATGTTTGCAATACAGACTCCGGCTTTTGAGTGTCCTATGATTACAATTCTTTTATAACATTTCATATTCTCATTAATATAAAATGCTAAATCTTCGCCTGCTTGTTGTAATCCCTTGCATTCAAAAGGGAAATACATAGTTATAACATCTCCCTTTAACAAGTTATATTCTTTTCTACTTGGAATTGTAAGATGCTTTCCCCATTTGCATGGATGATTTTCATCATCTACACTCATCGAAGTGCCTTCGCAAACAATAAATGCTATATCACTACTCTTGTTTCTAAGACCTAAGAGCAATGTGTTTGGTGTTTTGTATAACACTGTATCAATATTCAACTTTTCGTCTACTCTTATCCGCATAAATACCTCCTATTTTCTATTATTGAAACATCTACAAGTATACATAAATATTTTAACACATAAATTAAACTTTTTCAACACTTAATAATAATTATATCCATAGCCATTATTCATAAAATTATTAATTCTTCTATTAGAAATAGTTATGAATTTAATTGAATAAATATCACAATATGTTATTGTATCACTTTCTATTGAACGTAATAGGATATAACTTACCCCAACATCTTCTAATACACCTATTCTATCGACTAGATTATTGGTTCCTATCAGAAATTCTACTCTCATTAATTTTCCAATTTGTTCTCGTAAAAAAGCTGGTGTGTAAATAGAATTTGTTAAAATTTCTGGTGAATCTTGATTAATTGTCACATTTCTATTCTCTCTTTTATCTTGTCTTTCATCTGGCATAATGAACCTCCTTCATTTCATGATTATAATGTTGTTCGCTTTTGTGAAATCTTTCTTATGTACTTGCATATTGACTTGTAGGACGATAAAAGCAATGTTCTCCTAATCTTGTATGAAATGTACCTGAACCATTTCTTGGAAATGTTGCATCACAATTTGGTTTAAATGGGTTTAAATACCACAAACATTCTCCTATTTCATTCAATCGATTTCCAGTCAGTGCCCAATCTGCTATATAATAATGCACTTCTGTCGGATTCATATTATAGATATTTTGCGGATTATATCGATTAAATAGTGTTTCTGTTGCACAATCAAATTGTCCTGGTTGAAAAATAATATTTCTTATATTTCCTCCTTGTGATATTCTTGCATATTCCCCTTCCGACACATTTACTCTGTTTAGAATAACACTTGCTACTGCTTTCATTCCATTATCTCCTTCTCCTCCGTGCTTCGCATTGAACAATTCTAGCAATTAATTCTCTATCTGAATATGCCATTTTCCTCACTCCTAATATTAAATTATATGCAATAGCCATTGGGGACGTGTCAAATTGGACAAAAAATGGTCAAAAAGGACATGTCAATGATGATTTTAGAGACAGAAAGAAAAAGTGTCAATAGGAACGGAGATTTTGACAATATTGTCATTGACAATGTTGTCAAAATCTCCGTCCCTATTGACACTTTTTGCAATTATCTTGTTGGTCCATATTTCTTTTGATAATTTCTAGCAGATTGATAATCATTATATTTTGTTACTCTTCCTGGTCTTGTGCTATGACTATTGTTAACATTATAATTGATTTCTTCCATCATCCTTGCTCTTTTTTCTTGAAAAGGTGACTCTTTTATACTTTTATTAATTTCTACATGAGGAAAATCTTTTATTAAACTCTCATCTTTTCTTATCCAATATTTTGTATGGGGATTTCCTGGTTCTACTGGAACAGGCATATATAGTTCATTTCCTTCTTTTTTCAATATTCTCATTGCGTCTCCTAAAGTATATTGCTTTTCTTCTGCTCCAAAAGCTTTTTTTATAATCCCTTTAATAACTCCCATTTTTTCTCTCCTTTAATTTTTTTATATTCATACATGATGTATTTTTTATTGTATAGGAAAAATCGACTTTTATCTTGCCCCGATGTGGATTTTTCCGTATACAACAAGGTTAGGCATCTTATATTCGTGAAGTACTGCGAAGCAGTCTTCACATGTGTGCGTCGAAATCTTTGATTTCGTTAACGCACGCTTTTCTTATTTTGCCACTATTAAATGTTTTTATTTAATATAAGATTTTGTATGTTTTTTTATTAATAATAATATAATTTTATAATGGTCTATACTCTCCTGTATTTTTATATTGACCATATCTTCTGTTAATCCATGCTGTTCTTTTTTCACTAACTTTTTTATTTCTTTCTGTGAGAAGTAATATTTTTTTGTTTTTTCTTTTTTCTTTAAAATTACTTATATATTCAATTTTATCTTTGAAATTAATCTTTAAAATATATACTCCCCATTGGTTTAAGTATAATTTTGGTTCTATCTTTTTATTAGGAAATTCTAGTTCTGCTTCTTCTATATTTTTTAATAATTGCTCTTTTGTAAATGTTTTTGAATCAAAATAATATTCAATACATTTTCCTTCATTATTCATATTTATCAACATCCTTTATTAAATTTTATTTAAAACTTAAATATCCATCTGTGCAACGTTATTTTTTGTTTCCTACTCAACAAAAAAACCACTTCTTCCTATCTTTCTTAGGACGAAATGGCTATCTTTCCGTGGTACCACCTAAATTTATTAGTATATTTATGTACTAACCTTATTGTAGTTTTAACGGTTCAACCGCCTTTTCCTACTGTTATTTCAAAAAAAGACCTAAAAAGTGAATTTTCTATATACTTATATTTAATGGTTTCCAGCCGATGACCATTTTCTCTTGTAAATATTTAACATATATATACTTTGCTTTTTAACTGGTTTCGCTTTATTTTTCTCACATATACTATTTTATCATAAAAAAACTTGAAATACAAGTCTTTTTTGGAATATTTTTCAATTTGTACAATTCATTATTTCTTCTTTTGAAATGCTTCCTTGTCTTAATATATAAGGAACCTCATCAATCACTTGTACAATTGTAGAAGCAATACCTATTTTACTAGGTCCGCCATCTATGTAATAATCTACTTTTTCATCGAACTCCTCCATAACTTCTTTTAGATTAGTTATACTAGGTTTACCAGAAATGTTAGCACTTGGAGTAGCTATTGGAACACCTGCATATTCTATTAACTTAAGAGCAACTTCATTTGCTGGCATACGAACTCCAACTGTATTTGAATTTGCTGTAACAATATTTGGAACAATATCTTTTTTCTTTAAAATAATAGTAAGAGGTCCTGGGAAAAAATTTTTCATCAAGTCATATTCTAACTTTGTAATATCTTTTGCAATTTCGTTTATCATGTCTATACTATTTACTAATAGACTAATTGGTTTATTAAAAGGTCTTTGTTTAACTTCATATAATTTTTTTACTGCATTTTCATTTAACCCATTTGCACCTATACCATATACTGTTTCTGTTGGAAATACTACTATCCCGCCACTTTTTATTACATTTGCAGGTTGTATCAAAGTGTTAAAATTAATGTTATTTCTAAAATCTAAATAATTTTGCATGTATATTCCCTTCTTTAATAATATTTTATTTTAGCAAATAAAGTTCTTTTTGTCTTCTAGATACTGGTATACCACCATCTTTACTTACATAAACCATTTCTTCAATTGAACCACCATTAGGAATTGCTATTCTTGGTTCAATAGTATAAACTCCTGTCTCTTGCACAATTAGATTTGATAATTTATTTTCTTTTAACCCTAGTAATGTTCCTGGACTATGTGCTTCTTCTCCAATGGCGTGACCAGTAGAATGATTATAGTCAGGATATCCATTTTCTAAAATATAATCTCTAACCACTTTATCTACCTCATATCCTTTCATATTAGGCTTTATACCTTCAATACCTATATCTATGGATTTAATAAG
Organism: uncultured Clostridia bacterium; assembly: GCA_944388715.1. Lineage (GTDB taxonomy): Bacteria > Bacillota > Clostridia > TANB77 > CAG-508 > CAG-269. The sequence continues at coordinate 4,711 of CALXJV010000096.1, forward strand.
TGTTCTAAAAACTCTTTCTACTTCTGGAGGTGCTGTTTCTTCATTTTCTTTTAATAAATATCCCATTCGTTGTAAATCGCTACAAACCTTCTCACCATCTTCAAAAGTTAAGGATACTCCAAAATCAAAATATATGGTATGACCTTTTTGTAATTTTTGATTACTAGCCATAGCATGCCCACCTTTTTCTAAGCTAGGACCAACCAAGACTATAGGACATATATCCTTCTTCCAAGAGTAATCTTCTGATATAACTCCTTCAATTTTTTCATTTACAGTTTTTTCATTAAAAATATCATGAACAAGAGCTACTATTTCTAGTTCTGTCATATTCTCCTTCATACGGCGAAATGTTTCCTCTAATATGTCTATAGCTCTATCCGCGGCAATTTTCATTCTATCAACAGTTTTGTTTGTTTTCTTATCAAATAGTGCATAGATTATATTTTCTGCTGAACTAATATTTAATACTTTATTATTTTTTTCATAATAATCTTGTATGTCTGGTATTAAGTATTGGTAAGTTCCATAACCTAATTTATCTACTAAAGCATCATTATGTGTTGTATATGAAAGAGCAATATTGTCTGGGAAATTACATTCTTTCAACACAGAATAAATTGCTTCTTTGATTGTTCTTTGATTAACTCCATATGTATGCACAATACATTCAGATTGGTCTATATTATCATAGTCAAGAGTATTAACAATTAAGTGAATTTTCTCAGTTGTTATTATTGCACATGCAGGCACGATTGTATCATCACAAATATATTTTTCAAATATACTGTCTGAATGTTCTTCCGAATACATTAACCATGTAGAGATATTCAATTCTTTCATTATTTTTTTTAATAAGTTATAATTCTTCATTTTACTCTTCCTCTCTTTGGAATATATATTTAATTATTTGGTAGAAAATTAAATTTGTTCATTTAACATAAAAAATCAAAGCTTATCCACATTTATTATTTTGATTTTTATGTCTGAATTATACATCTATACTTAAACATTCGCAATAAAAATTATAGAATTCTATAAATATTTTATTTACTCTTTTACATGTATTGTACTTTTAATATGAAAGTTATTAACATTAAGTGATATTTTTTAGAAATTTATATCATCCCATAAAGCAAAAAATAAATATTATTTATTACTAAAGACAGCCTCCATCTGTCCATGCCCTTAATAATTAAACAGTAAATTTATAAAAGAGCAAAAAGAAAAAATAATTAACTATTATAAAGGTTTTAAAAGACTTTAATTGTGATATTGTAAATAATTTCATAGAGTATATTGAAATTGGAGAAAAAGCAACGGTCAAATTCAAGATGTTGTTATTCATTGGAATTTTTGATGTAATTATAGCATTTTAAGGTAATATATGTTATTACAGTCAAAAAACTGTAATAAAAAACAAGATTTTGAAGTAGAAAAATAAAAAAGGACACAATTC
>CALXJV010000097.1 GCA_944388715.1 uncultured Clostridia bacterium
AAATCAAGTACAACTCCAGGGCCAATAATACAAGTGGTTTGAGGATAAGCAATTCCTCCTGGAATTAAGTGTAATGGCAATTTATGACCATTATAGATTACAGTATGCCCGGCGTTACTTCCACCAGTTGCCCTGATAACTAGTTTGGCATTTTGTGCTTCTATGGCAGCTATTTTTCCTTTTCCTTCATCTCCCCATTTAGTGCCGACAATCATTGTTATAGTCTTATTCATATTTATTTCTCCTTTTAAAACATTGTTATTAAATAAAAACAAAATATAAGAATTTTATTATTTATTTTTTCTTTTAGGTTCTATTTTTTCAAGTCCTCCCATATAAGGTCTTAATATTTCTGGAATAATAACACTTCCATCTGGTTGATAATTATTTTCCATAATAGAAATTAGCATACGAGGAGGTGCAACAACAGTATTATTTAAAGTATGTGCAAAATAATTGCCGTGTTCACCTTTGATTCTAATACCTAAACGACGTGCTTGTGCATCTGTTAGATTTGAACAACTTCCAACTTCAAAATATTTTTTCTGTCTAGGAGACCATGCTTCAACATCACAAGATTTTGCTTTTAAATCAGCTAAATCTCCACTACAACATTCCAAAGTACGTACAGGTATATTCATACTTCTAAAGAATTCAACAGTATATGACCACATTTTATCATACCAGTTCCAACTATCTTCTGGTTCGCAAACAACAATCATTTCTTGTTTTTCAAATTGATGAATTCTATAAACACCACGTTCTTCTAATCCATGAGAACCTTTTTCCTTTCTAAAACAAGGAGAATATGATGTCATAGTATATGGCATATCTTCTTTTCTTAATATTTGATCTTTAAATTTACCAATCATAGAATGTTCAGAAGTACCAATTAAATATAAATCTTCACCTTCGATTTTATACATCATTGCATCCATTTCTTCAAAGCTCATAACGCCTGTTACAACATCACTTCTAATCATATATGGAGGAATACAATAAGTAAATCCTTTATTTATCATAAAATCTCTTGCATAAGTTAAAACAGCAGAATGTAATCTTGCAACATCACCTAATAAATAATAAAAACCTTGTCCAGCAACACGTCTAGCACTATCTAAATCTAAACCGCCTAAGTTTTCTAAGATTTCACCATGAAAAGGAATTTCATAATCTGAAACAATAGGTTCTCCAAATTTTTCAATTTCTACATTTTCTGTATCATCTTTGCCTATAGGAACAGATTCATGCATAATGTTAGGAATTTTCATCATTCTGGTTTTAATTTCTTCTGAATACTCATTTTCTAATTTTTCATTTTCCTCTAATTTGGCATTGATTTCTTGAACTTGTGCTTTGATTTTTTCAGCTTCGTCTTTTTTACCATTTTTCATAAGTTCACCAATTTGAGAACTTAAAGTTTTTCTTTCAGATCTTAAATTGTCACCTGTCAATTGTGCTTCCCTATTTTTTTTATCTAATTCGATAACTTCATCTACCATAACCAATTTATGGTCTTGAAATTTTTTCTTAATATTTTCTTTAACAATATCAGGGTTTTCCCTCAAAAATTTAATATCTATCATAAAATTTCCTCCTTTTGTCCATTTGTGTCCATTTGGACCGTTTTTGTTTGGACATTAATTATAATGTATAATCTTTTACTAAATTTTCAACTAATACAAATCTTCTTTTTTGACCAGTAATATTGTCTGGTCTTTCAGGTATTTCTTCTAAAAACATTTTCTCAGGTCTAACCCAAATGGAGCGACCATCAGCTCTTTCATATAAAGGTTTATAAATAACCATTCTTTCTTTTGTTTCCGAATCGTAACCAACATTTTCTACAAAATAATAGTTACCTTTAAAGTGACGATAAACTCGTCCGATTTTTACTTGCTCCATAAAACATCGCTCCTTTCAATTATAGTGCAATTATATAATATTTTTTTATAAATAGCAATAAAATATATGAATTTGTATAAGTGAATTATGTTATAAAATAGTAAATATAGGATAAAATATGTAGTAACAAGAAAAATAGAAAGAGGAAAAAATGACTGTAGAAATAGTAAAATTTTTTATATATGCAATGCTAATTGTCATAATTTCAAAATTTATGTTAGTAAAAGCTTTAAGAAAATTGTCAGAAAGTTTAAATCTAAGACCAAGAACAATAGGGAATATTGCAGGTGTAGCTACCTCTATACCAGAATTTTTAACTGTGACAGTTTCTAGCTTTAAAGGATTAGCTAGTACAAGTTTATATAATATTTTAAGTTCTAATATTATTAATTTTATTCAGTATATATTATCAATAATAATAAATAAAAATTATAAAGAACTAAAAAATAAAGCAATTATAATAGAATTGATAATAGTTTGTGTCACAATTTTAATTCCTATTTTTTTATTAAATTATGAAAAAGAAATAGATGTTAAATTTGCTCTTACGTTTATTATTTTGTATATTGTTTTTTCAATAATAATTAAAAAAGTACATGAAAAGTATTTTAATGAAGAAAAGAGTGAAGAAGAGGAAGTTTTAGAAGAAAAGGTGAAAAGTACAAAAAAATATGTATATATATTAATTATAATCTTATCAGGGATTTTATTGTATATAATAGGAAATGCGCTTGGTGATGTCTTGGAAAATTTATCAGAATTGTTTGGGATTGCAGAATTTATTTTAGGAATTCTATTGGGAATGATAACTAGTATTCCAGAATTGATAACTTTTTTTGAATCACAAAAACATTATAGAAAAGAATCAAAAAATAAATTGTTAGGAGTAATTGAAGCGACTAATAACTTATTATCATCAAATATGATTAATTTATTTTTAATACAATCTATAGGAATTATTATATATAGAGTTTTTTAAAATTGTACAATAAATAAAATGTTTAAAGTTACATTTTAGAAATTAAATATGAATGTAACTTGTTCACAAAAAATTCACAAAATATTTTAGCAAAATGTATTGACAAGTGCTAAAAACGGGTATAATATATAGTGAGTTAGCAAACAAAGTAAAAGAGTGCTAAAACAAAAAGTATTTAAAATATAATTAAGCTATAAAGATAGCAAAACTAACAATTTAATCTAAAGAGGTGAATAAAATTGTTAGATGATAGAAAAAAGAAAGTATTACAAGCGATAGTAGAAGAATACATTAACACAGCAGAACCAGTTAGCTCAAATGCTTTAACAACAAACCATGGATTAGATTACAGTAGCGCAACTATTAGAAATGAAATGGCAAACTTGGAAAAGGCAGGTTATTTAGACAAAACACATACATCAAGTGGAAGAATACCTTCTGAAAAAGGATACAGATATTATGTGGATGAACTATTAAAAGAAGATGATATTAGTTTAGAAGAAATTAAATATATTAGTGATAAACTTGAAACAAAAGTAAATGAAATCGAGGATTTAACAAAAATTGCAGCAAATACTATATCAGAAGTAACACATTATACAACTGTATCAATAGGACCAAAACCCAATAGTCAAATTATTGAAGAAATCAAATTTGTATTATTAGGTTCTAGAATGATGATGGCAGTTATCCTAACAGACAGTGGTTTAGTAAAAGAAACAATTATCAAGTTTGATGAAGATGTTACAGAAAAGCAAATAGAGACAATAAATTATATGTTTAATAAAAAATTAAAAGGGCAACCAATAGAAACTATAGATAGACCTTTAGAAGAATATTTATATGATGAAATGACATATAGTGTAAATGTAATCAAACCAATTATAGAACAAATAAAAAAAGTTTTAGAAGAAGAAAATATATATTTTGAAGGAGCTAATAAATCATTTGATTTACCAGAATTTAATAGTTTGGATGTAGCTAAAAATTTCATAAATGTATTAGATACAAAAGAATTAGTAACAGACATGTTAGACTCAGGATTTGCAGATGATATTCATGTATATATTGGAGAAGAAAACAAAAAAGAAGAACTAAAAGATTTTAGCGTAGTTACTTTTAAACATAAAGTTAATGGAAAAGATTTAGGAACAATTGGAATTATCGGACCTAAAAGAATGGATTATTCAAAAGTTATTTCAGTTATGAAATATATTAATAAAAAACTTAAAGAAATAGAATAAATTTGAAAAATAATTAGCATTTAGATTAATGTAAAAAGTATGACTCATAAAAAATTGGTTACATAGCCAAGTAACAATTCTTAAAAAAATAGAGGAGGTAATATAATGGCAGAAAAAGAAGAACTTGAAAAAGATGTAGAAAAAAAGGAAGAAAACAAAAAAGCAAAAAAAGAACAAGAAATTGTACCAAAATCAGAATATGATGAGCTAGACGATAGATATAAAAGAATTTTAGCAGAATTTGAAAACTTTAAGAAAAGAAGTGCAAAAGAAAGAGAAAGTTTATATAATTCTATTTTATCAGATGTAGTGGAAGTTATGCTACCAATACTAGATAATCTAGAAAATGCTGCTAAAGTAGAAACAAAAGATGAAGAATATAAAAAAGGAATTGAACTAGTATTAAAACAATTTCAAGATACATTAAAAACAAAAGGTGTAGAAGAAATAAAAGCAGTAGGAGAAACATTTGATCCAGAACTACATGAAGCTGTAAGCAGTGTTCAAGATGATGCAAAAGGTGAAAAGGAAATTGTACAAGAATATAGAAAAGGATATAAGATAGGAAATAAAGTTATTAGACATTCAATGGTTGTAGTAGCAAATTAAAATAATAAGGGGAAAATAAATGCTAAGTGCTAATATAGCAATAATAATAATAGAAATATTACTTGATATAATTATGTTTAATATAATATATTCTACTTTAAATTCAGGAGTAGGGTATTTGAAAAATGTATTTATATATACATGTGGTATGATAATAAAACAAATAGTAGGAACAGGCATTATATTTTATTACCCAACTGCAATATTTGTATTTGGAAATATTTTCTTAGTAAGATTTATTATTTTCTTTATAATAGGTCTAGCACTAATATATCTACTAGAAGAATTGATTTATATTAGCAGAACAAGATTTATAATAATAAGTATGTTTATACAATTTGCAATAATATCGTTATTAAATTTATTTATATAGATTAGTTTATAAAAGAAAGGATGAATAAAAATGGGAAAAATTATAGGAATTGACTTAGGAACAACAAATTCATGTGTAGCAGTTATGGAAGGAGGAGAGCCAGTAGTTATACCAAATGCAGAAGGAAATAGAACAACACCATCAGTTGTTGCATTTTCTAAAAATGGTGAAAGACTAGTTGGACAAATTGCAAAACGTCAAGCAGTTACAAATCCAGAAAATACTGTTATTTCAATAAAAAGAAAAATGGGAACAGCAGATAAAGTAAATATTGAAGGAGATAGCTTTACACCACAAGAAATATCAGCAATGATATTACAAAAATTAAAAGCAGATGCAGAAAATTATTTAGGACAAAAAGTAACACAAGCAGTTATTACAGTACCAGCATACTTTAATGATAGTCAAAGACAAGCAACAAAAGATGCAGGTAAAATCGCAGGATTAGAAGTTCTAAGAATTATAAATGAACCAACTGCAGCAGCACTTGCTTATGGAATGGATAAAGAACAAGACCAAAAAATATTAATTTATGACTTAGGTGGAGGAACATTTGATGTATCTATTCTAGATATTGGTGATGGTGTATTTGAAGTTTTATCTACAAGTGGTAATACACACTTAGGAGGAGATGACTTTGATAATGCAATAATTGATTATTTAGTAGATGAATTCAAAAAATCAAATGGAATCGACTTAAAACAAGACAAAATGGCAATGCAAAGATTAAAAGAAGCAGCAGAAAAAGCAAAAATAGAATTATCAGGTGTTCAACAAACACAAATCAACTTACCATTTATTACAGCAGATAGTACAGGACCAAAACACTTAGATGTTACATTAACAAGAGCTAAATTTGAAGAATTAATCCATGATTTAGTAGAAGCTACAGCAGGACCTGTAAACCAAGCTTTAAAAGATGCAGGAATAACATCAAATGATATTCATAAAGTATTATTAGTTGGTGGTTCTACAAGAGTACCAGCAGTACAAGAAGTTGTAAAA
>CALXJV010000098.1 GCA_944388715.1 uncultured Clostridia bacterium
TTTTTCTGTTTCTATTATATACTATTTTATGGATTTTGCAAGTAAATTAAGGATTTATTAATTTATTTTTGTTGTAAGTTAATTATTTACTAGAAATTTTTTCTACTTTAATATTTTTTGAATTTTTGTGTAGACATCTTTCTTTTGTTGTTGTATAATAGTGATGTATAATATTAAGAAAGTGAGGAAATTTAGATGTTAGATGAAAGAAATAATAACCCAATGAATAACAATCAAAATAGCAGAAATTTGTCTGACGTTTTTAGAGAATTACAAGAAACTAGATATTCTCAAGCGACTCAAGTACATACAACTTCAAATACAAAAAACAAAAAGCAAAGAAAACCTAAAGCAAAAGTTTCGTTTATTGATAATAATGATATATCTTTTGACAACAAAAAAAGTATAAAATTATCTAATTTAATTATTGTTTTAGTTATCTTCGTTTTAGTTATTATTGCAGTTTTTCCTATGAATGTATTTTCAGTAGAGAATCAGGACACTGCTGATACTTCTGATGAAGAAGTTGTAGAAACAGCATCTATTCCTGCTAATGTAGAAATAAATCGAAAAGCTCTAAATATGCAAAAGATAATTTCTGAAAATTCAAGTTTTGAAAAAGTAAAAGAACAAGTTGCTGAAGAAAGAGAAATTGAATATGAAATACAAACACAATCTAATGCAACACTTCCAAGAGGAGAACAGGTTGTTTTACAAGAAGGTGTTAATGGAAAAGAAAATGTTTCTTTAGTAAAAACCTACGAAAATGGTGAATTTATAGAAGAAATTATATTAGATAAAGAAACAATTCAAGAACCAACACCTGAAATATTAGATATTGGAACTTCAGATTTCTTAGCAGATTTAAAAATACATATCGGAGATACAGTTTACCTAGACACTACATCAAAGTTAAGAAAAGAACCTTCAGAAGATTCTGAAGAAGTTGCAGAAATAAAAAATTATCTAGATGTTAAACTTCTTGAATTACCAAGTGAAGATTGGTGTAAAGTATCTTTTGATACAGTTGAAGGATATCTACCAACAGATGTTTTAACATCATCATCAAAAACACCTAGTATTGTAGAGAAAAACAGAATTCAAAGAATTTTAATAAATGTTAATATTGAAATGGAATTAAATAAATCTACAGGTCTAACTTTAAAAGATTATCAAAAAATCTTTACAGATTTACCAAATGATACAAATGGAATTTTTGAAGAAAATGCTGAAGTCTTTTATAACATAGACAAAAAATATAATGTAAATGGTATATTTATAGCTTCAATAGCTATTCACGAAAGTGCATGGGGTACATCACAAATTGCTGATGATAAAAACAACTTATTTGGATATGGCTCATATGATGAAACACCTTATGAATCATCTTATGAATTTGATTCATTTGCAGATGGAATCGAAACAGTTGCCAAATCATTAGTTAAATACTACTTAAACCCTGCTGGAACTAAAATATATGATGGTGAAACAGCAAGTGCTTGGTATTACAATGGACCTACTGTAGAAGGTGTTAACCAAAGATATGCAAGTGATCCAGATTGGCATACAAAAGTTTATTCTTATATGGAAATGTTATATAATAGACTTAGCTAAAAAGGAGTCATTATGAAAAAGATTAGAATTAAACATCATAAAATTGTTTTTACAGTTTTAATATTAATATTATGTTTGCTATCAGTTTTATACTATGATTTAATATTTAGGACAAGCTATGCTAAAGAGGAATTTTCAAATCAAGTAGTAAAAGTAGCTGAACAAAATGAGAACCCTATATTCAAAATCCAGAAAATCATTGTATATAGTAGTGCAAACGCAATTGATAAAAGTGAAAATGAATCTTTACAAGATTTAAGTATATTGCAATATAGTGATATTGCAATATACTTAGATAATACAAGTACAATTTATGATATTACAAATGAAAATACTGTAAAAGAACTTTATATTGATAATATTAGTATTTCTACAGGTTCTGACAAAGGACATCAATATATAAATTATAAAAATGCATTAGATTTTGCAAAATATAAAAAAATTGAAGAACCTAGTAGTGATAAAATTGAATATAATATAGTTAATACAAATGATGAAAATAATAATAGTGATTATTCAACTCCAACATTTTATACAGATTGCTCAAATCCAATCACTTTAGAATATATGAATGAAGATATTATAACAAATTATGCTACATCTTCTGATTCTAATACTATCTCTTTTAATGGAAAAGTACTAGAAGAAGCTGGTATTGATTTAAATGATGTAAATTTTACTCTAAATTTTACAATTCACCTTGTTAATCATTTAGATGAAGAATTTATTTGCCCTGTAAGGCTAAAAGTAGATTTAAGTGCAAGTGATGGTGGAATTTATAAAGGGTATAAATATGATAATACCACAGTTTCTGGTTATGAATATAATTTTATTAAAATAGTTAAATAGAGACATGCGAAATCGTTCTCGCGTGTCTCTATTGTCATTAAGTTAATGTTTGATGGTTAATGGCTAATATATAATATAAAATCATTCACAATTTTGTATAAGCTAAATTTTCACAGAAATTCTAAAATGAAAGAATGTTTACTTGCACTCAGACCCTCGCGTTCCGCGAGTACCGTGCATATCCAACATTCTTTCATTTAAGAATTTCTAATTCAAATTTAGATACGCAAAATCGCTCATTCTTTTATATTATATATTAGCCATTAACCATCAAACATTAACTTAATGACATTGCACACATCTCTAACATTCCACTCTAAATGAATTTAAAACCGCTAAAACTGTAACACCTACATCTGCAAAAACTGCTAACCACATTGATGCCAATCCAAATGCACTTAATATTAATACTCCTATTTTTACAATTAAAGCAAAACTAATATTTTGATATACTATTTTTAATGTTTTTCTAGAAATCTTCATTGCTGTTGCTATTTTTGATGGTTCATCTGTCATAATAACTATATCTGCCGCTTCTATTGCTGCATCTGAACCTAATCCTCCCATAGCAATTCCTATATCTGCTCTTGCAAGCACAGGTGCATCATTTATTCCATCTCCAACAAATGCTAATTTACTTTCTTCTTTTTTATTTTTCAATAACTCTTCTACTTTATTAACTTTGTCAACAGGAAGTAATTCACTATACACAACATCCAAATTTAATTCTTTATTTACTTTTTCTGCTACTTCTTTATTGTCTCCTGTTAGCATAACAGTTTTCTTTACTCCTGCTTTTTTTAAATCTTGAATCGCCTTTTTAGAGTCTTCTTTAATTTCATCACTGATTAAAATATATCCTGCATATTTCTTATCTATTGCTACATATACAATTGTTCCTATCTCGTCTGTTTCTTTGATATTTTTTATTCCTAATATTTCCATTAGCTTAATATTCCCACATGCTACTTCTTTATTATCTATTTTGCTTATAATACCTTTTCCTGCTACTTCTTTACTTTCTATAATTCTTTTTTTGTCAATCTCTTTTCCATATGCCTTTTGTATAGATAAAGAAATTGGATGGTTAGAATAGCTTTCGCAATAAGTTGCTAATTCTAATAATTCATTTTTGTCAACATCTTTTTCATTGGCAATTTTTTGTACGTCAAAAACTCCTTTTGTTAGTGTCCCTGTTTTGTCAAATACAGCTATTTCTGTTTTAGATAATATCTCTAAATAGTTACTTCCTTTTACTAATATTCCTTTCTTTGAGGCTGAACCTATTCCACTAAAGAAACTAAGTGGTACTGAAATAACTAGTGCACAAGGACATGATACAACTAAAAATGTAAGTGCTCTATACACCCAATCTAACATTTCTGTTTTAGTTATAATAGGAGGTATAAAAGCTATTATTAATGCTAAAAATACAACAATTGGTGTATAGTATTTTGAAAATTTTGTAATAAAGTTTTCTGTTTTTGCTTTTTTATTTGTTGCATTTTCTACTAGGTCTAATATTTTACTTACAGTTGATTCTCCAAATTCTTTTTCTACTTTTATTTCTAAAACACCATTTAAATTTATACACCCACTTAATATATTGTCATTTATATTTACTTCTCTTGGAACTGATTCTCCTGTTAAAGCAGATGTATCTAACATAGAATTTCCTTCTGTTACAATTCCATCTAATGGAACTTTTTCTCCTGGTTTTACAACAATTGTGTCTCCTATTCTTACTTCTTCTGGTGATTTTTTCTCTATGTTTCCGTTTACTTTTAAATTTGCATAATCTGGTCTTATATCCATTAGACTTGCTATTGATTTTCTTGATTTTTTAACTGCATAACTTTGGAAGTATTCTCCTACTTGATAGAATAGCATAACAGCTACTGCTTCTGGAAATTCTTTAATTGCAAATGCTCCAATTGTTGCAATACCCATTAAAAAATTTTCATCAAAAAATTCTCCATGAACAATATTTATAACCGCTTTTTTTAAAACTTCAAATCCTACTATTAAATAACTTATTACATATAGAATTACCTGTGTTATTAACAATATATTCTCATTTAGATTTATAAAATTAAATTTTTCAATTAGTACAGCTATTAAAAATATGATGGCTGAAATTATTATTTTTCTTAATCTTTTTTTCATATTGTTACCTCTTTTCTATAGTTCTTTTAATGTTGTATCAGGTTCAATTTTCTTTACTATTTTTTTAATTTGCTTTTTTATCTCTTCTTCCTTTTCATCATCTATTTCTACAATCATTTTCTCTGTAACAAAACTTACAGAACATTCCCTAACTCCTTCTATATTTTTAACTGCATCTTCTATTTTTACTGCACAATTTGCACAGTCCAAATCTTCTAATATATAATTCTTTTTCATTATTATCATTCCCTTCTTATATTATTGTTCAAATTATCAAAATAATTATATAATGTTAGAATTTATCTTGTTTGCATTGTTCTATTCTTTATTTATTGTGTGTAATATTCCTTTTTCTATTATATGACGTGTACATGTATCTGCCAATGAATAATACACATTTTTACCATCTCTACGATATTTTACTAAATTTGCTTCTTTCAGGCTTTTTAACTGGTGTGATATTGCCGATTTTGTCATATTGGTTAATACTGCCAAATCACATACACACATTTCATGAACATCTAATGCCCATAATATTTTTATTTTTGTACTATCACTGAATATTTTATAAAAATTACTCAAGGCTTCTATTTTTTTGTCTGATAACATATGTTCTTTAACTGTGTCAATTACATCCTGATGAATACTATTACAATCACATGTTTCAATTCTTGCAACCATTTTTGCTCTCCTTTCCATACTCGATTGAATGAGCATTCAATTGTTTTTTTATTATATTATAGTTGAATATGTATTCAATTGTCAATACTTTTTATAATTTTTTTCAAAAAAATAAGTAGCTGACATTATATTGTTTTCAACTACTTTTTTGTATTTCTGTTAGATTTCTATATTGGCTAAGAAATTTATAAAATCAATAAACCATTCTTCTTTAAATAAAACTGCTATTGTATTAACAAGTCTACCTGGAAACGTTTTGATGTACCATTTTATTGCAATTTTACTGCAACGTTATAAATTGTATTTTATCTATTTATACTAAAAATTAATTGTAAATTTTTACTGTGTTCGCTTGTTTTTTTATGTAAAATATTGTAGTATATTGCCAACCTTTCTTGTCAAAAGGTAGTCTTTTACATAAGGACGGAAAGGGGGAAGCACTTATGACAAACGCAGAACTAATTTTGCAACTAGTAGATAAATTATTAAAACAAAAAGAAGAAATTGAAACATTAAAATCTACAAAAGCAAGTACAAAAGATGAAAAAATTAAAGCAGATAATACATAATAGTATTGTCAAACAGGATAGAATGTTGTGGTCTATCCTGTTTTTATGTAAAAAAAAGTATGTGTAGTTGTGATACACATACAAGCACAAATGACATTCGCAGAACTTTGAATGTTTTGTTTAAT
>CALXJV010000099.1 GCA_944388715.1 uncultured Clostridia bacterium
GAAAATACAGATTTAACTGCAACACATAAAAATATTTTAGATAATACGATTGAAGGTGTTGAATGTAAAAAAGATAAAGTGTTTAGTGTACAATATCATCCTGAAAGTGCACCAGGACCACAGGATAGTGGATACTTGTTCGATAAATTTATCCAAAATTTGGAAGATAATTGTTTTTGACGTTGTTACACTTCACTTGAAATCTAATCAACGTATATAAATACGCCTCATAGATTTCAAGCTCGTGTGCCTAGTCAAAAAGCAATTCTTTTCCAAATTTAGTAGAATAAAGTAGGAAATAAAAGTTGTTTTAAAATGAAAGGAATGAATAAAATGCCAAAAAGAAAAGATATAAAAACCGTATTAGTTATTGGTTCTGGACCAATTGTAATTGGACAAGCAGCAGAGTTTGATTATGCTGGAACACAAGCTTGTTTAGCATTAAAAGAAGAAGGATATAAAGTTATATTAGTAAATTCAAACCCAGCAACAATCATGACAGACACAGCTATTGCAGATAAAGTATATATGGAACCATTAACTTTAGAATATGTTGCAAAAATTATTAGATATGAAAGACCAGATGCTATCTTACCAGGAATTGGAGGACAAACTGGATTAAATATTGCAATGCAGTTATATAGAAAAGGAATTCTACAAGAATGTCAAGTAGAACTTTTAGGAACTAGCAGTGAAAGTATTGAAAGAGCAGAAGATAGAGAAAAGTTTAAGGAATTATGCCAAGAATTAGGAGAGCCTGTGTTAGAATCCATTATTGCAGAATCAGAAGAAGAAGGTATAGAAGCAGCTAATAAAATAGGTTATCCAGTAGTTTTAAGACCAGCATTTACTTTAGGGGGAACAGGGGGAGGATTTGCCGATAATGAAGCAGAATTAAAAGATTTAATTAAGCATGCCTTAAAACTTTCTCCTGTAAATCAAGTATTAGTAGAAAAAAGCATCAAAGGATATAAAGAAATTGAATATGAAGTAATGAGAGACCATAATGATACAGCTATTACAATATGTAATATGGAAAATTTAGACCCAGTAGGTATTCATACAGGAGACTCTATTGTTGTAGCACCAAGTCAAACATTAACAAATAAAGAATATCAATTATTAAGAGACAGTGCATTAAAAATTATTAGAGCATTAAAAATAGAAGGAGGATGTAATGTTCAATTCGCATTAGACCCACATTCTTTTAACTATTATGTAATAGAAGTAAATCCAAGGGTATCTCGTTCATCAGCTTTGGCTTCAAAAGCAAGTGGATATCCAATAGCTAGAGTTTCAGCAAAAATTGCTGTAGGTATGAGATTAGAAGAAATACCATTAGCAAATACTCCAGCAAGTTTTGAGCCAGCTTTAGACTATATTGTTTGTAAAATACCAAGATTCCCATTTGACAAATTCACACTTGCTTCTAACAAACTAAGCACACAAATGAAGGCAACAGGAGAAGTTATGAGTGTTGGAAGAACTTTTGAAGAAAGTCTACTAAAAGCAGTAAGGTCATTAGAAACTGGTGTATGCCATATTTATCATAAGAAATTTGATCAAATGGAAACAGAAGAAATGATGACATATATAAAAGATGGAACAGATGACAGAATTTATGCCATTGCAGAATTGATGAGAAGAAATGTAGATTTAGGTTTAATATATAATATAACGAAAATTGATATGTTTTTCTTAGATAAAATTAAAAATATTGTAGATAAGGAAAAAGTTTTAGCACAAAATATAGGTGATATAGAAGTATTAAAAGAAGTCAAAAAAATGGGATTTAGTGATAAATATATTGCAAAAGTATGGAAGAAAAAAGAAGCAGACATTTATGAATTAAGAAAGAAAAACAAGATTTATCCTGTATATAAAATGATAGATACATGTAGTAGTGAATTTGAAAGTTATGTACCATATTTCTATTCAACATATGAAGAA
This sequence comes from uncultured Clostridia bacterium, assembly GCA_944388715.1. Lineage (GTDB taxonomy): Bacteria > Bacillota > Clostridia > TANB77 > CAG-508 > CAG-269. The sequence continues at coordinate 1,951 of CALXJV010000099.1, forward strand.
GAAAATGAATCAATTGTAAGTGATAAGAGAAAAATTATCGTATTAGGAGCAGGGCCAATCAGAATAGGTCAAGGAGTAGAATTTGACTATTCTACAGTACATGCAGTACAAACCATAAAACAGGCAGGATATGAAGCAATAATTATAAACAATAATCCAGAAACAGTTTCAACAGACTATACAACAAGTGACAAGCTATATTTTGAACCATTGACAGTAGAAGATGTTATGAATATTATAGATTTAGAAAAACCAGAAGGAGTTGTTACGGCATTAGGAGGACAAACAGCTATCAATCTTGCAGGACCACTTTCAAAATTAGGGGTTAAAATTATTGGTACAGATGTTAATGCCATTGAAAAAGCAGAAAATAGAGATGCATTTGAAAAAGTAATGCAAGACTTAGAACTATTACAACCAAAAGGAGAAGCTGTAACTAATATAGAAGATGGAATAAAAATAGCTAAAGAAATTGGATATCCAGTTTTAGTAAGACCAAGTTATGTACTAGGCGGAAGAGCAATGCAAATTGTTTCTAATCAAAAAGCATTAGAAAAATATTTAAAAACAGCTGTAGAAATCAATACAGAACAACCAGTATTAGTAGATAAATACATAACAGGAAAAGAACTAGAAGTAGATGCTGTATGTGATGGTAAAGATGTATTCATACCAGGAATTATGGAACATGTAGAAAAAACAGGAATCCATTCAGGAGACAGTATTAGTGTATATCCAACATTTAGTGTTAGCCAAAAAGCCAAAGACACAATCATAGATTACACAGTAAAATTAGGATTAGGAATTGGCATTGTAGGATTATATAATATCCAATTTATCGTAGATAAAAATGAAGATGTATATGTAATAGAAGTAAATCCAAGATCATCAAGAACAGTACCATTTATTTCAAAATCAACAGGATACTCTTTAGCAGATATCGGAACATTAGTTATGCTTGGAAAAACTTTAAAAGAACAAGGAATAGATGTTGTATATCCAAAAGAAAAAGAAAAATGGTATGTAAAAGCACCTGCATTTTCATTCTCAAAATTATCAGGATTAGATGCAACACTTTCTCCAGAAATGAAATCAACAGGAGAAGCTATTGGATATGATAAAAAATTAACAAGAGCCTTATATAAAGCATTGCAATCTTCTGGAATGAAACTTGCAAATTATGGAACAATTTTTGTTACAATAGCAGATAAAGACAAAGAAGAAGCACTACCATTAATTAGAAGATTTTATAACTTAGGATTTAATATAGAAGCAACAAAAGGAACAGCAAAATTCTTAAAAGAACATGGCATAAGAACAAGAGTAAAAAAGAAAATAAGTGAAGGTAGTGAAGAAATCTTAGAATCTTTAAGAAAAGGATATGTTAGTTATGTAATTAACACAAGAAATATAGATTCAATTGACCAAGAAACAGATGGTAGTTACATTAGAAGGTGTGCAACAGAAAATAATGTACCAATGTTTACAGCATTAGATACAGTAAGAGCAGTACTAGATGTGTTAGAAGAAATTACACTTGGAATATCAACAATTGACGCTGACTGAAGAAATCATCCTAAAAGTCATTAGTTAAATGGTAGTTTACTACTGCTGGATAATATATAATATAAAATCATTCACAATTTTGTATAAGCTAAATTTTCACAGAAATTCTAAAAGGAAACAATGTTTACTTGCACTCAGACCCTCGCATTCTGCGAGTGCCGTGCATATCCAACATTGTTTCCTTTAAAAATTTCTAGTTCAAATTTAGATACGCAAAATCGTTCATTCTTTATATTATATATTATCCAGCAGTAGTAAACTACCATTTAACTAATGACTTTGGAATTGACTAAATAAGTCTTATTTTACGTCTTTAGTTTTAGAATTTTTATTTTCAGTCATAACTTCTTTAATAGCACCTAAACTACCTAATGCACTAGTAGCTTCAAAAGGAATAAATACCTTATTAGCTTCACCATCAGCCACTTTTTCTAATGCCTCTAAAGATTTTAATTGAACTAATTTTTCATCAGGATCAGATTTTTTAATTGCATCATAAACCATTTGAATTTCTTTAGCTTTTGCATCAGCAACTTCTTTAATAGCTTGAGCTTCACCGACAGCTCTTCTGATTTGAGCTTCTTTATCTGCTTCTGCTTCTAATATAGCAGCTTGTTTTTTACCTTCTGCAATAGTAATTGCTGATTGTCTTTGAGCCTCAGCTTCTAGAATTAAAGCTCTTTTATTTCTTTCAGCATTCATCTCTTTTTCCATTGCATCTCTAACATCAGCAGGTGGTTCGATATCTTTAATTTCAACTCTGTCTATTTTACAGCCCCATCTGTCTGTTGCTTCATCAAGAACAACTCTTAATTTTGTGTTAATACCATCTCTTGAACTAAATGTTTCATCTAAATCCATTTTACCAATAATATCACGAATTGTTGTAATTGCTAAATACTCGATACCTTTTTTCAAACTTTGAATTTCATAAACAGCCTTTGCAGGATCTGTTATTTGGTAGAATACAACAGTATCTATTGTAATTGTAACATTATCTTTTGTAATAACACTTTGAGGTGGAATATCCATTGTTTGTTGTTTCAAACTTACCACACTTCTTACATGGTCAAAAAATGGAATTATAATTGTAAGACCAGCATCAGCAACTTTATAAAATTTACCTAATCTTTCAATTATATATACCTCAGATTGTTTAACGATTTTTATTGACATAAATGCTATAACTAAAATAATAGCAAGTAATATTATTAAAAAAATCATAAAAACTTCCTCCTTTATTTTAAATTTAAACATCCTAAATTTTATGTTATATAAAAATTAGTTTTTAAACTAAATATATAAACTTTTTTTAAATAAAATATTTGATTTTTATTTCAAGTCGTTTAACTTAAAATCCTTATACTGTTTTCTATTAATAAAAACAAAATATTTACTTTATCATATAAACTATTTTGATATAGGTTCAACAATTGCTCGAACGCCATCTATTTTTGAAATTTTAACTTCTGTTCCTTTTTCAATATTAGAACCATTTATACCTTCAGCTGACCAAACTTCTCCATCAACTTTTATTTGACCAACACCATTGATGGAATCAATGTCTTTTATAACAATGGCTTTTTTTCCTATAATTGAAAAAGCATTTGTCTTTTCGGTTTTATCAGTATCTTTTGATACGAATTTTTTTACAAAAGGTTTTGTCGCTAAAATTAATAGTGCAGAAAGAACTACAAATACTGATGTTTGGATTATTAAGTTATCAGTAAAGAAACTAACACACATTGTAATTAATCCTGAAACTCCTAACCAAAAAACTAAAAATCCAGTTGTTATAATTTCAGCTATAAAAAATATTCCAGAAGCAATTAGCCAAAATTGCCACATAATTAAATCCTCCTTTTTTAAACTCACTAACTATATTATACTATAAATTTCAATAAAATGGAAGAGTTTTGTGAGAATTCCTTGAAGGACCGTCCCTCAGTCCCTTCAAGGAATTCTCTCCTTCGATTCGTAATTTGGAAATTTTCTAGTGATTTATTATACTAATAAGTTTAAAATTTATAAAATTCCAATACTCATAAGTAAAAAAATTAGCTTTTAAGTATTCATATTTCAATATATTTTTCCAAATTACGAATAATTCGTACTTCGATTCGTAATTTGAAATTTTTCTAGTGATTTATTATACTAATAAGTTTAAAATTTATAAAAATTCAATACTCATAAGTAAAAAAAATAGCTTTTTAGTATTCATATTTTGGTGTTAGAATAGATATATAGACACAAAATTTTACGAATTGCAAAAAAGATGATATAATATTATGTAAATGTAA
>CALXJV010000100.1 GCA_944388715.1 uncultured Clostridia bacterium
TTTCCAAAAAAACATAGCAAATTTTTATTGATTTTACTATGTTTTTTGTTTTATACTTTTTTATTCGTTATTACTGTAGACTTTCCTTCATTTATAAAAATAATAGAGACTTTCTTGAATATAAGAAGCTTAATCTTGTTGTATACGAAAAAAACACATCAGGTCAAAATAAAATCTGTTTTTTTTATATAATAAAATTTTACTGTTTAAGAGAATACGTATAAAATACTTTTTATTCATCTTATAAATTCTCCAAACTTCTCTCTGCCAATTTTTTATATCTTTCTTTTTTATCTTTTATCTTCTTTCCTTCCAATTCAGGTAAAATTCCAAAATTAGCATTCATTGGTTGAAACTTAGAATTAGGGGTAGAAATATATTTTGCTAAAGCACCAATTACTGTAAACTCTGAAAATGTAACTTTATCTTTAGTTTGTGCTGAGTTTTTTTCTATATTTTTACATTTTTCAAATTGAACAACTGCATTTATCCCTGCTACTAATCCAGAGGAAATTGATTCTACATATCCTTCTACTCCAGTTATTTGACCTGCAAAAAATATATTATTATTAGATTTTAAATTATAAGTTTCATCTAATAATTGTGTAGAATTTATATATGTATTTCTGTGCATTACACCATACTTAATAAAATCCGCATTTTCCAATCCTGGAATCATACTAAATACTCTTTTTTGTTCTCCATATTTTAGATTTGTTTGAAAACCTACCATATTGTACATTACTGCCTGTTTATCATCTTGCCTTAACTGAACAACTGCATATGGTCTTTTTCCAGTTCTTGGGTCATCAAATCCAACTGGTTTTAGTGGTCCAAATCTTAAAGTATCAATTCCTCTTTTAGCCATAATCTCTATAGGCATACATCCTTCAAATATTTCTCTTTTTTCAAATTCATGTAGTGTCACAACTTCTGCATTTATTAAGTTATTGCAAAAGTTTTCATATTCTTCTTTATTCATTGGAAGATTGATATAATCTTTTTCTATATCTTCATCTTCCAGTTTTTTTAATCTATCTTTCCATTGATCTATTGTTTCTTCTTTTTTCTTTTCTTGGCTATATCTATTCCCATAAAATGCAATATTAAAATCAATACTATCTTTACTAACAATTGGTGCTACTGCATCATAAAAATACAATTTATCTTGACTTGTAAGGTTTTGAATATCTTTTGCTAAAGCATCTGAAGTCAATGGTCCTGTAGCAATTATTACAATTCCGTCTTTTGCTAATTCTTCTATATTTGTAACTTCTTCATTTATCACTTCTATTAATGGATTTTCTTTTATTCTCTTTGTAACTTTTTCAGAAAATATTTCTCTATCAACCGCTAGTGCTTGTCCTGCTGGCACACTTGTCTCATCTGCTATTTTTATGAGTAGTGAATCTAACCTCCTCAATTCTTCTTTTAATAATCCACATGCATTTGTAAGAAGATTAGATTTAAAAGAATTACTACATACAATTTCTGCTAAGTTTTTATTACTATGTGCTGGTGAAAACTTTACAGGTTTCATCTCATATAATTTTACTTTTATTCCTCTTTTGGCAATTTGATAAGCAGATTCTGTTCCTGCTAAACCTCCACCAATTACTACTATATAATCTTTTTTCATAAAAATAAGCTTCCTTTCTTAATATTGACATATTATGTTAATTGTTTTATGATATATTTGATACTAAAAATAGTTTTCATGACAACAAGGAGGATTTATATGGACTTCGAAGAAGGTTATGGTAAAGTTTTGTCTTTATCAATTGGGGCACGCGTTAAAACAACATTTAATGAGTCTCAGGATGAGGAAATTGCTACAATTGTTGGATGGCGGTTTATCAATGGTGTTCCTTATTACACTGTTCGTTTTGACAATAATAGAACCATAGAAATTATTGCTGAAACTTCCTCATTTATAAGAAAAGGATACCGTATTATTGGAAATCCTTGAATGAAAGGCGTGTTTATTCACGCCTTTCAATTTATATATTAAGAAAATCATGTTAACTTTATTAAAAACCGCTTTATATAGAATTCATATATTTTTGTACTTTAAAAATAAAATTTAATTTATGTTAGAATTATAACCTACTATTCTTCAAACAACTTCATAATATCCTCTTTAGACAATTTATTAATAAATGATGTTTTAGTACTAAGCATATTATCAATTAATTCTGCCTTTTTTTGTTGTAATTCATATATTTTTTCTTCTATTGAATTTTTAGTAATCAATTTATATACTTGGACATTATTTTTTTGTCCAATTCTATATGCTCTATCTGTTGCCTGATTTTCTGTAGATAAGTTCCACCATGGATCATAATGTATTACCATATCTGCTCCAGTTAGATTTAGTCCAGTACCTCCAGCTTTTAATGATATCAAAAACACCTTAATATTAGGATTTTCATTAAATTCATCTACCAAATCAATTCTTTCATCTACTTTTGTTGCTCCAGTTAGTTTGAAATATCTTATATTTAATTTTTGTAGTTCATTCTCTATAATTGGAAACATTGATGTATATCCAGAAAATAGTAATATTTTATGGTTACTTTTCACTGCGTCTTCTACAATTTCTATACACTGATTTAATTTACTGCTTCCACTTGTATAATCTTTTATAAACAAACTTGGATGGCAACAAATTTGTCTTAATCTTGTTAGAACTGATAATATTTTTATATGACTTCTTTCTATACCATTTAAACTAATTTCTTCTGCTACTTCCTCTCTTGCTTGTGCTAAATATGAAAGATATAAATTTTTCTGTTCCTCTTCCATTTCATTATTTAAAACTGTAACTGTCTTTTCAGGTAATTCTGTTAACACTTCTGATTTTGTCCTTCTTAAAATAAATGGCTCTATTAGCATTTTTAATTTATTCATTGCATTTATATCATTATCTTTTACTATTGGTGTTTCATAAAGTGTTTTGAATTTTTTATATGAAAACAAATATCCTGGCATAATATAGTCAAATATTGACCATAATTCTGATAATGAATTTTCTATTGGTGTACCTGTTAAAGCATATCTTGTTTCTGCATTTATTTTCTTTATTGATTTTGCATTTTGTGTATTGCTATTTTTTAAATATTGTGCTTCATCTGCTATTATGTATCTAAATTTGTAATCTTTTTCTTTGTATAATTCTATATCTCTTTTTAATAAGTCATAAGAAGTTATTACTAAATCATATTTTTCAAGTTCTGAAATTTTTTTCTTTCTTTCTGATAATGTACCATTTATAACTACTATTTGTAATTCACCTGCAAATTTATTTGCTTCATTTTGCCAGTTCAATGCTAAAGAACTTGGAGAGATTACAATACTTGTTTTTCTTTCTTCTTTGTTTGTATTTTGAACATAGTCTAATATGATAGATAACATTTGTATGGTTTTTCCTAACCCCATATCATCTGCAAGTATTCCTCCAAATTTGTATCTATCTAATGTTTTCAACCATTTAAATCCTGTTTTTTGATAATATCTTAAAGTATTTTCTAATATTTCTGGCACTTTGATTTCGTCATCTTCACTATCTTTATTTAATCCATTTACTATATTTTTATATTGTTCATTTTTTATTACTTGTTTTCCTTTTCTGTCTTTTAGTAAAGCATCTAAATATAGACTTCTGTACATTGGAAGATTTACTTCCCCATCTTCTAATTCCTTATAATCTATATCCATTCCTGTAACTAATTTATCTATAAAATCTAAATCTTCATTATTTTCTAATTCTAAGAAACTACCATCTTTTAATCTGTAATATTTTTTCTTTAGATTATATTTTTGCATAATCTTTTCTAATTCTTTTATATCAATATCCAAATTTTTCAAATCTATTGATAATAAATTATTTTCAATTTTTACTCCTAAACTGCCCATTTTAGGTTGTTTTATTTGTTTCTTTTTAAAGTTATCTGTTACTAACACTTCAAAATTTTGCATATAATAATTAATATCTTGAGTTAAAAATTTATATATTTTATCATTATCTGGTAAAATAAATCTCAGGTTTTTTACATCAAACATAAATCCTGTTTTTCTAAATATATTTAATGCTTTTGTTTCTTTTATCATATTTCTTGGTATATCTATTTTTTGTTTTTCATCTAATGGATTAAATTCTTTATTATCATAACAAAATTTTACATCTGCTATTAAATAATCATTTTCATCAAAGTCGAGATATACTTTTGTTATTAATGTTTTTGGTTTATATTGCTCTATTTCTTCTTCTGAAATATTTTCTAGCTTAATTGCATTTTTAACTTTTGGAATTATAACAGAAAATAGCTGTGATAATTCACTTTTTCCAAGCATTACTTCTGTCATGTAATTTTCTCTAAATATTTCTAATAGCTTTAAATTTGCTTTTTCAAATTTTTTACTACATCTATATATTTTTTTATCATCTAATATGTATTTATACTCTTTTCCTTTTATTATATAAATTTTATATATTTCAATATTAGGTTTTATTTCATAGTTATTTTCATCTTCTTTTGTCAACTTAAATTCAATATTAGGTTGTTCTTCTGTAAATTCTATTTCTGTTTCATTATATTCTTTTTTTAAAGTTACTTTTTTTCCTTTTAATATATCAAATAAATCATCTATTCCACTATTACTTAAAATTATATTATTGTCACTTAGAGCATTCCCATAAAATCTATAGTTGCTGTTAGAATTTGAATTAGCATATTTTATAATTTCTGCATATTTCATCAAAAAATCCAGTAATGGCAAACTCTCCTCTTCAAAACTTTCTCTAGTATGTACAAATTGGAGTTTTTTTCCATATCTATATAATTCCTTGTTTAACATCCTTGTATAAAATTCTGATAAATTCTTTAATTTATACATTTTTTTATTTCCAATTTTAAATTCCACTTTCATGTCTCCAGTGAATTTATCATAAAATATTTCTGGTTCTAATTTTATCGTCCCTTGCTCTTTTAATTCACTTTCCTCTTCTTCTATTCCTTCTATTTCTTCATTATAAAATATGTTTACTATTTGTTTGAATCCTCTATATTTATCATAATTAGAAACCATTTGTACATTTGTATTTTTTTCTTCTTTTTGCTCTTCTTCTGCAAATTCTAAAACCATTGCTAGTGTGTGTTTACATACTCCGTAATGGTTGTAATAGTCTGGACATGTACATGTTACATCTTCCACTTCTCCTTCTTCTATTAATATATATGTGTCATATTCTTCATTTCCATATACATGTCCTCTTATTTCAAAATTTGATGGATTTTTGTATTCTATATCTTCTATTTCTACTCTCTCTTCTTCCTTGTATTCTTTTGCTTTTCTTGTTCTGTTTGTTCCTGCATCATCACATAAATTTTCTATTATTTTTTGATTTACTAACATATCTTTTCTCCTTCTCACTCGGCTAAAAATTATATACTATTTTGGATTTTTTTTCAAGTGCCAGAAGAAGAATTTTTTCTGTTCTCGCTATTTCTTGTTAATATTCACAGTCTCAAATTTTTTCTATAGAATGTATATATGGATCTATGTCAAGTTTTTAGACACATTTTTCTACGAATTTAGATATTTTTTCAAGCTTCGCTTGAGCAGTTGAT
>CALXJV010000101.1 GCA_944388715.1 uncultured Clostridia bacterium
AAATAATCGGCGTCGTGGAAATGTAAAACTCCATCAGCGTCTGCTTTGGCAATTTTTTCTGGTAATAATAATCTTCTTGTTAAATCTCTTGATACCTCACCTGCTATGTAATCTCTTTGTGTTGAAGCAAGTAATGTATTTTTATTTGAGTTTTCTTCTGCTAATTCTTTATTCTCATTTCTAATTAACCCTAATATTGTTTCATCAGTTGTATTTTGTTTTCTTACTAATGCTCTTGTATATCTATATACAATATATTTTTTAGCTAATTCATATTTTTCAATTTCCATTAATTTTTCTTCTATAATATCTTGGATATCTTCAACTAACATTCTTTTTTTGTTTAGGTCTTCTATGTATTGAATAATTCCCTTGATATCCTCCTTATTTGCTCTTTCTTTTGGTTTAACCTCTTTATTAGCTTTTTCAATTGCTACTTGAATCTTTGCTCTGTCGTAATCAACAGCTCTTCCATCCCTTTTAATAACTTTCATTTCACATTTCCTCCTTCGATTAGTATGGTTACATTATATCTCTATAAATTTTATTTTCCGTTGCAAAAGCAACACATTATGAAAAAAAATTTTTTTCACTTCCTAACATCTTTTCCCTCTAAGGTTTTTTCTTTTATTACAAATATATTACAAAAATATTACAAATTTATTTTTCGACTTTTGTTGCTTTTGCAACTTTTTTAATGTATAATTTTTATGTAATTTTAAAGGAGGAAAATCCATGAACAACAATTTTAATCTAGAAAACTTCATATCAGATTTTTCAAAATCTTGTCAAAAAATGCAGAAAAAAGTTTTTAGTAAAAATGAAGTTGTAACTACTTATATAAAAAACCGAAATCAATTATGTATATTACTAAATGGACATGCTGATTTAGTACGTTATGACTTAAATGGAAATAGAACAATCGTAGAACATTTTTCTAAAAATGCTCTTTTTGGTGAAGTCTTTTATACTATTACAACAAATAATGAATTATTGGTTGAAGCAAAATCTAGTTGTACAGTTCTTTTTTATATTTATGATGATATCTTTAAGAAATGTAAAAGCAATTGTAAATTTCATCAAACTTTATCTGAAAATTTGCCTCAATTAATTTTGAATAAAGTAACTGATTTGAATATGAGAATAGAACTTTTAACCAAACGTTCTACAAGAGATAAATTATTAGGCTATTTTTCATTGTTGTCTACAAGAAATTTAAGCACTTCGTTTGAACTTCCTTTTTCTCTTACTGATTTAGCAGATTATTTAAGTGTTGATAGAAGTGCTATGATGAGAGAACTAAAATTATTAAAAGAAGATGGCTTTGTGGAAAAAGTAGGAAATCGAATTATTTTGCTATACAAATAGGTCTTATCCAATTAGGGACGTTTCTCTTTTGGACATTTTTGTCTTAAAAATGTCCAAAAGAGAAACGTCCCCAATTGAACAAAAGGGATTTAATAAGCATCCCCTTCTACAAAATTATCGAAATATTCTTTTACACAACTAGATATTTCAATATATGCCTTATCTTCTTCTGGAAATGTATGTATTGCAAAATGGCTTTCTGCTAAAAGCCATAAACCTGTATATCCTTGAATATCAAAATAATGCTCTACCTTTTTTAGTATTTTAAAACCACTTTTTTTAAGTAGTTCCTCATATCTTTTTATTAATATTTTTTCATCTTCATATTTTATCCATTTATGATAATTATACATTACTGCCTTCATTTTTGCTCACATTCCTTTCCCACGGCATAAATATAATTTGTAAAATTGAAATTAACTCCTGATTCAATCTTATTTTCCTTACCAATTTTGAACTTCTTCATTATAATATAATACAAGTGATGGTTTAAACATATTATTTTCTTCTATTTGTGTCAAATCTACATTTTCATCTTTTCCAAAAACAAACATTGCATCTATATTTTCATCTGTTAAATATTTTGTTTCTACAGCTAATTTTTGTCTTGTATTATCACCATTAAAAGCTAAATTAAATCCCCATTCTCCAAAAGTAGGTACTTGTAAATGATATGGTAATACATTTTCAAATTGTGTTTTTATTGTTTTATTAATGCACCAAAATGATTTTTTTGCATAATATGGACTTGTAGACTGGCATACCATAACACCATCTTGTGTTAAATTTGCTTTTACATAGTTATAAAATACATTTGTGTATAATTTATTTAGATTTTCATTATTGGGATCTGGAAAGTCTATAATAATCACATCAAATTTTTCTTTATTTTCTTGTACATATATATAAGCATCTTCATTGATTACTTTTAGTTTTTCATTTTCTAGTGAGTGATTATTTAATTTTGAAATTTCTGCATTATTTGTACATAAATCTGTCATTTCTTTATCAATATCTACTAAAACAATTTCTTTGACATCATCATATTTTAGTATTTCTCTTACAGCAAGTCCATCTCCTCCGCCTAATACAAGTATTCTTTCATGTGATTTAGCATATAACATTGGTATATGTACTAATGCTTCATGATATCTATATTCATCCATTGTACTAAATTGTAAATTTCCATCTAAAAATAATCTAACATCATCTTTATGTTTTGTCATAACAATTTTTTGATATGCAGTCTGTTCTGATAAAATCACATCATCTCTATATAGTCCCTCTTCTATTTTGTTAGCAATAATACCTCCTGTACATAAAAATACAAGTATAATTACCAAGCATATAATTGCAATGATTTTAACTAATTTATATTTTTCTATATATTTTTTATATTTTAAAATAATTAATAAAGCTACTCCTATATTAATACTTCCTACTAGAAAAGTTGTTGTAATAAAACCTAGTTTTGGAAATAAAATAATAGGAAATGCAATTGAACCTATTAGTCCCCCTATATAATCAAATGTAAAGATATTTGCTAAATTTTTTCTTACATTACTCTCATTACTTTCAATAATTCGTGTTAATATAGGAATTTCCAATCCTACGAAAATTCCTATCATTATTATTAATATATACATAATTAAATCATATATTTCTGTATATATATTTGTGATAAATAAAATTAATGTAGAAAAACCCCCTAAAATACCAACACTCATTTCTATAAATACAAATTTGTTAAATAGGTTATTTTTCATATATTTAGATAAATATGAACCTATTCCCATTGCACTCATATACAATCCAATTGTAATAGAAAATTGTGTAATACTATCTCCTTGTAAATATGAGCTTAGACTACTAATTATCAATTCATAAATAATTGAACATATTGATATTAACAAAGTGGTTACTAATAGCAATCTACCATCAAATTTTTCATTATTTATTTTTTTATCTTCCATTATAATACACCACTCATTATGATTCCTATTGCGATAAACATTCCTCCTATCATAATTCCTGTAGCTTTATTATGATTGTCTATCTCTTCTGTTAATTTAAAACTTTTTCTAAACATCATTTCAGTTGCTTTATATCCAATCAAACAAAAGATAAGTCCTATTGCAACATATATAATAATTTCTACTAATTTTGTTAAAACTTCCATTATAAAAATCCCCCTTTATATAATTACTGTTCTTATAATAATAGCTATTGCTATAAATATACCTGCTATAATAAAACCTGCACCTACATTTTTCTCTTTTAGCTCTTTATTAAAATCATATGGCATAATTAAATCAAATAGATACATACTAACTAGCATTAATATAACACCTACACCTGCATATATAATTGTATTTAAAATTTCTCCCCAATTAATTAACATATTTTTTTCCTCCTTTTATTTTCCTGAACTTGTTCCTCCACCTGAGGAAGTTCTGCTATTTACACTTTTTTGTCTTGCTGAATACGCATAACTACTATATGTATTACTTCTTCTTGTACTTCCATATGTATTATAGTAATGATGATAATGTCTAGAATGATACATTGTTCCTGAATTATTTATATACTCTCTACTAGATACTTGTATAAAAATTTCACCATTTTCTTCATATATATAAGCATATTCTTTGTCAGTTTTTAAACCTATTCCATCTTCTTCTGTATTTGGATCACTATCAATTGTATCTGTAATCCCTTCTGGCACTCCATCTATAATATCTTTTACTGTTGAATCAACACTTGATAATGATGACTTATACACTTTAGCTTTTTTATTGTTTGTATTATTTGTGATAGATGTAACATATGTATATTTTGAAGTTTCTTTTTCAATATAATTTTCCATTGATTTGTTTACAAACATTCCAGAAAATAAGCTAACTATTGCTCCTAAAAATGGAAAAATACATATTAAAATAATAATTATACTTACTATTTTATTACTTTTAGGTCTTTCACTAAACGTTGGAGTTTTACTTCTTGAGTCTATTTCTTCTGTTATATTTAGTCTACTTTTTTCTAAGTTTTTACCAATACTCTTTTCTACTTCTCCTTCCCACTTTTCAACAGAAATAATTTCTTTATCTTCTGAAACATAATCAAAATATTCACAAGATTCGTATTTATCTACATCTGCATCTCCAAAATAGTCTTGTACAACTGCTGTTCCTTTTTCATATAATTCATAGTTTTTCATATTATATAAAAATCCTAGTTCATTTGTATCTACTCTTCCTGCGAACCTTTCATATAAATAATATATATCTTCATTTTTTTCATCTTTTTCTATAGATAACCATTTATGCTCATTTACATCATTTTTAATTTCATATTCTTGCCAAATCCATGTGTCCTCTTTATATTCAATCATATTAATAACTGTGTATTTTTGGTTATCTATATAAAGAATTTGCCCCTTTTTTAATTTCATTTTATTCCCCTATCTTTCAAATTCATTTAATATCTTTATATTAGACAAACTAATAATTTTTCCTAAACTAATCTCTGTTTCATCTTTCCATTTTTCAACTGATAAAACTTTTTGCATATCTTTCTTGTTTTTATATTCATAATAACTTACTTCTTCTTTTAATCCAACATCTGTCATTCCGTAATAATCATCTACTTTGCCTATGCCTTTTTCCATTAATTCATATTCTTCTCCCTGAAAAAGAATATTTACCTTTAGCTGTATTTCTTTTTCTTTTAGTATTTTAAATAAAACAACTTTAGAAGATAGTTCTACATTTAAATAATATATCTCATTATCTTCTGTATTTCTTATTTTATATTCAATCCAATAAGAAGATTTTTCCGTAAATTTTACTTTATTAAGTACACGATATTTTGTTTTCTCTATTATAATATATTGATCTTCTTTTAAATCTAATATTTGCATAAATTCCTCCTTTTGGAACCAAAAGGGACACACCCTAATCCTCAAAACAGGGATTCAAGGACCGTCCCTCAATCCCTGCTGTTTTTTTGAATATAATTCCATGAGTCTAGGCACATGTTTTCTAGTGTTTTTTCTGCTTGCCATCCTAATTCTTCTTTTGCTTTTTTTGGATCTGCATAACATGTTGCAATGTCTCCTGCTCTTCTTGGTGCGATTTTATATGGTACTTTTTTACCTGTTGCTTTTTCAAATGCTTTTACCATAT
>CALXJV010000102.1 GCA_944388715.1 uncultured Clostridia bacterium
CTGTCATCGCTGTTACTGCAACAAATGGAAAAACGATGACAAATAATGCTATTGGAGCTGTCTTTACAACTGCTGGCAAAAAAGTAATTAGTAATAAAGAGGGAAATAATATGGAAACTGGTATTCTCTCTACATTATTAAAATCTTGTACTTTAACAGGAAAAATTAAAGCTGATTACTTAGTTTTTGAAGTTGACGAAGGATATGTCCCTGTTGTTTTTAAAGATTTTCCATTAAATACCTTAGTCATATTAGACTTTTTCCGTGACCAATTAGATAGAAATGGTGAAGTAGAATCTTTGATTTTAAGAATAAATGATTTTCTAAAAACATATAATGGAAATTTAATTTTGAATAATGATGACCCAAATGTTGCAAGATTAGGTTTAGCTAATCCAGATAATAAAAATGTATATTATTTTCACGTAGATAGATACCAATATGCTACAGATGATATGACAGAAGCAGGAGAGGGAAAATTCTGTCCATTTTGCAAAACACGTCTAGAATATGAATATTATCAATATTCTCATATCGGGAAATTTAAATGTCCAAACTGTGGATATGGTAATAATGAAATCTATAAAGAAGCCAAAAATATAAATCTTGAAGAAATGACTTTTGAAGTAGACAATGTTTTATATAAAATTAAATCTAACAGTATTTATATCATCTATAATTTTACAGCAGTTATAACTTGTTGTTCATTATATGATATAGATACAAAATTCATTCATCAAACCTTGTCAACATTTGAACTAAATAATGGCAGACTTGAAAAACTAGTTATAAAAGACGCATCAACGACTATAAACTTAGCTAAAAACCCTACTGGTGCCAATGTTAGCTTACGTTTGCTAAATGAGGATAATGATGAAAAAGAATTGTTATTTGTTCTAAATGATAATAAAGCTGATGGTTTTGACGTTTCTTGGATTTGGGATATTAATTTTGATGATTTAAATAATGTAAAAAGAATTGTAACTGCTGGAACTAGAGGTTATGATATTGCCATTAGAATTAAGACATCAGGATTTGATGAAAGTAAAATAGAAGCTTATATTGATTTAGAACAAGCTGTAAAATCTTTGTACACTAATACAACAAAAAAATATGTAATTGCAAATTATACATCTTTACAACCTACAAGAACAGAAATTTTAAAATTGAAATAATTTATATAGCTAAAATATTAATTTTAAAATTTAAATAATTTATATAGCTAGAATATTAATGTTAAAATTCTAACTATGTAATAAAGGGAGTTGAAATATAAATGAAAGAAATAAAAATACTATACTTGTATCCAGATATGTTAGAATTATATGGTGATTATGGAAATATACAAGTATTAAGATACAGACTTGAAAAACGTGGCTTTAAATGTATTGTTGATAAATATTCTATTGGGGATGAAATGCCCGATTTTAAAAACTATGATATCATCTTCGCAGGTGGTGGAGCTGATAATGAGCAAAGTATTTTATCAGAAGACTTAATAAAATATAAAGATAATTTAAAAGAAGCAGAAAATACGGGTGTTTTCTTTTTATTAATCTGTGGAGCATATCAATTATTTGGTAAATATTATAAAAGTGTTGAAGGAAATATAATTCCTGGATTAGAAATATTTCCATATTATACGGAAGCTATCGCTGATAGAAAAAAAAGATGTATTGGAAATATTGTGCTTGATGTCAATTTAAATGGAAAAGAAACAAAAGTAATTGGATTTGAAAATCATGGTGGACAAACTTATGATGTAGCAACATCTTTTGGAAAAGTATTATTTGGAAATGGAAATAAATTCGGAGATACAGAAGAAGGATTCTTTAAAAAGAATGTTATAGCAACTTATTTACATGGACCTCTACTTTCTAAAAATCCAGAGCTTACAGATTATATTATAAAATATTGTTTAGATAGAAGATATGATGAGGATATTACTTTAGAACCATTAAATGATGAGTTTGAAAACTTATGTAGAAAACAATTACTAGATAGATTTCTACAAGTTTAGACAATTTGGGCCAGGTCACTAATTGTATTTTGTGTGTCGAAGTTTGTCTATATTTGTCATAACATAATTGTTTTTTTATATTTAAATTTTCGCTTTAACTATTTTAAATTAAGGACGTCTTTATGTATCATAAAAACGTCCTTAATTTTATCTAATTTGTACATTTTCCAATTTAATAGTTGGAACTTTATCCAATTTCTTGTCCTTGGCAAATAAATATAAAATAAATTCGTCAAGGATATTATTCTTTCTGTCAACCACTATTGGCCGTCTAAGCATTTCATACATATTATAGAATTTTTTGCTGTCTTTATATTTTTTGGTAGCCTTATAATTAAAACTATCCAAATACAATATTTGTATTTCACTTAGTTTCACTTCTTCTATCCAATGCTCTGGTAAACTATACATTTTTTTCTTTCTTAATTCTTCATGCTGTCTATAAAACTCCTCCTTCAATTGCTTTGCCGTTCCATTCTGTCTTGCCAATAATATTTCTTTATATTGTTGATGTGTAAAATTGTTTTTATCATTATTACACTCTTGACAACATGGAACTAAATTATCAGTAATTGATGGACCTCCAAAGTCCCTTGGATAAACATGATCTAATGTCATTTCTTTTTTACTTATAGTTTTACCACAATAATAACAAATTCGATCCCCCTTCATCATATATGTTAATCCATACATGATATTTGAAAATTTACAATCCCGACCAATTTTTAATATTCCGTTTTCTATAAATGCTTGGTTATTTTCTTGTTTCTTTAAAGTACCAATTGGAAATTTTTCAGGTAAACTAATAATCATATGTTTTACCTCCTACTTTTTTTACATTATATCAGCATTTTTTCACAAGTTCAAGACACCTATAGAAACTGTTTTCTTTTTTTGACAAAAATTTTGTATTTTATTATTATTCCACTCACATATTTTATTAATTGCTCTTTTTATTCTTTTAGCAACTTATTTACACGTTCCTTTACTTTCTTTTATTATTATCTCCTTATATTGTTCCACTAATTTATTGTAACTTTCTTCTGTTATGTATTCATTTACTTCATGTGCCGTTATAGGTCCCGGACCTAGTATTATTCTGTTTACTCCTTTTATAAAACTAGCTTCTGTTATAAAATTAGCTGTTTTTATTTTATTTACAAAACTACATTCATCTATAAATGGCTCTATACATTGTATAATATTTATTTCACAATCATATTTTTTAGCTAACGCTTCTACTTTTTCTTTGATTTCATTTATATGTACTTTATTTGCAATTCTAAAATCTATACTCACTTCACAATTTGATGGAACAGAATTTTTTGCACTACCACCTTTAATAATTCCTACATTCATTGTTGTATATGGTACATCATATCTATTTTCAAGATATATTTTAATTTTTTCATTATAAAATTTGTCTAACTCTGATAAAAATTTGACTGCATTTAAATTAGCACTCTTTCCCTTTTCTGGATTACTTGAATGTACCTTTATTCCATTGAACTTCAAGTCATACTCTAATAACCCTTTACTACCTGATAATATTTCATTATTTGTTGGTTCTCCAAATATTACTGTTTGTGGAAAATTCTCTTTTGCTTTGACAATATCATAAATACCTTTGAATTCTCTTTCTTCATCATAAGTAAAATATAATTTCATGCCATATTTTAACTTTGTAAAATCAATTTCTGAAATAGCCTTTAACATGGCTGAAATTCCGCCTTTCATATCACAACTTCCTAATCCATATAATTTATTATTAGCTTGTGTTAATTCAAACGGATTAGTGTTCCAACCTTCTATGTATTCTACTGTATCTGTATGTCCTAAAAAACCTAATCTTGGCTCTTTTCCAATACTCATTATTAAGTATTTTCCTTTATATTCTGTTTTGAAATTTAAATCAAGTAGATATTTTTCAATATAATTAATAATTTTACTATTTTCTTTATCTCCTATTGTATTAAAATTTATTAAATCTTTTAGAATTTTATATTTTTCTTGAATCATAGTTTACTCCTTTTAGAATACTTTCATCTTTACTTCTTTTCCCTTGAACGCATACACCATTTTTGTTATATTTTTAAATCCTCTTTCTTTTAAATTTTGTTCATACTGTTTCTCTTCTATTTGTTTTTTTGCATTTTCTATTGTTTCTTCTATTGTTTTTTCTTCCTTGTCTTCTAATACTTTAAATTCCATTATAAAACTATTCCCATTTTTATCTTTTGGTTCTAGCATTATGTCATATCTTCCCATTCCTGATTCTCTATTTGAGTTTACATAGTAACTGTCTTTTAATCCTACTAACATTCCTAATACAAATGCATGATAGAAGTTTTCTGCTGTGTTTTCTCCTACGTCCATATAACTAAACATTTCTACTACTAATTTTTCAAATTTTTTCTCATATTCTTTTAAATTTAATGTTACTAAATCTTTTAATATACTTTGTAAGTCATTTCCTATTACTTTGTTTCTAAACCAATTATCTATTATTTCTTCAAATAAATGTTTAATCTCATAATTTGGGAGAGCTACTTTATATATTTTACTTGGTAAGTCTACTACCTCTACTACTTTTAGATATCCTGTTCCTAGCATTAGACCCCAGATATTATCTTCATTATTTTCTATTCCTACTATTACTGTTTCTAAATCTATTTTTACTTCTATTGCTTCTCCTCTTAACAGTCTTTCTATTTTGTCCTTTACTGTTGATGATTTTTTTAGTATTAATTTTATTATATCATTTGAACTTGTATTTATCCAATATGCTCTTAATTCTTTTCTTGTAAGATAATTTAATATACTCCATGGATTATATATTCCCTCTTTGTCTCCTATCTTATATCCATCATACCATTTCTTTATTTCTTCTTTGTCATCTTCTACCTTGAAATCTTCTATTACTTTGTCCATCTCTTCTTTGGTTATTCCAAAGTCATCTGCAAATTCATTATCTAATACTGTAAATACATCAAAATTATTTGCTCCACTAAATATACTTTCTTTTGCCACTCTTGATACTCCTGTTAAGACTGTTTTCTCTAAATATGGATTATCTTTAAATGTTGTTCCATAAAATGTTTTTAGAAATTTTATTGCTTCTTCATAATATCCTTCTACATATGCTGATTGTATTGGTACATCATATTCATCTATTAATAATATTGCTGGTCTTTCATATTCTTTATATAATAGTCTAGTTAGTAAATATAATGCTTTTTGTATTTCTATCTTATCTGCTCTAAAATTTAAAATATTATTAAATCTTTCTTTTTCAATGTCCAATAATTTCTCACTTTTTAATAAATAAGCATGGTCTATATATAACTCTAGCAATTCTGTTTTTA
>CALXJV010000103.1 GCA_944388715.1 uncultured Clostridia bacterium
TTTTTATCTGTCGAAAAATATTTTTTACTGTTCTACACTTCTACTCTCATCTATTATTTATACATCGAAAAAAATTCAAGAAGTTTTATACATATTTTCACAAAATTTTTATTGGCAATATAACAGATTTTTTATTCTTTATTATAAAATTAATTTTCGTTATTAAATCTAAGAATTTATTTTCTCTACATATATCTCGTCATTTACTGCTACTACGGTGTATTTATATATATTTTTTAATTCTTTTATTTCATTAAACTCTCCATATTCTTTTATTTGCTCTTTTGCTTCTTTTTGCTTTTCTTCTAATTTATTTTCTTCTCCTTTTTTCAAATATTTAAATTCTATCATTACTCCTTTATATCCTTTATCTCGTTCTCTTGGTATTAATAATATATCTGGATATTTTCTTTGTATTTCCATCTCTGATTTTAGTCTAAATATTTTTAAGTTCATTGCTATACAGTAAAATATTAATTTTATATATTTCTCATCCATTTTTATATAGTCTCTATTTGATAAGTTATTTAGATATTTTTCTAGCATTTCTATTATTTTATCTATCTTTCCTTCTAATGCTATTTCTCTTGCTATTTCTGTATAATTATCATTTATATCTATATTAATTTCTTCTCTTAATATTTTTAAGAAATAATCCGAATAAATTTCTTTCATTACATTGTTTGGTATACTTAACTTTGGATATCCTACTTCATCACCTTCAATCGTTAAATAGCCTAAATAATATAACATTGATACCAAATCTGTTTCTGTAAATTCCATCGCTGGATTGAATTTTTGTCTTATTTCACTTACTATTCCTTCTCCTGATACTGTTTTTTCTATTACTCTTTCTCTTTCTTCTCCTTTACATAAATCTAACATCTTTCCAAGCTTACTATAATCACTTGCTATATTTACATCTATTATTTGCTCTGGTATTTCATTATATTTTACATAATAATTTAAAAAATATAAACACATATTTGAATTATATATTTTTTCTTTTCCTTTTAACGAAAATCTATACCCATCATAGTTTTCTCTCATTACTGGTAATACCTCTTCTTGCTTTTCTTCAGTTATTTTTTGTTCTTTCATTATTTGTCTTAATTCACTTTCTGTAAAACCCATCATCTCATTAAATTCTCTATCTTGCGTTTTATCCGAACTTATGTTAAATCCTGATGTTAAACTATCTAATATTATCGGTGCCACTCCTGTTATAAATATTCTATCTACTACACTTTCTGTTCCTTCTTTTAATATTTCATACCATTTTCTTACTTTTCTATTTTTTGACACTAAATTTTTAAATTGATTTGTATTAAATCCTAATAATTCATTTGCAAAATGGTCATATTCATCTATTAAGACATATATTTTTTCTTCTGCTTTTTGTATTTCAAATGCTTTTATTAAATTATCTAAAATATTTTCTGCTTCATCATTTGTATTAATATAAAAATCTAAGTTATATTTTTCTACAAATAAATTTATAGATGCTATTACCTTTTTTTTAAATCCTCTTATTGTTGTTTCTTCATTTGTTGTATCTATCCCAGAAAAATTAAACTTTAATATATGGTAGCTATTTCTTAGTTTTGTTGGATTTTTTCCTATATATGTTTCTCCATATAATTTTTGAAATTTTTCTTCTTTTTGTTTGTCGTAATAATTTTCTAATGTACTTGTAAATAATGTTTTTCCAAACTTTCTTGGACGTAAGAACATTATATATCTTTCTGCTAGGTTTTCTAATTTTTCTATATACATCGTTTTATCTACATAATAATAATCATTTTCTACTAGACTTTCATAATCACTTATTCCATATGGTAATTTTTTCACATTAACCACTTCCTATCTTTTTTATGTTTTTATTTTACTATATCACTATAAAAATAGCAAGAAATTTTCTTCCTATTTAGATTTTATTTCACAACCATTCTTGTCAATGTATATATAAGATGTCATTTATGGATCTAAGCAAATAAATTAATATAACTTTTTCCAGGCTATAAAAGTAGTAATCTTTTTGAAAAAGTCTATTATAAATATTTACTTTTCTTTTTTTATATTGTATAATTGTTACGATTTAAGACATTATATTATTACTTGCTTCTATAGCTCAGTTGGTAGAGTGCAGCCTTGGTAAGGCTGAGGTCACGGGTTCAATTCCCGTTAGAAGCCCCATAAAAACTTTGGATAATACAAAAAATTTCATATGTTTTTTATTCGATAAAAAAATGTCCTAAAAAATATCCTATAATTAATTTAATAACTATAGGATATTTTTTATAACTTATAAAGTAATTCTCATAAATTTTATTAACATTTTTATATTTTTTACTTTATAAATAAAAACATATCGTATTAGAGTTCTTTTATTTCTTCATTTTTATTGCGAAAAATATTTATTCTTCATTGCTGTATCGTATTTAAAATTCATATTTGAACTGTTCAATTTGTATCTCCTAAATTTTTAGTTGCTTTTTTTCTAATTCTTTGTATTGCGTTATCTACTGATTTTACAGGTGAATCTAATTTTTTTGCTATTGTTACATAACTATAACCTTTCATATATCCATCTAAAACTTGTTTTTCAAATGTGCTTAATGATTTTTGTATTGAATTTTCGATTTGCTCGTAGTACTCTTTTTTCATTATTGTTTCCAATGGATCTTCTACCATTTTATTATCTAATGTATTTATCAATTCCATTCCATTTTCATCTTCATTATCATATGCTGATGCATTTAATGATAAATATGAATTTAATGGTTTGTGTTTTTGTCTTGTTGATGATTTCACTGCTGTTATTAATTGTCTTTCTATACACATATTTGCAAATGATTTGAAACTATTGTTTTTCTCTTCATTATATGTCTTTATTGCTTTAAACAAACCTATTAATCCTTCTTGGATAATATCATCTTTTTCGGCTCCAATCATAAAATATTTGCTTACTTTCATATTAACCAATTCTTTATATTTGTTCATTATATATGATAGTGCTTGTTTATCACCCTTTTGTACTTCTGTTATTATTTGTTCATCTGTCATTTCATCAAATTTATCCACAGAAAAAAATACATTTTCTTTTTGCATTCGCCAAAATACCTCCAAATGTCTCTTTACTAGTATTATTATACCATTGAAATCACTGTTGTCAAGGATTTTTTGATGATTTTTGATGATTTGGGGGAAGGTAACAAAACGAACAAAACGGAACAAAACGGGCCAGGTTATCTTTTGTATGTATTATGTCTAATATTGTCAAAAAATTTAAATACTAATCTTTGATTTGCAATAAAATAGTGAATATTATAATATTCACTATTAGCTACAATTTCGAGAATATTAATAATTTTTTAGCTTTCGACAATATTCGACATAATACATACAAAAGATAACCTGGCCCGTTTTGTTCGTTTTGTCGTTTTGTCTTTGTCTAGCTTAATTTCCTAATTCTTCTTTTAGCATTGGCCAAACATCTTCTGTTTCCATTCCATATTGCCAAGATGCCACACCTGCTAACCCTTCTTCTTTAACTAGTGAAACTTTAGCTTTTAATGATTCAACATCTTCAATCCACATTTTTCTTGTGTTATCTCCATCTTGATATTCAACATAATATTGTTTTAGTTCATCATCCCATTTTCTTTCTACATCATCTGGTAATACTTCTTCTATATCATTCATATTTACTGTTGATTTTCTTATAACATTTCCTTCTGAATCTTCTGTCCATATTCTTGTGTAAAATGGTATTCCTAAAATCAATTTATCTTCTTCTATTTCTTCTGTTTGTAAAAATTTAACTAAGTTTAATTGTATCCAATTATATCCAGAATTTGTTCCTGATTTTGTACTTGATACTCCATTTTGGTCATATGCCATGAAAATGATATAATCTGCAACATCTCCTATAACATGCCTATCAAAACATAATGACCATGTTTCTCCTCCATCTGGTGCTGTTACATCTACTGATACTACCATTCCTATTTCATTTAATCTTGGTGTTAATTCTATTATAAATCTTGAATATAAATCTTTGTCCTCTTGTTTCATATTTTCAAAATCCACGTTTATTCCGTCTAAATCATATTTTACGCATGCTTCTACTATTTGTTCTATTAATTGTTTTCTTTTTTCATAACTATTCATAATTTCTGATGTTATTTCCAAGCTTTCATTTGCTGCTGGTGCATTAGATATCATTGGCCATATTTTGTATCCATTTCCATGTGCCCATTCTATGTAGCTTTCTCCACTTTCTCCTATATTTTCTGTAAATTCTCCATTTTCATTTACATAGAAAAATGCTGGTGATACTACATTTACTCCATCAATTGTTGTTCCTGTTCTGTCAGGTGCACTTCCTACTTCTGAATAATAGTCCCATGTCATGTTTATTTTTCCTTCAACTTGCTTTTCTTCTGCCAAGTCTTCTCTTACTAAATATTCATTAGCTAATTTATTTTTCTTGATATATCCTATTTTTCCATTTTCTGTTCTAATTTTAGCATATTTATCATCTGTTGAAATAACTACAACTGTTGAGCCTTTCTTTACTCTATCAAGTGTCTTTGCAATAAATTTTGTTGATGATTTTACTGATACATTTGATGTTACTATTGCTTTTCTTTGTTCTTTATCTAAAGAGTCCATTGTGATAACTTTTGTTTCTTCTATATTATCTATTTCTATATCATATACCTCTGTCATCTCTGAAATTGGTATATATATTACTCCATCTCTTTCTATTGCATGTGCTGAAGTTTCTTTATCTGCTCCATTGATATTTATAACATTTTCTTCTAAGCTAACTTCTGCTATTTTTTTATCATATGTTGTAATTATTTTATTATTTTCTTCTTCTAAATATATATGCTTATCAAAAAAGTTGGATATATCATCTTCTGATAAATAGATAACTCCATCTTCTTGTATTATTTCATTTCTTAAATCTGATGTTACATTATTGTTATTTATTACTAAATTAGTAGTCTTGTTTTTATCTAATATTATATAATTATTCGCTATCATCGCTATTATAAATAATACGATTAATGCTAATATAATTAGACCTGTCCTTATAATAATCTTTTTCTTTTTTTCAATTTGTGTTTGTGACATTTTTTTTGATTTTTTTACTTTCATTGGTTCTTTTTTTAGTTCTCTTCTTCCTCTTCCCATATATCTCTCCTTCGTATCTCCTTTTAATTTTCCTTTATTACTATAACATAAATTTTGTATTAGTCAAATTATTATTTTCATTTTTTCAAAATTTTTGTTAAATTTATTCTACTGTTTAGATTGTATCTAAATCATCGTTTCATTTTTCTTAGTTCTTGTTTTTGCATATCTGTTAT
>CALXJV010000104.1 GCA_944388715.1 uncultured Clostridia bacterium
AACTGTGTTATCTGCTGCACTTCCTCCAAATACAGGAACTCTTCCGATAACATCTTCAATTCCTTTAATATAGAATTCTTCTTCTGCTGGTGATGCAACCATATAGAAATATGCTGGTGCATCTGTTCTTCCTGCCATTTTCATAGCTTCCATTGCTACTTTTCTTCCTGTTTCTCTTGGGTCATTTCCTCTTTCAGAACTTGCAACACCTACTTCTGTGTCTGGATCTCCTAGTGCTAATATTCCTGTAAATCCATGGTCTGATGAAATAAATCCATCTGGTACTATTATTCCTGCACTTGATGTGCATCCAATAATTGGTGCTGTCCCTAATTTTTCTTTTGCTCCTTCTAATACTTTATTGACATCGCAGTCTACTGATGTATATAAAAATGCTACTTTTGTCTGCATTAAATCTACTACTGCTTTTTCAGCAGCCTCTCTTCCTTGTGTGTAACTATCTTCATTTGTGCTCCATGCTACATTTGATTTTAACATAACGATTCCTCCTTCGTATTTTTATTATACCCAAATTATACCAATAATATTTTTTAATCACAACAAAATTTTAAAAATGTAATAAAAATGTAATAAATAGGTGTCAATGAGGACGAAGATTTTGACAACATTGTCAAAATCTCCGTCCTCATTAACACCCATTGACACCTTTTTAATCTCCTAAACAAATTCCTATATCTCTTGCTGTTTTTACTAGCTCATGATCCATTGTTACTAATCTTACATTACTTTCTGCTGTTCCTCCTTGAACAGCTCCTATTTCTTTGTTTTCTCCTACTACTATTTCTAGTGGCACACAACCTAATTTTCCATTTTGAATAACTGTTAACACTCCAAATTTTCCTTCCATTGCAAGTTCTACAGCTTTTGCTCCATATTTTGTAGATAAAACTCTATCATATGCTGTTGGTGTTCCTCCTCTTTGCATATATCCTAATATTGTACATCTTGATTCTAGTCCTGTTAATTCTTGAAGTTTTTCAGCTACTCTTTTTCCTTCTCCTCCAAATTTAATGTTGATTCCTGCTTTATTATCTATTCCTTCTGCAGAATGTGTTGTTCCTTCTAATCCTTTTGGATGTGCCCCTTCTGAAACAACAACAATACTGAATTTCTTTCCTTTTGCTTTTCTTTTATTTATTGCTTCTGCTGCTTTATTTATGTCATATGGGATTTCTGGTATTAAAGCTACATCTGCTCCTCCTGAAATTGCTGATTCTAATGCAATCCATCCTGCAAATCTTCCCATTACTTCTAACACCATTATTCTATCATGTGTTTCAGCTGTTGTGTGTAATCTATCTATTGCTTCAGTAGCTACATGAACTGCTGTATTATATCCAAATGTAATGTCTGTACATGCAACATCATTGTCTATTGTTTTTGGAACTCCTATTGTATTTATTCCTTTTAGGTATAGGTCTCTGGCTGATTTTTGTGTACTGTCTCCTCCTAATGTAAAGATACAGTCAAATCCTGCTTCTTTTACATTTTTTACACATTGGTCTGATAAGTCTTCATAGGTAACTGTTCCGTCTTCATGTTCTACTTTATAGTGGAAAACTATTGCATTTGTAGATGAACCAATGATTGAACCTCCTTTTGGTAAAATTCCTGACGCTATTTCACTTCCATCTAATCTTACATAATTGTTTTCTACTAGTCCTCTGTAACCATCAATATAACCATAACATTCAATTCCATTTGTCTCACATGTTTTTGTTATTGCTCTTATAACTGCGTTAAATCCTGATACGTCTCCTCCATTTGCAAGTATTGCTACCTTTTTTAACATATAAATCCTTCCTTTCGCTTGGCTTTTATTATTTTTTCAAAATTTTGCCCATTTACTATTATACCAATATTATGAAAAAATACAACATTTTGGAAGAATTTTTTTATATTCTTTTATTTTCTATGGTTATAATTCACAGCCTTATATTTATTTTATAGAATGTATATATATTAATATTGAATAAATTTTGAATGTGATTGGAGTGCTTGTAGAGTTTCTTAATCTAAAATGAATGAGGAAGCGCGATACAGCGAGAGGCTCGTTCATTTTAGATTTAGAAACTCTAATGCACGTATTGAGCCGAAAAATTTATGAAATATTAATATATATACATTATTATTAATAGTATCTTTAAGCTGTGGATTGTAACTTTCTATGACAGATTGTATAAAAGATGTTAATGTAAAATTACAAGAGTACTATTTTTTTAATTATTTATTTTGGCATAATTAAAGACACTTTTGCTGTTCTCTTATTTTTTTCATCCCTTCCTCTTTTTAATCTTCTGTTCTTTAACATTATTTTTCCTCCCTTTCATTTTGTAATATTTTTCTTAGAGTCAGATACTTCAGGTATATAGAAAAAGACAGAAATCACTTGTATAAATAGCATTACAAGCTTTTTCTGTCTTTTATTTTTTATTTTGTTTACAAATTTTAATTATTTTTTAATTCTTTTTTATCTATTGACTTTACTATATTTTATTGATATTATATTTTTAGTTTTTGATTGTTAAGTATCTGACTTAACGATTTTTATTATATATAAAAAACTAAAAATGTTTTTTTACTTCGATAAATTTTTTAACTTAATTTAAGATAAAATATATGTAGTTAAAATCACTTTAAATTTTCATTTTATTAGTATAATTATTGGTATAAATTTTATTCTTTTTCATATAATTTTTTTATTCTTTTTTCTAATCCAAAGCAAAGTTTTCTTATTCTTTCAGATGTTGCATCAGTATATGGTTGATATTTTTCTAAAACATTTTTATAATCTGTTACAATTCCCTCAAGTTTCTTTATATCCACTTCCCTTATAGTCTCAAGCTTTTTTAACATTTCACTATATTTTTTATCTGTATTTGTAAAAAATTTTCCTTTTCCATCAGTAAAATTGATTTCACTCGTCAATTTGTCACATTGCATACTTTCTCCATTATCAAAAATAGGTGTAGTTCTTACCCATTCCAGTGTATTTACATTCCTTATAACTCCAAAATTTTTCATATGTCTATCTATATTCATTATAATAAAATCTAAGACAAACATGTTCTCTACATTTTTTCTTGCATCTGGCACATTGTGTTTTTCTAATATATTTATGTAATGTTCTAAATCAGTAACATTATTTGACTTTTTCTCTGAATTATATATATCATATGCCGAAATAATTTCTTCATCACTTGTCACAAAGCTTTCACATTTTGATACTATCCTATTATTTATAATATCTATTGAATAATCACAATGATAAAAATCCAATCTTCTACATATCTCAGATGCTAACCATTCATTAATAGGTTCTTCTCTACTTGGCTGATATATACCTTTTACTAGTACTCGTTTACCATTTTCAATTATCCAACCTTTTTGTAACATTCCATCTGTTGTATTGTTCGGAGATTTGAGCTCTGCTTGATTAAGTCTCTTATCAGAAGAATTACTTAATGATATATCAAGATATGCTTTATATTTGAAATCATTTTCAAAAAAATTTATGTCTTTCCATTCTATTTGCCTGTCTTGTTCTTTTATCCAATATTGATCTGATAATGATAGTGCATATGCTTTGTTCAAAAGTTCTTCTGTTGTTGAAACGTTAAGATTTTCTAATAGTTTTTCAATATTTTTTCTCCATGATGGAATTCCTCTATTTCTAAACCATTTATTGACTTCTGCAACTAAATTCTTAGATATATTTTTGTTTGCATTATATACAGATAATGGTACATATTCAATGTTGTATATGTCATATATTTTTTCTATAGTATTATATTTAGTATTGTACTCTAGTAAAAGAATTGGCGTATTTTTATTCATTAATATACATTTCATTATAATATTCATTCCTCCAACTTTTTTAATTTATTACTATTTCATTATTCTTCTCATTTCTATTGTAATAAATTTTAGATACTTTTTCAAGCATTTTAATTCATAAGTTGGAATATTTATGGTTTTAGTTTTTCTGTTGTAACTTCTTCTAATTGCTTCTTTTCTATAATATCTTTTGCTTTTCCTAAGTAACTATCATACATATATTTTTAAAATTTTCTCATTTTCATGTCCTCTTTCTTTTTTTGATTATTTGCTCCATTTGTCATATCAAAAGAACTCCTTTAAAATATATCTTTGCAATAGTTTGCATAATACGTTTTAAAGGATTGTTACCTCTATTTTCAAGTATTTTTACACATTTATTTATATTTTTATTTTCATACCGCAGTATACATCATTTTTTAAAATTACAATTTTAATTCGGCAATGCAATAATACTATACATTAAATTAAGGTCTATTAACTCATCTGGTAGCACTTCAGATGAATCCTCTTTGCAGAGCATAAAGTATTCATATCCAGCTTTATCTTTCATTTTATTAGTTAAATCAATAGCATCTCCATTATAACCTGTCCTGATTTCCAACAATTCATCATTATAGTCCGATCCAATCCACTCTCTCCACGTCATACCACTTTCATACTCAATAATAAAATCTCCTAAGCCAAAATAAGTTGCATCTTTTATTGTTAAGTTTAAGACATTATCAGTTTCTTGGCTATCCATTTTTTCTGTAATATTCCATATACTTTCTTCGTCTCCTGCTTTTATGCAATATTTTAAAGTATATTCATTTGTTTCTTCATCTCTTTCTATTTTATATACATCTGTTACACCATCTGTTCCGTTTCCTCTATCTAATGTTTGTCCTGTTAATTTTTGAACATCTACTATCCCATCACCATTTATAACTTGTTTATCTGTCAAAAGAAAATCCCAAAAACTTGTCGCTGTTGTTGCCAAGTAATTTGCTTCTTCTCCTTGTATCTTTGTAATTTCTGTACTTGCTATTTTTGTTGATTCTTTTACTCCTTCATTACTAGATGATTTTATTTCTAGTTGATATTCATTTCATAAAAGTGCTACTGCCTCTTTTACTGTTCCATCTGCTTGATCATTTTTTGCCTCTGTTGCTTTTGTTAGTATTCCATTGTAATGTAAAGCTTTACATTACAATGGTAATGTAAAGTTATTTTAATGTAAAGTCAAAAATAAAAATGCCCAAATATCAATACTTTTAGAACTTTCAAC
>CALXJV010000105.1 GCA_944388715.1 uncultured Clostridia bacterium
GAAATTACAATATATTATAAATTCAATATTTTAAATATGAGAAAATTAAATGATGAAGAAGAACTAATAAATGTTGGTTAGATAAAAAATAGTCATAACAGAATATGATAACTATCATCGTTTTACTAATACTTGCAGGAGTAACGATAGCGACATTAACAGGAGATAATGGAATACTTAATAAAGCAACAGAAGCAAGTGATAAAACAAAGATAGCAGAAGAGGAAGAAAAAGTAAAGTTAGCAGTAACAGGAGCTTTAGCTAGTAATAACGGAGGAGAAATAGCACAAGAAAATTTAGAAACAGAATTAGGAAAATACTTTACTTCTGGAAAATATAGCGTAACACCAGGAACAAATGAAGATGGAACAGAAGGATATATAGTAACAATAACAGAAAATGACCAAAATGGAAGAAAATATTTTGTAGATAAAAATGGAAATGTAACAGAGTATACAGTAAAAGAACCAGAAGAAACACCTGGAGTATCAGAAGAACCATCATTTACAAGAGCAAATGGAGTAATAGAGATAGAGTTTTTAAGTGGAACAAGTTATAATACAACAACCACACCAAATCATCCAATAATAAAAGAAGGAATGACAGCAATAACATATAACGAAACTACAGGAGAAGCAATAAATGTAAGTGATGATAGTGGAACAGATTGGTACAGTTACGAAGATACATCAATAAGTGGAAAAGAAAATAAAAGTAAATGGGCGAATGTAAAAACGGAAGATGGTAGTTATTTTGTATGGATACCAAGATATGCATATAGAATAGTATATTTTGACACACCAGAAAATGCAGAAGCATATAGAGCAGATAAAAGTCAAACAACAGGAATAATAGGATATAGTGATGCAAGAGGGATAGTAGATGCAGAAGGAAAAACACCAAGTGATTTACAAGAACCAGAAACAAGTATAGCAGTAGGAGAAAAAAAATTAAGAACACATCCAGCATTTGAAACAGATTTAGATCAGGGAGGATGGAGTAGTAAATTAGAAGGAATATGGGTAGCCAAATACGAAGTAAGCCAAAGTGGAACAACAATAAAATCAACACCAGGAGTAAGTAGTTATAGAAGCAAAACTATAGGAGAAATGTACACGTTAGGATATAATTATGATAGAAACAAAGAAAGCCATTTGATGAAAAATAGTGAATGGGGAGCAGTAGCATATTTAACAGAAAGTAAATACGGAAGGAATGGAACAGCAGTAACAAGTAATTCAGCGGGATATTATACAGCAGGAGCAAGTGGAGCAACTCCAATAACAAATAAATTGCAAAGTACAACAGGAAATGAATATGGAATATTTGATACAGTAGGTGGAGCATATGAATATGTAGCAGGATATATAGCAGATTCAAGCCAAAATTATGGAAATTCATTTGCATCAACAGATGATACAACAAACAATAAAACAGAAAGTACACCATATGCAACAGTATACCAAAAAACAGATTCAAATATATATACAGATAATTATAATATAAATATAAATAAAATATTTGGGGATGCAACAACAGAAACATCAACCTCAGGGAGTGGAGCAACATCATGGTATTCAGCGCACTCTAACTTTGTCGGTATTGACAACAGCGACAATTATCCATTCTTCAGACGTGGAGGCTACTATGGCAGTTCTAACACAGGTTCATTCAGCTTCTACGACGGCGGTGGGTCTCAGTTACAGCAACTTCGGTTTCCGTGTATGTCTTGCAGTACAGTAATGTGATATCTGTTATCTGAGCAATGTAAAAAACATAATAATAAACATAAAAGAAACAGTAAAATTAAATAATAAGCACTTTTCGTTCGAGCATAGCTTGAGCGAAAAGCAGGGATATACCTGTAACGAACTCTAACTTTGTCGGTATTAACAACAGCAACAATTATCCATTCTTCAAACGTGGAGGCAACTATAACAATTCTAACACAGGTTCATTCAACTTCAACAACAACAATGGGAACAGTAACAGCAACAACAGTTTCCGTGTATGTCTTGCAATATGGCATAAAATTATCAGATATATTTGTTTAAGGATAAATATAGAGCATATATGCCATACAAGGTATATTCCTTCCAAAATTTAATATTGGTAAAAATATAAATATAAAAGTATATTCTAGTATTTCATTTGATTAAGAACGAATATACTTTTTTCTTTTTTCTATTCTGGAAAGGAAAAAAATGTATAAACCAAAACAAACAGAAAGTAAATTTAGGAATGTCAATAACGATAGCATTAAACTATATTACTTTGTATTTCTGGTATATATTAATTAGAGAATTTGTCAAAAGAAAAGCAATTAATGTAAAAAATACAAGTATCTGTGTAGCAATATTAACAACAATTATGGTTTTTGTTGGAATTGAAAATCTAACAACAAATTTCATTATTCCTTTTTTAGGCATGGATAATATTATTAATGGGGAAAAAGATATTATCATGTCAGAAAAAAAGAATAGAATGATTCTTGCTATTTTCATCTATATATAGTAAAATTAAGAAGTAGATAAATCAAAAGGAAGTGGTATAAAGTGAAGAAATTACCATATGGAATAAGTAATTACGAAGAATTAATAGAAGATGGATATTATTATGTAGATAAGACAATGTATATAGAGAAACTAGAGAATCTAGCAGAAAAAAGGATTTTATTTTTACGCCCAAGAAAATTCGGAAAAACATTATTTACAAGCACACTAGAAAATTATTATGATATACAAAAAGAAGAAAAGTTTGAAAAATTATATGGAGAAACATATATAGGAAAAAATCCAACAAAGCTAAAAAATAGTTATCATATATTAAAATTTAATTTTGCAGGAATAGATACAACAAATGAAGAAACAACGGTGAAGGCTTTTAAGAAAAAGACAATAGCATCAATAAATTTATTTGTTGAAAAATATAAATTAGATTTTTATATAAATCAAGATGATGAAGCGGAGAATATTTTAGATAATTTAATAAAAGCATTTGAAATACAAAGGCAGAATGAAAAAATCTATGTAATAGTAGATGAATATG
The DNA here is from genome assembly GCA_944388715.1 of uncultured Clostridia bacterium. Taxonomy (GTDB): domain Bacteria; phylum Bacillota; class Clostridia; order TANB77; family CAG-508; genus CAG-269. Next base: position 3,049 of record CALXJV010000105.1, read on the forward strand.
ATCATTTTGCAAATGAATTACTAGGATTTAATACAAACCAATTTAAAAACTTAGTATCAAAAAACGGAAAAGTAAGGAAATGGTATGAAATACTAAAAGAGGGAACAGAGAGTGTAGTAGATAGAATATTTATAACAGGAGTAGCTCCGATAACATTAGATAGTCTAACATCAGGATTTAATATAAGTTCAGACAAAACACAAGATGAAAGATTTAATGAAATGATGGGGTTTACAGAGAAAGAACTAAAAGAATTAATGAAGGTACAAAATATTAAAAAAGAAGAACAAGAAACATTAATACCTATCATGAGAGAAAACTATGATGGATATAAATTTTCATTACATGGGAAAGAAAAGATATATAATTCAAATATGTGCTTATATTTCTTGAATAGTTATACAGAACTAGGAAGAATACCTGAGCAATTAATTGATGTTAATATAGCAAGTGACTATACAAAGTTAGGAAAGATGTTAGATTTATGCAAAGGAGAAGAAAGAGAAAGAGTAATAGAGAAAACGGTATCAGGAGAAGGGATAGTAAGTGAAATAAGACAAAAATTCAACCCAGCAATGGAATTTACAGAAACAGATTTAGTATCAATGTTATATTATTTAGGATATCTAACAATAGAAGGAGATGAAGTAGGATATCCAAAATTAAAAATACCAAACAATGTAATGAAAGAAATCTATTCAGATTATTTTCTAAAAATATTGAGAGAAGAAATTAATATAGATATAAATGACAATTATACAGAGATAGCAAGAGAAATAGCATTAGAAGGAAAAATAAGTAAAATAATAGAAATGTTAGAAAAATATTTAAAAAATTTATCAAATAGAGATTATATTAAGATGGACGAGAAATATATAAAGTTAATATTTTTTTGTATAGCAATGAACTTAAAAATATTTAGATTAAAATCAGAAATGGAAGTACAAAGAAAATATCCAGATATATTATTAATACCAAGAGAACGAGATAAAGGATATAAAGGAGTAATGATAGAATTTAAATATTTGAAAAAAGGAGAAGAAAATAAATTAGAAGAAAAGCAAAAAGAAGCAAGAGAGCAAATAAAAGAATATGGTGAGTTTGAAGAAATAAAGGAATTAGAAAATATTTATAAATATACGGTAGTAGCAGTAAATGATAAAATATATGTAGAAGAAATAAAATAAATCTGGTTATCATAAAAAAGAGGTGATATTAAATGACTGGAATTGGAATAGGTATTAGTGATTTTAAGATGTTACGTGTTAGAGATAATTATTATATAGATAAGACAATGTTTATAAAAGATATAATAGATAATCAATCAGGAGTAATACTAGTAACAAGACCACGTAGATTTGGAAAAACACTAAATATGAGTACATTAAAATATTATTTTGACTGTAGAGCAAAAGACAGCCAAGAATTGTTTAAAGGATTGAAGATAATGTCACAAGACGAAAAATATACATCGAAATTGGGGTATTATCCAGTAATATATCTAACATTAAAAGATGCAGGACTAATGAATTATGAAATGATGTTAATGCAATTAAAAACAATAATGATGGAATTATTTTATGAACATAGAAACTTATTAGAAGGTGAAATGGCAGAAGGAGAGAGGAATACCTTTAATAAGATATTGTCAGCAAATATATCAGATGTGGAGTTAATGAATTCATTAAAAATGCTATCAAAAATAATGTATCAATATTATGATAGACCAGTAATATTGTTAATAGATGAATATGATGTTCCTTTACAACATGCGTATGTACAAGGATATTACGAAAAAGCGATAGAATTTTATAAAACATTTTATGGAATGACATTTAAAGACAACCCATATTTAGAAAAAACAGTATTAACAGGAGTATCAAGAGTAGCCAAAGAAAGTATATTTAGTGGAGCAAATAATTT
>CALXJV010000106.1 GCA_944388715.1 uncultured Clostridia bacterium
ATTGGTTGTACTCCTTTTACGATTTCATATGGATTAAATCCTTTATCTGTACATATTTTTAATGCATCTTCAAAATCTTTTATTCCGTATTTTTCCATTACTGGTTTTATTTGATTAATTCTTCTTTCATAACTTTCAAATGTTACTGCCATTTTATTTCCTCCCTTTTCTTATTTTTCTCATCAAAATATTCTATAAATTTTGTATGTTGATTAAATTTCAAATGAAGTTCGCCACTTCGCGACGCAAGATGCCACTTTTCATTCGTTTTTTACTCGAAAATTAATTAAAATTAGTAAGATGTGCATTTTTCATAAAATATACAAGCTGAAGGTGTACTTTTGTACATCGAAGTTTGGATATTTTATTAAAAATGTGCAGATTGCTGATTTTAATTAATTTTGTCTTGGGTCAATTTTTTTCACAGCCTCATCAAATCTTCCATATGTACCAGATGCTTTTTCAATAGCTTCCATTGGATCCATACCCTTTTTAATATTATCCATCATTTTACCCATATGAACATACTTATATCCGATGATTTGATCATCTTTATCTAAACCTAATTCAACAATATAACCTTCTGTTAATTGTAAATATCTAGGACCTTTTAAAGTACTTGAATAAATTGTTCCAACTTGAGATGTATGACCTTTTCCTAAATCTTCAAGTCCTGCTCCTACTGGAAGTCCTCCTTCTGAAAATGCTGTTTGAGTTCTTCCATATACAATTTGTAAGAATAATTCTCTCATAGCAGTATTGATTGCGTCACAAACTAAATCTGTATTTAATGCTTCTAATAAAGTTTTTCCTGTTAAAATTTCTCCAGCCATAGCTGCTGAATGTGTCATTCCTGAACATCCTATTGTTTCAATTAATGCTTCTTGAATGATACCATCTTTTACATTTAAAGTTAATTTACATGCTCCTTGTTGTGGTGCACACCATCCAATACCATGTGTTAAACCTGATATATCTTTTATTTCTTTAGCTTTTACCCATTTTCCTTCTTCTGGAATTGGTGCTGGTCCATGGTCTACTCCTTTTTTTACAACACACATTTCTTCTAATTCTTTTGAATAAATCATTTTCATTGCTCCTTTCAATACTTTATTTGTATATATCATTTTAGGTAAACACCTAAACTAAATAACTTTTCTATTCTTCATCTATTTCATCTTCTGAAAATAATAAAATTTGATTTCTTCTTGGTTTATTTACTTTTTCCTTTTGTATATCTTGTTTTTTCATTTGTTGATTTTGCATTTTTCGTCTTTGCTCCTGTTGCTTTTGCAATTCTTGATTTTGTTCTTTTTGCATTTGTACTTTTTGATTTCTTTGTTCTCGAATTCTTAAATTTTCTAATTGTTGTTTATACATTTCTTGTTGCTGAATTCGTGATTGCCTTAGTTGTTGCTTATACATTTCCTGTTGATTAATCCTTGATTGCTCTAATTGTCTTTTGTAAATTTCTTGCTGTTGTATCTGTTGATTTTGCATTTCATTTTCTTGATTTTGTATTACTTCTTTTGGAATTCTCTGTTGCTGTATTTTTATTCTTCTTTCACTATTCTTTTTCTTTTCATTATTGTTTGATGTTTTTATAACATATTGTTCTAATGAAGTATTATGATAGCTACTCCACATAGTTTCTGTTTTTTTCTTTCTTCTAGAATCCCAGTTATTTTCTATTTTATGACTTTTTATTTGATTATATTTTTTTTCAGGTAGTATATCATCTTCTCTAATATAACCATCATTTTCTATTTCATCTTCTTCAGTATTATATTCTATAATATTTTTTGTATCTTGTTCAACATATATTCCAGCATTATATTCTTCTACTTCTGCCAGATTTCTTGCACCATTAAAATATCTAAATAATATGTCTTTATCTTTTTTAGATACTTGTTCTGGACCAATTCCTAAATATTTATATCTCCATATTACATGACGTTCATAACTATTAAAAGTATTATTTATTAAATCTTCATAACTATATTCTGCTCTAAACTTCATATTTGTTATAGATATGGTTATATTACTCCACATCTCTCCTGGCTCAGATTTTTTAAATTCTTCCCTTAATATTTTTATATCATCATATAATTTAGCTACCAATTCTAAATATTGATTTTCGTCAATGTTAAATTTACTTGGTACTTCATACACATTAACAGGATTTTTTCTAAATATTCCCTTAGGAATATAGTAGAAAAATAACTCTCCTGTTGGTGCATTTTTACCATTTTCTATTACTGAACTATACAAATATATAGATTCCCATTTTTCTGGTATCATATATAATAATTTTCTTTGTATTTCCTCATATATTTCTTTTATCTTTTTTGTGTGATTTAACATATCCCTTTATTCCTTATCTAATAAACTTTCTCCTGTCATTTCTTCTGGTTTTTCTAAATTCATTAAATCAAGCATTGTTGGTGCTAAATCTGCTAATTTTCCACCTGATTTTAACTTTAATTTGTTATCTGGTGTTACTAATATAATTGGTACTGGATTTGTTGTATGTGCTGTATGTGGTTCTCCTGTAGCATAGTCTATCATTTGTTCTGCATTTCCATGGTCTGCTGTTATTATTAAACTACCTTGTTTTTCTTCAACTAATTTTACTACTTTTCCTACACATTCATCTACTGCTTCAACTGCTTTAATAGCTGCATCTAAACTTCCTGTATGTCCTACCATGTCTGTGTTTGCATAGTTTAATATAATACTATCATATTTATCACTTTGAATTGCTTCCAATACCTTGTCTGTTACTTCATAAGCACTCATTTCAGGTTTCATATCATATGTTTCTACTTTTGGTGATGGTACCAAAATTCTATCTTCTCCAGGATATTGTTTTTCTTCTCCTCCATTAAAGAAAAATGTTACATGTGCATATTTTTCAGTTTCAGCAATTCTTAATTGTGTATATCCTAATTTGCTTATATATTCTCCAAATGTGTTGTGTAGTGGTTCTTTTTTAAATGCAATGTGTACATTTGGCATTGTCTCATCATAACTTGTGAAACATACATAATATAAATTCAAATCTTTTTTAGTTTCAAATCCATCAAATTCTGGATCTACTAGTGCTCTTGTAATTTCTCTTGCTCTGTCTGGTCTAAAGTTGAAGAATATAACAGAATCATTTTTCTCAATTTTTGCAATTGGCTCTTCTCCATTACAAATAACTGTTGGTTCAACAAATTCATCAAAAACTTCTTTTTGATAAGAATCTTCAATTGCTTTTACACTACTTCCTGCTTTTATTCCTTCACCATTTACAAGTGCATTATAACATTTTTGAACTCTTTCCCATCTTTTATCTCTATCCATTGCATAAAATCTACCAGATAATGTAGCAATTTTTCCTATATTTTTTTCTTTCATTTTTTCTTCTAGTTTTACAATATAACTTTCTGCAGATGCTGGAGGTGTATCTCTTCCATCTAAAAAGCAGTGTACATATACATCTTCAAAATCTCTTCTCTTTGCCATTTCTAGCAATCCATATAGATGACGATTATGACTATGAACACCTCCATCTGATACTAGTCCTAGAATATGCAATTTTGAATTGTTTTTCTTACAATTTTCTATTGCTGAAATAAATTCTGGGTTTGAAAAGAAATCTCCATCTTCTATTGATTTTGTTATTCTAGTTAATTCTTGATATACTATTCTCCCTGCTCCAATGTTTGTATGGCCTACTTCTGAATTTCCCATTTGTCCTTCTGGTAATCCAACATGTAATCCACTTGTATATATTTCTGTATTTGGATATTTTTTCATTAGTTTATCAATATTTGGTGTTTTGGCTAATTTTATAGCATTTCCATCTTTATTTGGATTATCTCCAAAACCATCTAATATCATTAGCATTGTTAATTTATCTTTCATAATCTACCATCCTTTTCTTTTAGAATTTAAGTGTTATATTTATTATATGCAAAAAATCAAGTTCTACTTTGTCTATTTATCAAAATTAACTATTTTTGAAAATTCTTCTGGGTCTAAACTTGCGCCTCCTACTAGCCCCCCATCTATATCAGACATTGTAAATAGTTCTTTTGCATTTTTAGATTTTACACTTCCGCCATATTGTATTATAACGCTATCAGCTACATTTTGTCCATATATTTCTGCAATTTTCTTACGGATATCTTTAATTGAATTATTTGCATCTTCACTTGTTGCAGTTTTTCCTGTTCCAATCGCCCAGATTGGTTCATATGCTATAATTGTATTTTCAACTTGCTCATTTGTTAAACCTTCTAATGCTAGTTCTGTTTGTTTTGTAATTATTTCCGCTGTTTTACCAGCTTCTCTTTGCTCTAGTGTCTCTCCTACACATACAATTGGTTTTAGTCCATTGGCAAATGCAGATTTTATTTTTTTATTTACACTTTCATCTGTTTCATTAAAATATTGTCTTCTTTCTGAATGTCCTATAATAACATATTCTACATTAATTGACTTTAGCATCTTTGCAGATACTTCTCCTGTATATGCTCCTTTTTCTTCAAAGTGCATATTTTGTGCTCCTATTTTTATATTTGTGTTTTGTGCTGTTAATAAGGCATAAAATAAATCAGTAAATGGAACACATAAGATTACTTCATTTTGTGTCTCTTTTACTAATTTTGATAATTCTTCAATATATTTTATTGTCTCATCTGGTAACATGTTCATTTTCCAATTTCCAGCTATCACCTTTTTTCTCATAAAAAATTCCTCCTTCTTTTTTGAAAGTTTGTTATAAATCACTCCAAATTAATTATATGCTTCTATAAGCAATCTTATTGTATATTAAAAAAGTTTATTTTTCAAGTATTTGACAAGATTTTCTGTACTTTCTTGATTACTTTGTTACTACTACGAAAACATAAATAACTTGCTTTCAAAATGGCGAGAAGTTGCTGGCACTTTATATATACTTTTTCG
>CALXJV010000107.1 GCA_944388715.1 uncultured Clostridia bacterium
AAAGTATTTCCTTGTGATATATTTCTGCTTGTATAAAACAATAAAGGAGATGCAGAAAAATGAACTTAGGAACAGATTTATCAAAAAAAAATCAAGAGGTATTACAAGAAATAGGAATAAAAAGTGAAAATAGGGAATATTCAAAAGAAGAAATTAAATCATTTAGTAATATCATAGGAGAACATATTTATAGTCAAAGCTCAAAAAATGGAGATATGGCAAAAGCCCTTGCTATATATGGAGATGTATTAAATATTTTTGTAAGAAATGAAAAATAGGAGGATTTAAAATTTGATAAATATATTGATTCACGGACTAGGGCAAACAAATAAAAGTTGGGATAAAGTAAAAGAAATATTAAATCAAGATGCTATAAATGTTGAAACACCTAATCTATTTGAACTTGCTAAAAATTATCAATTAGAATATGAAAATTTATATAGAGTTTTTGCAGATTATTGCAACAGTTTTAAGAAAAAAATAAATTTGGTTGGTCTTTCACTAGGTGGAATACTTGCGATTGATTATGCAATAGAATATCCAGAAAAGATAAATTCTATTATAATTTGTGGTACACCTTATGAAATACCGAAGAAATTATTTAAACTACAAAATTTTATATTTAAGTTTATGCCTAAAAGGACTTTTGAAAATATGGGAATTTCAAAGGAAAATTTTATACGATTAACAAATTCAATGGCTGAACTGAATATAAAGGAAAAAATATCAAAAGTTAAATGTAGTACCCTAGTAATATGTGGAGAAAATGACAATGCAAATTTAGAAAGTGCAAAGCAATTAAATGAAAATATAAAAAATAGTAAACTAACTGTAATTGAAAATGCAGGACATGAAATAAATATTGATGCACCAGAAAAATTTGCAGAGTTGATAAAAGAATTTTTTAGAAAAAATTAGTAGTTTAAGCAAATGTTAAAAATCTTTGACAAACTTCCAAACAGCTTTGGTAGAAACATTTGAAGAAGTGCTATAAAATTATAACTAGAAGGAGGTAAATTTATGGATCTAGGTTCTAAAATTTTAGAATTGAGAAAAAAGCAAAATCTTTCACAAGAAAAGTTAGGAGAAAAAGTTGGTGTTACAAGACAAACTATTTCAAACTGGGAACTAAATATAACTTTACCAGACACGAAACAGCTAATAGCACTTTCACAAGCTTTGTTAGTTAGTATTGATGAACTTGTTGGGAATAATACTCAGGATTTATTAACTCAAAAGGTTGAAAAGGTAGAAGAAAAAATTACAACTAACAATAACCTAACAAAATTAATTATTGCTTTAATAATACTAGTTGCATTATTACTTATTATTTTTGTTTCAGCTGTTTAGAAGGAGGAAAAGAAAATGGAAAAGAAAAACAAGACTTATATAACAATAGTATGGCTTATTTGTTTATTCATATCTATTGATATTGGGAATCACGCGTTGAGCTTTTTTACTAATATTGGATTGAATGTTTGGCTTGCAAGAATAGTAGGAGCTGTTGCTTGTGTATTGATGGGAACAATATTCTATCATTTATGGATAAAAAAAGTTAGTGAAAAGTAAATATCGTAATTAACATTGAAAAAATGAAAATTTGATATTATCCTTGGAATATGTTATACTTTTGTTAATTTCCGTTGCTATTTCGGTAAAAATAGCTGTATCAGAATAACCTTTGAAAAATAACTATTAAGGAGGAATATGCAGATGAAGGAAGTAACACCCAAAAAAGTAATATCAAGAATCCGGAATCAAAGAAAGAAACAAATTTATATTCTTTGGGAAACATGGTGGATGTTACAAAGTAACCTTGACTCTGAAGAAATGAAAGAATTTAAATTACTGACAACTTCTACCACTATAACTTATAAGGGAAAAATTCGTAATGTGTTGAAATTAAACCAAGTTTACTCATTTAAGACTGATGAAACAGTTTATGTGAGCCCCAAAAATCCGATTGGTATATCAGTAATTTAAAAAAATGTAGAAAGCATAATAAAACGCGTATTTTACCGTTTTAATTATGCTTTTTTCAAATTAAAATATATGAATAATAAAAAAATTCTTTAAAAGTATTGACATATTGTTATAAAGTGTTATAATAAAAATATAACAGGAGATAACAGTAAGGAGGGAAAATATGAATATAATCATTAGTAATACTAATAGTGTGCCAATTTATGAACAAATAGAAAACGCTATAAAAGAAGCTATATTTTCCAATGAATTGAAAGAAGAAGATATGTTACCATCTGTAAGAAATTTGGCAAATGAATTAAAGATTAGTTTTTTAACAGTAAAAAGAGCTTATGATGAATTAGAGCAGGCAGGATTTATAAAAACCGTACAAGGGAAAGGAAGTTTTGTTGCTCCTAAAAATTTAGAACTAATCAAGGAAGAAAAGCTAAAAGAGATTCAAGACTATATAGAAAAAGTTTATAACATTTCAAAAATAGCAAATATATCAGAAGATGAAGTGAAAGAATTATTTAAAATGATATTTGAGGGGGATTTGTAGCATGGAAAATAATATTGAATTACAAAATGTTTCAAAAAAATATAAAGATTTTGAACTTAAAAATATTAGCTTCAATGTACCACAAGGTTGCATTGTAGGACTAATAGGAGAAAATGGAGCAGGAAAGACTACTACAATTAAATCAATACTAAATATCACTAAATCAGAGGGAAGTGTAAAGTTACTTGGAAAAGATAGTGTAAAAAGTGAAAAAGTAATAAAGGAAGAAACAGGAGTTGTGTTAGATGATAGTTTTCTATCAGAATACTTAACTGCAAAACAAGTTAATTCTATTATGAAAGATTTTTATAAAAATTGGGATGAAAATAAGTATGTAAATCTTTTAAAACAGTTTAATTTACCAACAGACAAGTTGATAAAAGACTTTTCAAGTGGTATGAAAATGAAATTAAAAATTGCAACAGCAATATCTCATAATCCTAAACTTTTAATATTAGATGAGCCGACAAGTGGTCTTGATCCAGTTGTAAGAAATGAAATACTAGATATTTTTAGAAAATATATTGAAGAAGATGAAACAAGGTCAATATTGCTATCAACACATATTACAACAGATTTAGAGCATATATCGGATTATATAGTATTTATAGAAAAAGGAAAAATAATTTTCAATTTACCAACAGATGAATTGCTTGAAAACTATGGAATAATTAAGTGTAGCAAAGAGGACTTTATTAGACTAGATGAAAAAGATTATATTGCTTATAAAAAAGGAAAATATCAATATGAGGTATTAACACATGCTAAAAGTGTTATAAGAAGCAAGTACAATATTACAACTATTGATAAACCATCTATTGAAGATATAATGCTATTTTATATTAAGGGGGAAAAATAATTATGATAAAAGGATTATTAAAAAAAGATTTGTATAATTTAGCAACTTACAAGGCATCATTGATTATAATAATTTTATTTTGTGGAATTGCAATAATAGGAACGGATGCTGTTACTATTGCACCTACTGTAATTTGTGCAATAGTTGGTATGATTTCACTTTCAACATTTAGTTATGATGAGATGTCAAAGTCAAATAGATACATTTTAACATTACCAACAAATAGAAAAGAATTAGTAAGAGAAAAATATATTTTAGCAATAGGAGCAACTATATTAGGTGGTTTATTAGGAATGTTACTAACTATAATAGTTGTAAATATCATGAATTATTTAAGACCTGAAAATATAATAAATCTTGATTACCAAAGTTTAATTATAGCAACAATGGGAGGTGTTTTTGCAATATCTTTTATACAATCAGTTCAAATTCCTAGTATGTATAAATGGGGAGCAGAAAAAGGAAGAATCCAAATGTTTATATTAGTTCTTATTATAGTTGCAATACTTGGGGGAATATACTTTTTAATAAACAAAGCCAATATCAATATTGATATGGAAATAGTAAACAATTTTATAACTAGATTTGGTTTAATAATATTAATTATTAGTACAATAATTATGTATTTAATTTCATATAAAATTGCATATAAAATATATAAAAATAAAGAGGAATAGCTTATATTCTGCTAAGAGCAGTTTATATATAGGTGTAGCAACAATAATCTATTTAAATAATTTTAAGGAGGAATGGATATGAACAGAAAGTTATCTTATAAAGGAAAAGAATTGTACCAAATGACAATTAGTGAATTAGAGGCACAATTAAAAACAAATCAGTTACGATTGATTTTCAGGTCATTGTTTCTGATATTAGTAACATTTGCTGCTGGATTTGCTATGCCTATTTTGGTTATTGTTCCAATAGCAATTCTTGTTATTACAGACTATTGGTTATTGCAAAACAACAAAGAGATACAAAGAGAACTCGAAAGAAGGTAATTACCATTCAATATACAACCAGTTAAGTTGTATATGTTGCTACATCAAAAAACAAGTGGAGGTTTGACTACTAAAAATAGTTGCCTCCACATTTTTTATATTAAATGATTTTCCCTATTTATAAATGATGAATTTACTAATCCAAGTTATCTTTATTTGTAACTTCTATATATTCTTGGATTTTTGAAATAGATTTTTTATGAATTTTCTGTATGCTCTCGATATCAATATTTTTAGGAATATCCCCTAAAAGATATACCTTATTTGTATCATCTAATCCTATATAAGTGAGAAAAGC
>CALXJV010000108.1 GCA_944388715.1 uncultured Clostridia bacterium
TTAAAGGTACTATTAATAAGAATGTATATATATTAATATTTCATAAATTTCTCGGCTCAATACGTGCATTAGAGTTTTTTATTGAATAGGAAAATCAATTTTTCCTATTCAACAAAAAAATAATGTTGCACAGAAAAATTGCGTAGCAATTTTTCGCGTCGACAAATCTTTACGCTTCTTCGAGAACTTAAATATATATTGTAAAGTCAGAAAAGTAGAAGAAAGTTCTCGAGAAGCGAGATTTGTCATCTAAAAGGAACGAGCCTCTCGCTGTATCGCGCTTCCTCATTCCTTTTAGATTAAGAAACTCTACAAGCACTCCAATCACATTCAAAATTTATTCAATATTAATATATATACATTCTCTAAAATAAATATAAGGCTGTGAATTGTAACTAATAAATAATATAAATTTAGAGCTATAGGTGATTTTTCTATTGTTCCTAAAAATTATAATATTTGTGCATTATAAGATGTATTTTTTATTTAATCTTTACCCCAATTAAATACAATAAATCCATAGCTTGTAATTGGTCTATAATTGCACCTTTTATATCATCTATTGTAACAGCAATGCCTTCTATTTTACTACTTGATAAATCAATTCCTTTTAAACTTGTTTTAAAAAATTGTACTTGAGTTAAATCGGCATTCTCAAAATAAATATTTTTAATTTTAGTTTCTTGAAAATAACTATTTCTTAAATTTGTATCTTTAAACAATACATTTTCAACACTAGCTATTGATAAATTAACATAGCTAGCATTAGTTTCTAAAAAAGAAACATTATATAATTTATTTTCAGATAAATTACATCCAGAAAGTTTACAATTATTAAATTCACACCTGATAAAAGCACATTCTGTAAACTCTGTATTTGAAAAATTACAATTATCAAATATAACATCTATAAAAGTAACTTTTTCTAACTTTCCTTGTTGCATGCCAATATGATTAAATTTACAATATTCAAATTTAAAATCCCATAACTCTATGTTGTTACAATCTTCATTTTCAAAATAACAATATTCTATATCTTCATTATGAGAAATATCACATAAATTTTTATTTTGTAATTTCTCAAAATATTTTTTTTGTGGTTTTAATATTTCCATTTAAATCTCCTTGTATTTTATTATCAATATCGATTTTATCATATTCAAATTTATTGTACAATCTTGAAGAAAATATTATTAAAAAATCAATATTTTTCAATGTAAATTGCTTTTGCAAGATAGGGAGTAATTTCATTAATATTATACCAACCTGAACTTTTACTATCTTTTTCCAAACCATTAGGATTAGATACATAAACCATTCCATTACCATCACTAGCAAGAAGAGCCATATAATGAGAAGCAGTTGTCCAACGATTATCATGCGGCTGATTCCAAACACAAACAATAATAGGTCTATTAGTAAGTAAATGTTCTTCAATAGAGGTATTTGATAAATGCTCAGAATCATAATAAAAACCAGAATTTTTAATCCCAAAAGTAGAAGACAGTTCACTTGGCATTTGTTCATAATCCATAACAGGATAATATTTTTGCCTCAAATCTTCAGGAGTATAATCCTTATTATAACCACTTAAAATAATAGACATAACAGTTATACCACAACCATTTTCAGCCATAGTATCTCCCCAATAAGTATTATCACTCCAAGAAGAATCACCATTTTGTTTATATTCAATATAAGTTTTTTGATTATCTCCACATGTCGTAAAAGTAGTAAAATATCCATCTTTATGTTTTACTTTTTCTTGACCAGTTCCAGCATAATTTGGATTATTATCTTTTTTTATAACATCATACCCAGAGCTATTTCCAAAATCTAAACTTGAATTTTCTAGAGTAGAATTATTATAATTCACGTATAAATAAATAATAAAAAACAAAATTAGTAAACTTAGAATTAATCTTTTTTTATTTAATTTCTTTTTTTTCATATAATATCATCCTTTCAAGACTAAGACATACAAAAGAGTTGACTTGGTATACGAACAATGGTTGATGGTTTTTAAAATGTCATGAATAGATAAAATATTAAAAAAACCTACTATTGTTCTTGTATGATAGTAATAAAAATACAGTAGTATATTTAGTATCATTCTGTATGTTTCTAATAGTTTACAATATAAATAAAAAAATAACTTTAAAAAGGAATTAACAAATTCTTAACATTTTCTTACGTTTCGGAAAAAATGCCACAAATAGGTAGTTTTATGTTATAATTTTAGATGAACTTAAAAAAATTTATTGTATATAAACAATATAAGGTAAAAAAATTAAATATTTTATTTTCAAAAAGAATATAAAGAGAAACAGATTAAGTATATAAGGTTTATAGGTAAAACCTTTATAAAAACCTAAATATGTTATACAAGGAATTTTAACAATGAATATTTTAGTATTAGATGATGAAAAAGAAATTGCAGATTTAGTAGAACTATATTTACAGAGTGAGAATTATCATATCTACAAATTTTATAAATCAGAAGAAGCAATAAAATGTATAGATACGACAGATTTAGATATTGCAATATTAGATGTTATGATAGAAGGAAAAGATGGTTTTGAAATTTGCAGATATATTAGAAATAAAGGTTTAAAATTTCCAGTAATTATGCTAACTGCTAAAATAGAAGATAATGATAAAATAAAAGGATTAACCATTCGGAGCAGATGATTATATAACAAAACCATTTAATCCATTGGAATTAGTTGCAAGAGTAAAATCAGCATTAAGAAGATATACTAAATATAACGCAGAAAATAAACCAAGAAACATTATAGAAATAAATGGATTAGTAATAGACAAAGATAAACATAAATGTATATTGTATGAAAGAGAAGTAGATTTAACACCTATAGAATTTGATATACTACTATATTTAGCAGAAAATAGAGGAAAAGTTATCTCTTCAGAAGAACTATTTGAAAAAGTATGGAAAGAAAAATACCTAGATAGTAATAATACAGTTATGGTACATATTAGAAGAATAAGAGAAAAATTAAATGAAGACACAAAACATCCCAAATTTATAAAAACAGTATGGGGAGTAGGGTATAAAATAGAATAGGAGAAATAATATTAAAAATAAAAAAATTGGAGGATTTTAGGTGGAAATTAATAGATTAACAAAAAGAAAAATAAAATTATTTATGACTCTGATGGGAAATCTAGCAATAGCAGTAGTGATTTCTATTGTAGTATATTTTATATTAGCTTTATTTTTTGAAAATACTTTATCAGAATTAGTAGCTAGATTAAATTATGATTTATATAGTTGGATAGTTTATAACAGAGACATAGTTGTTTATGTTTATATTTTTATTGTTTTAGCTATTATAATATATAGATTTATTTCAAAAAATGTTGATAGTATTAACGAAGTATATAAATCTTTGGATTTAATACTAAAGGAAGATAATGAAACAATCAAATTACCAAGTGAAGTTAATGAATTTTCTGATAAGTTAAATGATATAAAATATGATTATATACTAAATAAAAAAAATGCAAAAGAAGCAGAAAATAAGAAAAATGATTTAATAATGTATATGGCTCACGATTTAAAAACACCACTTACTTCAATTATTGGATATCTAACCTTACTTTCAGATGAAAAAGATATATCAAAAGAATCACAGCAAAAATATATAAAAATAGCATTAGATAAATCACTAAGAGTAGAGGATTTGACTAATCAATTTTTTGATATAACAAGATATAATTTGCAAAATATGCCAATTAATAAACAAGAAATAAACTTAGTATATTTGTTAAGACAAGTTATTGATGAATGTTATCCAATGCTAGAAAAAAGAAACTTAAAATGTGAATTTAAATCTATTGACAAAGTTATGTACTATGGAGATGGAGATAAATTGGCAAGAGCTTTTGATAATTTATTAAAAAATGCAATTAATTATAGTTATGAAAATACAACTATAGAGATTGAATTAGAACAAAAAGAAGAAAAAATATCTATCGTATTTAAAAACAAAGGGGATAAAATTCCGGAATATAAATTAGACAAAATATTTGAAAAGTTCTATAGAGGAGATGATTCAAGAGCTAGTAGCACAGGAGGTGCAGGATTAGGACTTGCAATAACTAAACAAATAATAGAATTGCATCAAGGAAAAATCTATGTAAAAAATGATAATGAATATATAGAATTTTTTATAGAACTATAAAAATTGTGAATTGTATCCATTTTTGTGGAATAACTAAAAAATATTTATAAAAAAAAAAGTTTCCCCATTTTTTGAAACCAAAATTTTAAAAGAAAAGATGAAGTAAAAAATAAATGGTCTTAACTCCAAATTTACAACATAGTTTTCCTCAGTAAAATTCTTTAAAAATATTGAAAAATCAATAAAAATAAGATGACATTTTATCGCTCTTTTGATATAATTGAGTTGTCAAAAACAATATAAAAGGAGCGTGTCATCTTATGAATAATTATACCAAAATAATTAACCAATTAAAAGAGAAAATTGTAAATTTTTCAAAAAATATTTCTATGGATTTATCAAAACCTAATCGTAAATTTATTTTAAATATGCTTTATGGCTT
>CALXJV010000109.1 GCA_944388715.1 uncultured Clostridia bacterium
TTTGACACACTCAAATTCATGTGTCTCTAACGTTTATATATCATTTGAAATTAGATTAACTGTAAAACTCGGGTATAGGGGAAATATATAATAAAAAATCACATTTGATTTTTTTTGAAAGTATGATATACTATTACAAATATATTAGTGAAGGGTAGTGAGTATATGTTTAGAAATAAAAAAAATGAAGAACAGTTACCTAAAGCTATGAGACAAATGCAAAAGGAAAAAGAAGAAAGAGAAAATTTTTTCGAAGAGCAGAGAAGAAATGAAAATAGACCTAGAGATAAACATTCTAAAAATAAAAGTAAACATGGAAAAGATTTAAATTATAAGCAAATTTTGAAAAGAAAGAAAATTAAAAAAATAATAATTATCTGTATAATTATTGTAATATTAATTTTAGGTATTATATTAGGCATATCAGCCTATAATTGGAAACAGATAACAACAGATATGTTTGCAAATGAAAATTCAAATGTAGTTGATTCTGACGGAAATGTTATAGCTGAGTTAGGTAGTGAGAGAAAAACAATAAAAGTAGAACCTGCAAATATGCCGGAGAATCTGAAAAATGCTTATGTTTCTATTGAGGATGAAAGATATTATAAACATCACGGTGTAGATATAAGAAGAACAGCTTCTGCAATATTTTCTTATATTTTTCATGCTGGAAACTCATCATATGGAGGAAGTACAATAACACAACAATTAGTTAAAAATTTAACTGGTGATAATACAGATTCAGTAGTTCGTAAAGTAAAAGAATGGTGGAAAGCATATCAATTAGAATGCTATTTCTCAAAAGACGAGATATTAGACATGTATTTAAATGTAATATATGTAGGACCTAATATATATGGAGTAGGTGCTGGTAGTCAATATTATTTTAGTAAAGGTGTTCAGCAATTAAGTATAGCAGAATGTGCATTTTTAGCAGGTATAAATAATTCACCAAATTCATATAATCCATTTGATGATGAAACAGATAATACAGAAAAAATAAATAATAGAACAAAAACAGTATTAGGAAAAATGTTAGAATTAGAATATATTACAGAAGAAGAGTATAATAGCGCTGTAGCAGAAGTTGATAGTGGTTTGAATTTTAAACAGGGAACAGTGCAATCAAGTGATGGAATATATTCATATCACACAGATGCTTTAACAACAGAAATAATTGAAGATATAGCTGACAAGAAAAATATTTCAGAAGATTTTGCAACAAACTATATATATTTATCAGGTTTAACAATTAATAGTACCCAAAACTCAGATATTCAAGATGAGACTGAAAGTGAATTTGCAAAAAGACAATATAATATTGCTTCTAGACAGGGAGGAGATCCTGCACAAGCTGCAATGGTAATTATAGACCATACAACTGGGCAAGTGGTAGCATGTGTTGGAGGATTAGGAGAGAAAGATACAGCAAGAGGTTTAAATAGAGCAACACAAAGTAAGAGACAAACTGGATCATCAATAAAACCACTAGCTGTACTAACTCCTGGAATTGACAAGAAAAAATTTACTGCTTCAACAATATATGCTGATGTAGAAAAAACTTTTGAAGGAAATTATAGTCCTGTAAATTATGACGGATATTTAGGAGAAGTAACTGTTAGAAGAGCTGTAGAATCATCTCAAAATATACCTTTTGTAGAAATGATGCAAGAAATAAAACCTAAAACTGCAATTTCTTATCTAGAAAAAATGGGAATTACTTCATTAACAGAAAATGATGAAAGTTTAGCATTAGCATTAGGAGGATTAGACCAAGGAATTACACCGTTAGAAATGGCTTCTGCTTATGCAACAATTGCAAATGACGGTGTATATATAGAACCAACTTTCTATACAACGATTACTAATAAGTCAGGAAAAACTATTGTAGAAGCTAAACCTAAATCTAAAAAAGTAGTTTCAAAACAAGTAGCATATATTATAAAAGAAATACTAACACAGCCTGTAAAAGGAACAAATGGAACTGCTACATATTGCTCTATATCAGGAATTGATGTGGCAGCAAAAACAGGAACTACAGACGAAAATTATGATAGATGGTTATGTGGATTTACACCTTATTATACTGCTGCTACTTGGTTTGGATATGATCAAAATGAAACAATTTATTTTAATAGACAAAATCCGGCAGGAATTATTTGGGCAAATGTAATGAGGAATATCCATTCTGGACTAGATAATGCAACTTTTGAACAACCTAGCTGGATACAAACAGCAACTATATGTGCTGATTCTGGATGTATTGCTAATAGTGGTTGTACTAATACTTATGAAGAATATTTCTTGTTTGGAACAAAGCCAGGTGAGTGTACAAAACATTCCGGAAGTAAAATAACATCAACTAATACTGATAATACTCAAGAACAACAAACAAATCAAAATGTATTTAATGATGACTTAACATTAGATCCAAGTATAGAAAATGAAACACCAATAACAAATACTACAAATAATAGTATTAGAAACAATACTTCAAATAATACTTCAAGTAATACAACAAATACAAATCGTAATAATACTACAACAAATAGTAATGTGTCTTCTAATACAAGCAATACAACGAATACAAATACTAGTGGAGGAAGAAATAATACTTCAACAGATAATAATAACAATTATACTACACCAAATACTAATACAAGTAATTCTACAAATAATGATGAATCATCGTCTGTAGAAACAGAAAGCGAAATAGAATAATATATAAATGAAACGATTGCACACAAATTTTACTTACGTAAAATTTGGTATGCGAAAAAAGAAGCGACATGTTAGTTAACTAAAAAAACATGTCGCTATTATTATCTATTAGGAAAGTCATACTGACTTTCTAATAGATAAAAGCCATCGAGTTTTTCCTATACAATAAAAAACACTTCATTATACCAACGACTAAAGTATTTTTCATCTTTTAATACAAATTTATCTATTAATATTTTTGCCGAGAATTGATATAGACAGTTTGTTAAATATAATTCCAAGAAACTTAAACCTATTAACAATGCTATATAAAAATCAAAAATTATACCCGTCAAAAGTGTAAATATAATTCCTATACAAATTGTTGTTATATCTTTGCTTGTTTTCTTGGATACCGAACATGCACCCATGTATAAAAACCATAATGCAATAAATATTATAGAATATAATATTCCAAACCATTTAAAAATAAAAAAACTATATATGCAACAACCTAATAGTAATATATAGATAAGAATGTGAAAGAAAATTATAGGTTTATAGTTTATTTCCATGAGAAGTATTTCTCTAGCTTTTGATAAATTTATATATAATGTAATCTTTTTATTTTCATAATCTTTTTTAAAAGATTCATATTGCATTTTTTCCATCTTTTAATCTCCTGTAATTTAATTTGTATGTTTTAAAACAAAATTATATAGCAAAAGCTAGTCGTTATTGCATTGCGTCAATTCTAGGAAAGTAAGACTGTGTAAAATTCTTGCTTTGTTCATGTAAATATAAAGTATATTGAATACTTTGAAACATAAAATGAATATCGAATTTTGTTATTTGTAATTGAGTTCTTCTTCTTCAATATTAGCAAGAGCAACTCTGACAGCTTCAATTACAAAGGCAGTAAATGTACAGTTTTTTCCTTCAATTGCTTTTTCAACTTCTTCGATAACATCATTAGGAAATCTTATACATTTATTAGTAGTTGATGGAATTTGTGGTATTTTAAAAGCTTTCATAAGTTTTGCTCCTTTCTTTCTTTTTTTTAAGAAAAATTGACTTTATTTTTTTGCTATGCAATAATATTAAACTTTCTTTACATTTTACAACACAAAAGTATATCTGTAAGCATTACGTTTGTTATGCAAATAATTTGTGTTTTTCTTCTTTTTGTTTTTATTTTGTATATTTATAATAATAAATGAAAATTTCTGTCGAGAGTCTTTTAATTTATCAAACATATATAATAATTTAAAAAAGAGATATAAAATTTTATAAAATTTGAAAATATATAGTTATACTTTCTTAATATAGTATTATCTTTTCAAACAAATAAGTAGCCAAAAAGGAATAATAGTAGATGTTTATAGCTGGCTTATATTGCATTCCTATCTCTTTTTGCACAAAACTTTGATAATCGGAACCTTTTCGGGTTGGAATATAATATAAAATTTGCAAAATGTATAGATTATTATACAAAAATATGATATATTTAAAGTACAGTAGGCAATAAATTTATTAATATAATATTATTGCTATACAAAATAGCTAAAAAGTTGGTGAATCCAGCCAATAAGTGGAACTTAAAAAAGCGGTGTATCCAGCCAATAAGTGGAAC
>CALXJV010000110.1 GCA_944388715.1 uncultured Clostridia bacterium
CTTCCATGTATTTCCACAAATTCTCCATTACCTGATAGAATTTTCTCTTCTGAAAATAGCTTTCCTATTATCCTTGCTACACTGGTCTTTCCTGTCCCAGGATTCCCATTAAAACACATATGTAATGTAGGCATCTTTCCTCTTTCTTTATTTAATTTTATATAATTTAATATTTTATTAATGTCTTCTTTTATTCCATTAAGGCCTATTAATTCGTCTAATTCTTCTTTTGCATTTTGTTTTTCAATCTTTATATTTCTCTTTCTTCTTATATTTTTATTTACTTTTTCAGCTTTTTTCTTTAACATTTCACTATTTATATAATTATTTCCATTTGCTTTATTTTCAATAATTAATTGCATAACATTATTTTTTACTTTCCAAAATGGTTGGTCTGCAAAATCTCTTAATCCTTGCTTTTTATATTTCATTTGATTTTCATCAAACATGTTTCTACAATACATTATTTTATCATCTAATGAGATTTTTTCTATTGTCATCCTCCAACTCGCAAGGTTTCCTAATACTGCATCTGTTTGCCCCTCACAATAATTTGTATCCTCAAAAACAAATATTTTATTTTTAAATGTTTTCATTAATTTTTTTAAACTTTCTATTTCTTTTTCATAATCTAGATATACTTTTCTTTCATTTATCACTATAATGCTGGCATCAGTATCTATTGACATATCTAATGTTCCTGAATTTGTTTTTCTTTTTAAAAAGCAAATTTTATCATTTGGTATAATGTTATTTTTTATGAATAATTTTGCACATACATTTAAAAAGTCTTTCAACAAACTGTATGATGAGTCATTTCTAATAATTATATTATAATTTCCAAATTTTACTTTATTATCTTCTCTTAGTTTTGAATATATCACCATATTTTTTAATACTTCTTTGTTTTGTATAACTCCAAATAGATTATCTAATTCATCTATAATTTTTTCGTCTTCTACATCTAAATTATATTCTTTTAACATAAAAATTCCTCCTTATCACTTTATATATTATAATTTGTGATAAGAAGGTTTGCAATTGTACTGGTCACGTATTGTTTGTATACATAATTTCAAAATAAATTTTTTAATTTTTATATTTATTTGATGCTTTTTTTATAATTTCTTGCATTTCTTTTCTTAAATGTAATGGTCTTTTTACTTCTACTAAATCTATATTCCTCATAGCCCACATTCTAAATCCAAGTGTGTTTGTATCAACAATTAATTTGAAATATTCATCATTTTTTGGTATTTTTTCTATTGTAACATTTGTTCCGAATGTATCAAATATTGTATCCAAAAGCCATATATGGCATATTGCCTCTATCTCTTCTTTTTCTCCTCCAAACATCTCTGTTGATGATTCTGCAAATTCTTTAATTTCATTTTTACTCTTTTTTATTTCTATTTTTTCATCTAGAATTTGTATGTTTTTTATTCTGTCTAATCTATAATTATAAAATTTTTGTTGCCCTTCTTTTATTGCAATTAAATAGAATTCTTGTTTATTATATACAATAGCATAAGGAGAAACTGTTGGTGTACTTACTATTTTTTTCTCTAATTTATTTGTTATTGCATATTTCCAATATTCAAATTTAATTTTATTTTTGTGATAAATACTATCTGAAATATCTTCAATGTTTTTTATTACTTCTGAATTATCTGTTTTATTATTGACAGAATATATTTGATAATCTTTTAGTTTTGCATTTTCGTACACTGTTTGCATATTTTTACATTTTTTTATTATTTCTTTTGCTACATTTGGAACTATGTAGTTCGCATAACTAAAATTATCAATTATTGCTCTTATTTCCCCTGGTTCAAAATCAGTCTCTGCGTCACGATTTATATAATATCCTTTTCCGTTTTCTTCTCTTGTACTTATGTCATAATTTAATTTATATTTTAGAAGATTTATATTTCTTCTGATTGTTCGTGGATCTATGTTTACATTAAATATTTCTCTTACTTTTTCTTGTATTTCTACTGTTGATAACATGTGATCATAATCACTATATTTTTTTAATACATTTAATATGTATAATATGTTTCCATTTTTTTCATATAACTCCATTATTTTTTCCTTTCTCTGCAAGACATAATTTATTTTTAATTTTTATTCTAAGATAAATATATATTCTTTTTTATATCTCATTATTTTTTATTATTTCATTAAATTTCATCCATATCTTTACCATTGCATAAGTATCTAATTTACAATATACTAATAAACCTTGTCTGATTTTTTCTTGCTCTTCTTTCGATTTTTCTTTTAAACTTAGAAATGCTTCAGAAGCTTCGCCTCCATTGTGTACTACTGGTAAATTATGATAATCAAGTTCTGGGTCATTTGGATATAATGCTGGCAACACATATTTAATTGAAGCAGACCCTTGCATTTCCTTAGTATAATATTTTCTTTGTTTAAATGGTTCTAGAAAATCTACCATATTTCTATTAATTCTTTCTAATTCATCTTCTAAATCTGGATACATTTTTGCAATCTCTCTATTTCTTACTGGTTCAAATGCTTTATTATAAATTATTACACTTCCATTGTCAGGTATATCTTTTATTAGACTTTCTGCAAAATGCCTAATGAAATCTTTATCGTTTATATCTGCTAAAAATTCTCTATGCTCTATTTCGGCACCTTCTTCTTTTATAATATGTAACGAATATTGAAATGGAAGTTGCTGATATGGTTTAGTCCCATTTACTTCGGGAATTGCTACCTGATATGTTTCATAATCTAAAAAATATAATGGATATTTTAAAGATTTCATTATTTCTTTGATTTTCTCTTTATCTATTTTAGATTGTAAATCATTTAATTCAAATTCTATTTGTTCTAAATATTTGGGGTTTAAATTTTCATTTTGTAAATCTTCAAAAGAAATTTTTCCTTCATAATATTTTTCAAATTTTTTGTCTAGGTGCATTCCGCCTTTAATATCAAATACATTTGGTTTTGGCAAATTTCTTGTACAATATTCCCAAAATTCACATTCATATGGTTTAAAACATTTTATTCCTATATCATCTTTTGGTTCATTCTCTTTATTTTCTTCCATATATTTATTTAATTCGTGAATATTATTCTTTATCTCTTGTTGCTTTGATTTTGCGATTTCAGTTACATCTTCAATATTAAATAATTTATTTAGGTCGAGTTCTTCTTGCCTGATGTATTTATTATTAATATATACTATACATGCTTTTTTTATATTGAATCCTAAATTATTTAAAATATAGTATTGATATGCAACATCATCTAGGTAAATCTCACTAATTTCTGTGGAACTCTTAACTTCGTAGATTTCAATACCGTCTAATTTATTTTTTAATATGTCAACACTGCAAAAGTTATTGTTATAGTTAAATGATGCTTCTGTTATAATGTTAGGCTTATTGTTTAATTGTTCTTGGGTCTGTTTAATCATGATGTCAAGATTTTCATTAAATTCTATATCTTCGTATTTTCCAAATAGTCCTTTTGCAAGTTGTCCTACTGCTGTTCCATTATTTAATACTGTGTCTTTTGCTTTTTGAATTGCATGTTCTTGTTTGTATTTTTTTAGCCAGATGATTTTTTTACATTGTACTGCTTTACAGTATCTTGACTTTGATAAATATAAATTGTTCATATTATATCAATATTACCTCCAAAATGATTAGTCTTTTTTGCATTATATCATTTGATTTGTTATTGTTAAAGATGTTTGGTCATAAAATGATTAATTTTTTTATGCTTATCAATTAATATTTAACTTTGTGATTATATATCTTATTTTAATATGATTAAATATTTATTTTTGTTTTGTATTTTTTCCTACTATTATTTCCTTTATAATAGTTACTCATCCCTAAATATCTAGTTCATATATCTTCTACAGTTTGCAAGAATTATACTTTTTGAGAGGTTCTTTAAAACTTACTAGATATCTTTATTAGTTGTTGGAATCTTTGATGTTTTAATGCTAAATTATATTATTTTATATTTTTAGTTATTTTTTATAAATTTATACTCCACCTCATATCCTTTTGACAGAATCATTTTTTGATTTCTGTAATGGTACTCAATATTATAACCTTCGGGTTATGAGCGAGACCTGACCACTTTTTGTAAGTTTGTGAAAATTAGAGTTTTTGTTGGTATTTCAGTATTTACAAGAGTTTTTATTTATAGAACATTTG
>CALXJV010000111.1 GCA_944388715.1 uncultured Clostridia bacterium
TAAAAAAAGTGGTTTAATTGGATTTTACCACTTTTACATAATTTTGCTTTCTTTAGATTAAATTAATAATAATAGTTATATTTAAATTTTACAAAAAAATAAAAAGAATGAAAATTGGAAAAATTCAATATATAAAAACTATGTTTGTCAAAAAAATGTAGGCAAAATATAAAAAAATTGCATACATTTATTTGACAAACATAGCGATGCGACAGTTTTTTAAAATTTGACTTTTTTTCTATTTTGTAGTAAAATATAACAAGTTGTTAGCTTAAAGAGCTAAAGGATGAGATTTTATTAAATAAATATTTTGTTAAGAGAAAATAAAAGAGATGAAAAAATAAAAAGAGATTTTTAAAAACAAATTTATAAAAAATAGAAAACAGTATGAAAAGTTTAATTTCACAAAACAAAGTGAAAGAAAAAGTATATGTAATAAATAAAAAATATTTAAAGTTGTAAAGAGAATAATAAAAAAAGCAAAAAAACGGTGTGTAAAGAATAAAAAGAGATTATAAAATTAAATATTGTATATTAGATATTAATTAAAATAATATTAGTATAAAATATTTTTAATTAATATTCTTATTGTTGTTTTATTCTATTTAATATTTTTATTTACAAAATGTAATTTTGTATTATGTAATTAAAATAAATTTGTTCTAAGAAATCCATATATAAAAAACAAAATGTATAAATTTAGTAAAATTGACAAAATATAAGGTTATGATTAACAGATATATTAAGATGTAAAGAGATTTGTAATAATATGTTATCAATAACTAAAAAAATAATAATTTAAATATTAAAGAAAGGAATGAGATTTTTTTATGACAGAAGAAAATTTGAAGAGAAGAGAAAAATTAGAAACAAAGAACAAGAGAAATATAGAAAAGGAAGGAGAAAAGAAGAGAAGACCATATACAAGGAGAAAAACACAAAAAGTAAGTGAAAGCAACGAATTAAAAGAAAAAATGAATATGAAACAGAACAATACAATAAAAGAAATTAATAATGAAAAAATAAATAAAAATTTAAAAGAAAATAAGAAAAAAGAAGGGCAAAAGGCAAAAACAACTAGAAGAAAAAAGAAAGACACAGATTCAATATTTAAAAAGCCAAGTTTAAAAATAATTCCTTTAGGAGGAATACATGAAATTGGAAAAAATATAACTGTATTTGAATATGAAAATGAAATTATAGTTGTAGATTGCGGATTATCATTTCCAGATGATGATATGTTGGGAATAGATTTAGTAATACCAGATATTTCATATCTAGAAAAAAATGTGGACAAAATAAAAGGATTGGTAATAACACATGGGCATGAGGACCATATAGGAGCAGTACCATATATATTGAAAAAAATAAACATACCAATTTATGCAACAAAACTTACAGCAGGTTTGATTAGAAATAAATTAGAAGAGCATAAATTGTTAAGAAGTACAGAATTACATGAAGTAATGCAAGGTGAAACAATTTCTTTAGGGCAAAATTTTAAAGTTGAATTTATAAGAAGTTCACATAGTATACCAGATTCTGTAATGCTTGCAATAACAACACCTGCAGGAACAGTATTACACACAGGTGATTTTAAAGTAGATTATACACCAATAGATGGAAAAATAATGGACTTTGGAAGAATAGCAGAATTAGGAAATCAAGGAATATTAGCATTGATGTCTGACAGTACAAATTCAGAGAGAAAAGGTTTTACCATGTCAGAAAGATCAGTAGGAGAAGTTTTTGATAAGCTATTTTTACACTGTACCAAAAGGATTGTAGTGGCTACATTTGCATCTAATGTTCATAGAGTACAACAAATTGTAAATTCAGCAATAAAATATAATAGGAAAATTGCTGTATGTGGTAGAAGTATGATAAATATGATAGAAACAGCAAGAGAATTAGGATATATAGAATGTCCAGATAATCTATTCATAGACATAGATATGATAGGAAATTATACAGATGAACAATTAGTTATAATAACAACAGGAAGTCAAGGTGAGCCAATGTCAGCACTAACAAGAATGGCAGCAGGTGATCATAGAAAAGTTAAAATAACACCAAATGATTTAGTAATAATATCAGCAACACCGATACCAGGAAATGAAAAATTTGTATCAAAAGTTATTGATGATTTAATGCAAATAGGAGCAGAAGTAGTATACAGTTCACTAGAAGCAATACATGTTTCAGGACATGCTTGCCAAGAAGAACAAAAATTGATATTAGCATTAGCTAAACCAAAATACTTCATACCAGTACATGGAGAATATAGACAATTAATAGCACATAGTGAAACAGCTCAAAGCATGGGAATAGACAAGGACAATGTTATAATGATGGCAAATGGTAGAGTATTAGAAATAAATGAAGAAAAAGCAGAATTTACATCAACAGTACAATGTGGAAGAGTTCTTGTAGATGGATTAGGAGTAGGAGATGTAGGAAGTATCGTTTTAAGAGATAGACAACATTTATCACAAGATGGATTAATCGTAATAGTATTAACAATGGACTCTTCAACAGGAGAAGTTGTAGCAGGACCAGATGTTATCTCAAGAGGATTTGTATATGTGAGAGATTCTGAAAATTTAATGGATGATGTAAAATCAGTGGTAAGACATGAAATAAAAAAATGTGAAGAAAGAGGAATACGTGATTGGGGAACAATAAAATCAGCAACAAGAGAAAACTTAAGAGATTATATATTTATGAAAACAAAAAGAAACCCAATGATTATACCAATAATAATGGAAATATAATAAAAATACCAAAATACCAGGCTTTTATAGCCTGGTATTAACTGTTTGTAGATAATTTGTTGATAACCAAAATTGGTGTTAACTTGATTTTTTGTTTTTGGAATTAGTCTTTATGTCTGATAAGCCTACTATATAATCGATAGAGGTATTGTAATAATTTGCAAGAGTAATTAAATGTTGAATAGGAATTGTTCTTTTTCCATTTTCATATTCTGAATAATATTGTTGAGAGATACCAAGTAAATTAGCAATATCTTTTTGGAGTTTGTCATTATCTTCTCTTAAATCTTTAATTCGTTTAAATTTCACAATAACCTCCTTGTGTGCCAAAGTCTAAGTACATATTAACAAAAAAAATAAAAGAGAATCTAATGTACATAAGAAGTTATGTACAAAAGAAAATTATTACATTTATGTTACAAAAAAATATAAATATTGAAAACTAATAATTAGTGTGTTATATTATTAATTAGATATACAATATATTATGTATTGATTCTAAAGAAAAAAAGGAGGATTTTTACATATGTTAAAACATAAAAAAAGAGAAAGAGGTAGGAATAAAAAGTTTTTTTATAAACTGAGTAAATCTAATAAAGGAATTACATTAATAGCACTTGTTATTACAATTTTGTTCTCTTATGACGAAAAATTAAAATGCAGTAATAGCAAAGGTTTCCTCCTACAAACAATTTAGTAAATTATAAAATTTTCACATATTTAGAAGATGAATTTATAAAAATCAAATTTATAAAATCATCTTTTTTTTGATTTTATAGAAAAATTAAAATTGGAAAGGAATTAAAACAAAGTGATATCGATGAAAGAACTGGAATTGAATATAATTTAGTCAATGACTATTATATTCCAAATATTGTAATGCCAAAACCAAGAAGAACAGGAAATGTAGGAAAATATGGAAGAATGAGAGCAAGATATTTGAGAGAAAATAAAAAAGTAGAATATTCAATAATGATAATTAACAATGAATTAACAAGTCATTTACTAGACATTGATGATATTTGCAGAGAAAGAATTGATATGCTTGTGAAACAAATGGCTGAAAAAGAAAATGTAAATGAAGAATTAAAAGCAAATAATCAAATAAAATGGGTGCAAATGATGAATAATATAAAGAATAGAGTTGAAGAAATTGTTATAAATGAAATTATATATCAGTAGAATTCATCTTTTTTTAAATTTTTACTGAAATCTCTGGAAATAAATGTTATAATGTCAATTAATAAGAAAAAATAAATTGTGCAATCGATAACTGTACAATTGGAAAGGTGGATTGTATGAACGATATAGAGAAATTGATAACAGATGAAAAATACAATTTGGAATTAAAGGAACAAGTAAGCTTTGAAGAACCGAAAAAATATTTAAAAGCGGT
>CALXJV010000112.1 GCA_944388715.1 uncultured Clostridia bacterium
TATTTTTTTTGCAAGATACAAAAAGTCTAATTTCCGTATGTTTTTTTGCCTTTTTTTGTTTTTACTTTATTTTTTTCAATTTTTCTCTCTTTTTCTTTTTGTCCATTGGGGACGTTTCTCTTTGGACATTTTTATGTAAATGTGGTATAATATAAAGTAGATAAGTTTCTTCAACCTTGCCGACTCAGTGAGTTGGCAAGGTCTTCTTTTAATTTTTATTGTTGTAATTCTGTTTTTACTGTATTAACTTCTGTTGTAGTTGCTTTTTGTGCTGGAATATAATATCCTTTTGTTTGTGCTATTTTGAATAATTCATATTGAAAACTTTCATCATTATTTCTAATTTGTTGAAAAGTTTGTCTTAATTGCATATTTTCAGCCTCTGATATCGCTGTTTGATATGCTGTTAAATCTGATTTTACTCCAGCTAAAATATCATTCACCATAGTTTTTTCGTCCATAAAAAATTTCCTTCCTTTCTTTTTTTGAACTTCACTTAGATACTCTTGTATCTACTTTCTAATTATTTAAAAATGTCATTAACTTTTGTTTAGTGTTTAAGGCATCTTGAGCTGATTTTGTAAATAGTTGTTTTATTTGTGGGTCTACAACTTGTGATGAATAAGTATTTAATTTTTGATATGCTGTTTCATGAGCTCCAATTAGATGTCTTAAATGTTGTAATTCCATTTGATTTAAGTCTGCCATTTTTAATCATTCCTTTCTTTTTTATTCTTTTTTCATTATTTCCACTTTTACATTTTTTATTCCAAAAGGAATCACTTTTTAATTTTTTTACTATTTTAAATAATAGCTTACTTTTTAATATTTTTTCTATTTATAATATTTTTAAGCGCGCATCATCAATATTATTAAGTTAATAATGCGTAAAAATGATGCTAGAGGAACATCCTATATTACAAAATTGTGAATAATTTTATAACATATATTGTCCCTCTAGCATCATTCTTTACAAATATTTAACTTAACAACATTAACACGTCTTTGTTCGCGTACCAATTTTACTTATAGGAAATGAATGTCAAAAACAGAAACGTCCCCAATTGGACATTTTTATATAATTTCTAAATTTGCATATTTTGCCATTAGTCTTTTATGTCCTGCTTTGTTAAAATTGATGTCTACTTTTAAATCTTCGCCTTCTGGTTCTACTTTGTTTATAATTCCTTCTCCAAATTTTTTGTGATATACTCGTACTCCTGCTTCATATTTTGATAGGTCTATATTGCTATTTTGTGCAGATTTTTTCCCCATTTTTCCTAGATTATTTAAGAAACTTTCTGCTGTTCTGAATGCAAATCCTGAACTATTTGTTTTTACAGTGTTTGATGATGCTGATGCTCCTACTCCTACAGGTTCATTTTCATTGATTTTATATGTTTTTATATTTCCATTGTCTTTACTTCCGTATGTCCAAGTATAATTTGAGTCTTTAAACATTCCATTTTTATTTGCATCTTCTTCTCCAAATGCGTCTTTATATCCTTCTAATAATTCTTCTGGTATTTCTTTTAAGAATCTAGATACTGGGTTATAGCTTGTTGATCCAAATATTGTTCTTTGTTTGCTACATGTTAAATATAGATGTTCTTTTGCTCTTGTTATTCCTACATAACATAATCGTCTTTCTTCTTCTAGTTCTTTTGGCTCTGATATTGATTTATATCCTGGGAAGATTCCTTCTTCCATTCCTACTAGAAATACTGTTGGAAATTCTAGTCCTTTAGCACTATGTAATGTCATAAGTGTTACTGATTCTTCTGTTTCTTCTACATTGTCTATATCTGATGATAGTGTTATTCCCTCTAAGAATTGGCTTAATGTGTTTTCCGCATTTTCTTCTTCAAATTCTATTGCTACTGTCAAAAATTCTTCTAAGTTTTCTATTCTATTTTCTGCTTCTATTGTTTTTTCATCTTCTAATGATTTTGTATATCCTGTTTTCTTTAATGTTACTTTTATTAATTCTGATATTGTCATATCATCTTTTTTATTTTTTAGTTCTTCTATTACATTTATGAATTCTCTAGAGTTTAGAAATACTCTATTTAGTCCATATTGGTCTGCATTTTTTATTATTTCATACATTGATGTTTCGTTTTGTTCTGCTAATAATTCTATTTTTTCTAAGCTTGTTTTTCCTATTCCTCTTTTTGGTTCATTGATTATCCTTCTTAAACTTAGATTATCTGAGCTGTTTTGTATAAGTCTTAAATATGCAATAATATCTTTTATTTCTTTTCTTTCATAGAATTTTAATCCTCCAACGATTTTGTATGGTATGTTTTCTCTTCTTAAAATATCTTCTATCGCTCTTGATTGTGTATTCATTCTATATAATATTGCAAAGTCAGAATATTTATAATATTCTTCTCTTTTTAGGTGCTCGATTTGTGTTACTATATATGTTGCTTCATCATATTCATTATCTGCTTGATATACTTGTGGTAAATTTCCTTCTTCATTTTCTGTCCATAATTCTTTTTTGTATTTTACTTCATTGTTTTTTATAACACTATTGGCAGTTTTTAATATGTTTCCTGTACATCTATAGTTTTGTTCTAGTTTTATTATTCTTGTTCCTGGAAAGTCTCTTTCAAAATTTAGAATATTTGAAATGTCAGCTCCTCTGAAACTATATATTCCTTGGTCATTATCCCCAACTACTGTTATGTTTCCATTTTTAGATGCAAATAGTGTAACAAGTGTAAATTGTGCTTTGTTTGTATCTTGATATTCATCTACTAATACATATTTGAATTTGTTTGAATAATATTCTAATATATCTGGGTTTTCCATTAATATTCTTATTGTATAATTTATTATGTCATCAAAATCTATTGCATTATTTTCTTTTAGTCTTTTTTGATATAGTTCATATATTGTTGCTATTTTCTCTTTTCTGAAGTCTCCATTACTTCTTGCCGTATATTGTGCTGGTTCTAACATTTCATTTTTAGCATTACTTATTTCTGATAATACACTTCTATCATTAAATAATTTGTCATCTATTGCTAAATCTTTCATGCAGTTTTTTACTAGACTTCTTTGGTCTGATGTGTCAAATATAATGAATGAAGTATCAAATCCTATTCTATCTATAAATCTCCTTAATATTCGCACACATATTGAGTGGAATGTTCCCATCCATATGTCTTTTGCGTCATCTCCTACTAAGTTTGCTATTCTTTCTTTCATTTCGTTTGCTGCTTTATTTGTAAATGTGATTGCTAAGATGTCCCAGGGTTTTGCTCCTTTTTCTCCTATTAAATATGCTATTTTATGTGTTAGTACTTTTGTCTTTCCACTTCCAGCTCCTGCAATGACCAAGCATGGTCCTTCCGTATTTACTACGGCTTCATATTGTTTATCATTTAATCCTTGTAAAATATTTTCCATTTTATTCTCCTTTTTCATATATAAAATCCTATTGATTTTTCAACTATTTTATCATATTTTTTTACTTTTTCAATAACCAATATGCATTTTTTAAACTTTTTGATATGCATTTTTTAAACTTTTTGATATACATTTTTTAACTTTTTTGATATGCACTTTTTAATTTTTCTAATATGCATTTTTTTATCTCTACATAATTTATATTGTCATTGCAAAAAATCCTAATATAAATCCTAATATATTTCCTATTGCTGTCATTCTTCCATGATATAGGCTATTTGCCTCTGGCAATAATTCTCCGCGAGATTATATATAACATGGCTCCTGCTGCAAAACTTAGACAAATAGCAATTACCCCTTCTGATATCCCTCCTATGATTGCTCCTACAAAAGCTCCTATTCCCGTAGTAATTCCAGACATGATTACTAAAAATATTACTTTACTTTTTTTCATTCCTCCATTTTTCATAGGTACTGCCATTGATATCCCTTCTGGTTGATTCTGATTTAGACAGTTATAATTTTTATTAAACTTCCTGTCCGCCTTCTAACTTCTTTGTTTCTTTTAATAGTTCATCAAAATCAGATATATATTCTTTATCTTGTATAACCCTATATTTTT
>CALXJV010000113.1 GCA_944388715.1 uncultured Clostridia bacterium
CTTCTTTGCCCTTCTGCATATAATGTGTCAAATGCTAAACTAGATTTTCCTGAACCTGAAAGACCTGTTATTACAACTAATTTGTCTCTTGGTATTTCCAAATTTATATTTTTTAAATTATGTTCTTTTGCACCTTTTATTATAATTTTATCATTCATGAAAATTCCCCCACAAGTCGCTCTAATCTTAATTCATTTTCTATAATTGTCATAATTATTTGTACTGTTTTTTCTAAATCATTATTTTTTAAGACATAATCATATAAATTAATTCTAGATTCTTCATAATCAAAACGATTTAGCCTCAATATAATTTCTTGTGGGCTTGGCTTGTCTACTCTATTTTCTAATCTATGTCTTAATTCTTCCTTTGGAACACGCAAAAAGATTGTAACAACTCTTGTATCATTTCCTAGTAATTCTATTAAATGTTCTGTTCCATTAACATCAATATCTTTTACAATAATTTTTCCACTTTTAATCTTATCATTTAATAATTTTCTAGAAGTTCCATAATAATGATTATGATGAATATCGAATTCATAAAATTCTTTATTTTCTATCATTTTTTCAAATTCTTCTTTTGAAACAAAATGATAAGTTCCTCCTTCTACATCTCCTTCACGCATTGGTCTTGATGTATAAGAAGGAAGTGATTCTACATTTTCCATTCTTTTTATTAGTTCTTTTTTTATTGTATCTTTTCCTGCTCCTGCTACTCCAGATAATATTACTAACATTCCACTGAAACCTTCCCTTCTGCAATCTCAATAGCAGCAATCGTTACTGGTGACTCTTCTTTTGTATCTACTAATGGTGTAGCACCTGCTGCAATTTGTCTTGCTCTTCTTGCTGTTGCAATTACTAATTCATATCTATTATTGGCTTTTGTAAGTAATTCTGAAACACTTGGTTTTACTATCATCTTAACCATTTCCTTTCTAATAATTCTCTATTTATAACATTTATATTTACTTAATTAAAGCTATCAAATGACTATATAAATGAAACTTAGTTTTCTTCTTGTGAAATATCTTTATCAATTCTTCCTCCAACAGTTTCTGGTTGAACCGCTGACAATATTACATGTCCTGAATCCATAATCAAAACTGCTCTTGTTCTTCTACCATATGTTGCATCTACTGCTGTTTTATTATCTTTTGCTTCTTGTATCAATCTTTTTATTGGAGCCGACTCTGGGCTAACTATTGCTACAATTCTTTCTGCTGATACAATATTTCCAAATCCAATATTTACTAATTGCATATTATCAATCCTTTCCTACTCTATATTTTGTACTTGTTCTCTTATGTTTTCTAATTGTGTTTTTATGTTTATAACTTCATCTGTTATTTCTAAATTATTTGCTTTTGAACCTATTGTATTTGTCTCTCTGTTCATTTCTTGAATCATGAAGTCTAGCTTTTTACCTACAGCAGTATCTGAATTTAATAGTTCTCTAAATTGATATATATGGCTATTTAATCTAGTCACTTCTTCTTGTATAGAACATTTATCTGCATAGATAACAACTTCTTGAGCTAATCTTGACTCATCAATTTCTTTATCTTGTAATAATTCTTTTATTCTTGTACTTAATTTTACTACATAATCTTCAATAAGTCCAGTAGAAAGTGAAGATATTTTTTTTACTTTTTCCTCTATTTCATTTATTCTCTCATTTAAATCTTGTGCTATTTTTTCACCTTCAGTCTTTCTCATTACTAATAAATTATCAATTGCATTACCGAGTTACTTCTGTTAATTCATTTTTTATAGTTTCATCATCTTGATTTGTTTGAATTATTAAAACATCTGGTAATTTAGATATTTCAGTTACTGGTATATCTGCTATTATTCCTTCTGATTCTGCTAATTCTTTTAATTCTTTTATATACATTCTAGCTATTTCTGTATTTATTTTTATATCTCTTCCTTCTAATGAATTATTGTTAAAAGTAATAAATACATCTACTTTTCCTCTACTTAA
This sequence comes from uncultured Clostridia bacterium, assembly GCA_944388715.1. GTDB lineage: Bacteria > Bacillota > Clostridia > TANB77 > CAG-508 > CAG-269. Next base: position 1,990 of record CALXJV010000113.1, read on the forward strand.
TTTTGCTGAAATTATTCTTTTTATTTCCTCTTCTAAATAACTTAAACTTCTTGGCATTTTTATTGAGATATCTAAATATCTGTGATTAACACTTTTTATTTCTACTTGATATTCTCTTAAATTTTTTGTTATGTTTGATTTTCCATAACCAGTCATACTTTTAATCATTTTTTACTACATTCCTTATTATTTATATTTAGGTTTTTAATGGTTAGCCTATAAACCCGATTTTTTTCCGGCTATCATTTTTTTGTTTCTGTTTCCACTTTTTTCTTTCTTCCTCTTTTAGATTTTGGTTTTGGTTTCATTTGGTTTTCTTCTGATTGTTCAACTTCTTCTTTCTTTTTTGTAGTATTACTTTTTTTTACGTCTTTTTTCTTAGTCTCTGTATTTTTCTTTCTTTCTTGCTTAATTTTCATTTTTTCTACTCTATCAAATAATTCTTCTTTATTTTTTCTTTTTTTGGCTTCTTTAATTATCGGCTCATCTTTTACTATCTCTGATACATCACTTAGACTCTTTAGATATTTCATTCTTGCTTTTGTATATATAACTATTGATTTTAATACATAATATATAGCAAAAATATATGATGATGTTAATAAATACACTCTGAAATCGAAATCATATATTGTTATAACATGATTAATAAATAACGCATGCATTGATAACACTAATAATTCTATTGCTGTTAATGTAAAAGTTCCACTATCTTTTTTATAAGCTATTTCTAAAACTATAAGACCTGATAATATGAATACTCCTGAAAACAATTGAGTTATTCTTTCCATTTTTTCTAAGTCCAATTTAGTATATAATATATTTATAGAAATAAAATATATCATTACAACAATAGCTATTATTAAATTTTTAAATATTTTTTTTAATATTTCTTGAGATACTTCTTTTGGAATACGTTTTTTTATCATTTCTCTTTCTAATATTTTTTCATCTATATTTAACTTTTCTTCATCTTCCATTATATTATTTTTATTATCAACTGAGTTTTCTTCTAATGTATTTTCATTTTTTTGCTTTATTTTTTCTTTTTTCATTTTTTATATCATCCCTTCTTAGTTGTTCAAGTAAATTTTTAAATGAAATCTATTTTTTGTATTAACTGTCTAATTCATACATGATTATACTTAACATATTTAAAGCAACTGTCTCTGTTCTTAATATCCTATTTCCCAATGTAATTATTTTTGCATTGTAACTTTTAAATTGCTCTATCTCTTCATTATCTATTCCACCTTCTGGACCTATTATTATAGCAATTTTTATTTCTTCTTTTTTTATATTTTTTATTTTCTTTAATTCTTGTTTTAAAGTATTTTCTTTTTCATTTTCATAGGCTACTAATATTAAATCATATTCCCCAAATTTTTCACATAATTTTTTTACATTTATTATATTATTTATCTGTGGTATTATATCTCTTCCTGACTGTTTTCCAGCAGTTTCTGATATTTTTTGCCATCTTTGTATTTTTCTTGTTTTATCTTTTTCATTTAATTTTACTACACATCTTTTCATCTCAATTGGTGTTATATCAAAAGCTCCTAATTCAACTGATTTTTGTATCACCAATTCCATTTTATCTGCTTTAGGTAACCCCTGAAATATACTTACTTTTATTTTTGACTCTACATTAGATTCTACTTTTTTAATAATTTTACATTCTATTTTTTTATCTTCTATTTTTACTATTTCACAAATATAATTTTTAGATGTATTATAATCACATATGTCTATTTTATCATTAATTTTAGCTCTTAAAACATTTTTTATATGATTTACATCTTCATTTTGTATTGATATTGTTTCTTCTTTTATTTGATCTGTTGTCACAAAAAACTTTGGCATACTATTCTCCTTATATTATTAATAAATCCAATACGGTTTCATTGTACCATATTTTTACTTTTTCTTCAATAGAAAATTTTTAGAACCAGTGATAACGAATAAAAAATTTTTTCTTGAAAAATCAATAATTTTATTAATTATTTTTATATATTTTTTCGCATCTCAGTAT
>CALXJV010000114.1 GCA_944388715.1 uncultured Clostridia bacterium
TTTTCCAAAAAAACATAGCAAATTTTTATTGATTTTACTATGTTTTTTGTTTTATACTTTTTTATTCGTTATTACTGGGTTATTTGTGTAAATATTTTTCGGTCATTTGTGGGATTTATTTTCGGTTATTTGTTGGAAATCATTTCTAGTTATTTCTAAGAGAATAAATAAATTATTTTCTAATTTTACATTTTTTATATTTTTAAGACATACGATCAAGTTCCTTCAATTGTTTTAAGTTTTATAAAAAATGGTTCATTTTTTATCCTGCAAAAATTTTAAAAGTAAAATTAAAAACAAAATTTATAAGTTGCGAACCTAATCTGACATATGTTATAATTAAGTCCATTAAATACAAAAAAATAATCTATTTACATATAAAAATTAATAATGAAAGGATTGAATTTTATTATGAAATATTTATTTAAAGATTATGCTTCTAATCCAGATAATCCAAATTGGGAAAATATTATACAAAGAAAAAAGCCTCTACCAACTAGCCCAGATGATATACGTTCTGTTTTTGATAGAGATTATACAAGGATTATTCATTGTACTGCATATAGGAGATTAAAACATAAAACACAGGTATTTTTTTCTCCTGAAAGTGATCATATCTGTACTAGAAGTGAACACGTCTCACATGTAGAATCTATAAGTTATACACTTGCAAGTTATTTGGGATTGAATACAGAATTGACAAAAGCAATTGCTGTTGCTCATGATATAGGTCATAGTCCTTTTGGTCATGCCGGAGAAAGAATTTTGTCAAAAATTTCTGAAAGGGATTTAGGCTGTACCTTTTGGCATGAAAAAAATGGATTAGAATTTGTAGATTACATAGAATTATTGCAAAATAAAGAACAATTTAAGGATAATTTAAATCTTACTTATGCTGTTAGAGATGGAATAATCTCTCATTGTGGAGAAATAGATGAAAATTGTTTAAAACCTAGAAATGAATTTATCGATTTATCTAATTATGAAAAGCCTAATCAGTATTCACCATATACTTGGGAAGGTTGTATTGTTAAGATTTCTGATAAAATCTCTTATATTGGTAGAGACATTGAAGATGCTATTAGTTTGGGAATTATTGATGAACATTTAGACAAATTGTATAAGTTATTGCATTATGATTTACCTGAAAAGAAAATTAATAATACTGCTATTATAAATTACCTAGTTTGTGATTTGGCTAAAAATTCTTCTCCTAATGTTGGTTTACGTTTTTCACCAGAAGCTTTTGATTTGTTAAATCAGATTAAAGAATTTAATTACCAAAATATATATTTTTCAGATAGAGTTCAGCCATCAATGAAATATTTTGATTTAGTATTAAATGAAATTTATGATACTTTAAAAGTTTGTTATGATAAGGAAAATACAGTAAATACTTTAAAAAGTAAATTATCTAAAATTTCTTTAAAACTTTATGATAGCTTTTTTGGTTTCTTATCTAATTATTATGATTTGGGAAATAGAAATGAATTAAAGCTTATTAATGATGTTATTTTTGATTTTAAAAATGAAAAAGATTTTTATAAATGTATCATTTATTATATTTCTGGTATGACAGATAAATTTGCAATTGAGATTTATAATGATATTATTGGGTTTTAGAATTTTATTTCCTAATATATAAGAACAAAAGCGACATGATTTCAATATATTATCATTGTAGTTAGCTGACATGTCGCGTCTTTGTTCGCGTGCCAAATTTTATGTAAGTAAAATTTGTGTACAACCATTTTTGTTATATTTTTAAATCCTCTTTCTTTTACACTATCTAATCTTAAATAAATTCTGAATAAACATATTATTACTTAAGATTATACTTCTTCTACATGTATGTTATCATTTACTGCTACTACTGTATATTTATAGATATTCTCTAACTCCTTAATTTCTTCAAATTCTCCATATTCTTTTATCTGTTCTCTCGCTTCTTTTTGTTTTTCTTCTAATTTATTTTCTTCTCCTTTTTTTAAATATTTAAATTCTATCATTACTCCTTTATATCCTTTACTTCTATCTTTTGGAATCAACAGTATGTCTGGATATTTTCTTTGTACTTCCATTTCTGACTTTAGTCTGAATATTTTTAAATTCATTGCTATACAATAAAATATTAGTTTTATATATTTTTCACTAAATTGCATATAATCTCTATTTGACAAATTTTTTAGATATTTTTCTGTCATCTCTACTATTTTGTCTATTTTTCCTTCTAGGGCTATTTCACTTAACATTTCATTGTAGTCATTTTCTGTCACCTGTAAATCTGTTGCTTTTTTTAGTATTTCCATAAAGTATTCTGAATATAATTCTTTCATTACTTTATTTGGTATTTTTAATTCTGGTTTTTCAAATACTTCTCCTGCTATTGTTAGATATCCTAGATAATATAACATTGATACTAAATCTGTTTCTGTAAATTCCATCGCTGGATTGAATTTTTGTCTTATTTCACTTATTATCCCTTCTCCTGATACTGTTTTTTCTATTATTTTTTCTCTTTCTTCTCCTTTGCATAAATCTAACATTTTCCCTAGTTTACTATAATCACTTGCTATATTTACATCTATTAATTCCGCTGGAATCCTATTAAATCTTCCATATCTATTTAAAAAATATAAACACATATTTGAATTATACATTTTTTCTTTTCCATATAATGAAAATCTATATCCATCATAATTTTCTCTCATTATTGGTAATAGTTCTTCTTTTTTCTTTCCTTTAATATTTTGCTCTTCCATTAATTTCTCCAACTCTTTTTCTGTAAAGCCCATCATTTCATTAAAGTTTTCATCTTGAGTTATATCTGTAACTATATTGAAACCTGATGTTAAACTATCTAGTGTTATCGGAGCTACTCCTGTTATAAATATTCTGTCTACTACATTTTCTGTTCCTTTTTTTAGTATTTCATACCATTTTCTCACTTGTCCATTTTTTGATACAAGACTTTTAAAATGATTTGTATTAAATCCTAGTAGTTCATTTGCAAAGTGGTCATATTCATCTATTATTACATAGATCTTTTTATCTTTTTTTTGTATCAAAAATGCTTTTAATAAGTTATCTAATATATCTTCTGGCTCGCTCTCTTCATTTACATAAAAGTTTAAACCATATCTTTCTACAAATACTCTTATTGAAGATGCAATTTCTCTTTGAAAACTCGCCATTGTTGTTGTTTCGTTTCTAGTATTTATTCCCGAAAAATTAAACTTTAATATATAATAACTATTCTTTAATTTTGTTGAATTTTTTCCTATATATGTTTCTCCATATAATTTTTCAAATTTTTCTTCTTTTAATATATCATAATAATTTTCTAAAGTACTTGTAAATAATGTTTTTCCAAATTTTCTTGGGCGTAAAAACATTATATATCTTTCTGCTAAGTTCTCTAATTTTTCTATATACATTGTTTTATCTACATAATAATAATTATTTTCTACTAAGCTTTCATAATCACTTATTCCATATGGTAGTTTTTTCACTTTAACCACTCCCTATTTCTTGATGTTTTTATTTTACTATATTCATAGTAAAATAGCAATACTATTTTAATTTAAGTTTCGGTATTTTAAAAAACTGATTTTATAAAAACAATAGAATTGGTAAAATATGTATATTATTAGTGTTTTTTTACTAATTTCTATTGTTTTAACTTCAATTAATAAACCTAATCAAAAATTAGGCTATTACCATTTTATGGAATTAGTTTTATAACAGAGAAAGTTGACCATCATATACTTTTGTTTTTCTTATTTCTTCCCAACCTCTTATTCCCGTCCTTGCATATGACAGTATATTATATATTCCTCTCGCTATCTGATAAAACCATAAATAGACTTTCTCTTTCAGTGATTTTGACTCTTTTATTATTTTATTTACAAATTCTCTTTTCCTATTTTCTCACTTAAGCCATATATAAATATTAGATTTATCCATTTCTTTTCTGCCGTTATCTGTACTTTTATTACACTTACATA
>CALXJV010000115.1 GCA_944388715.1 uncultured Clostridia bacterium
ATAATATCATCTTTCAAAAAATCCTTAAATCTAATTAAAACATCCTCTAATTCAGAACCATTACATACCATTTCATTTGTTATACCTGTTAAATTTCTTATAAAATATGGTATAGGCTCATGTGGATTTATTAATTCTGAAAATTCATCTACAATTTTTTTATTTCTAATTTTTAGACTACTTACCTCTAAAATATTACAAAATTTCCAGTTCATACCTGTTGTTTCAATATCTACTACTGTGTAATCATTTAAATCTTCTATTAAGCTTTTTCCTTTTAATTCTCTTGTTACTTTTTTATACAATATTTTGAGCCTCCATTCTATTTTCGTTTATCTATTAATCAGTTTTTTCCATTTCAAATAGCTCTTCTTCCTTAAATCCAAAAAATTTTGCACATATATTATATGGAATAACCTTTATCTTAGTATTATAATTTGTCACATCAACATTATAAATTTTTCATCATTTTCCATAACTGTACTCCAAAATATATTTTTTACTTTTCTATCATCAAATTATTTTTTATTATCGTATCTGATAAATAAATTTCATTTTCCATTTTTTGAGATAATCTTCCTAACTCCTCATCTTCTTCTATTTCCTCTAAAGTTTCTCTATCATAATATCTATCATTAATACAATAATATCGACTTGTAACATAACCTAATCCTTTTATAAAAGAATAATCTTTATCTGAAAATATAGTATGTCCTATTGAGAAATCATCTTCTACGCCTAATAAATCTAAAATTGTTGGCTTAATATCAATTTTTGATACAGCTTTTTCTAATGTAAGATTTTCGTCTACACCTGGTATCTTTAAGCCAAAAGGAATATGTACATCTTTAATATAATTTTCAAACTCTGTATATTCAATTCCATTTTCTTCATATAATTGCTTTATTTCTTTTGTGCTTGTAAGTCCTGCACCATGATCTCCATATACTACAAGAATACTCTCTTCTAATAATCCAGTTTCTTCTAAATCTTCTATAAATTTTCCAAATGCATAATCAACAAAATTACATGATATCAAGTAATTTCTAAAGACTTCCTCCTCATATCCTGCCATATCTTCTTGTGTTATTGTCACCTTATCTTCTAAATTTGAAATACCAGTTAAATAAAACGGAATATGTGTTGTTACACTTACCATAGTTGTACAAAAATTTTCTTCATATGAATTCATTATCTTAACAGCTTCTTCAAAAAATCCCTCATCTGAATAAAATTCTCCTGCCGCTTCGATATCTGGAAATTTATCAATATCATTGTACTCATCTATATGATATCCAGTTTTATATACTTCTTCTCTATTCCAAAATGTACTTGTATTTGGATGCATAAATGATGTATGATATCCTTGTTTTCTTAATGTTGTATAAATATCTGACCATGTATTGTTATAATATTTTTGAAATACATATCCATTTTCTAATGGATACATTGAATTTTCCATTTCAAACTCTGAATCTGCTGTAGTTCCAAGTCCTTGATTATACATATCACTACAATAAATATTCTCACTAAAAAATTTATTTAAATTTGGTGTTATTTCTTTTCCATTAATCGTTTTACCTATAACAAATTCATTTAAACTTTCTAATTGTAAAATAATAACATTTTTTCCGTTTGCAATTCCTGTATATTTTGTTTCTGCTACTTTTTCATTTATATTTTCTTCATATATTTCTTTCAATTTTTCTTCATCGACTTTTTCATTTATAAACATATTAGAGAAATAATCTTTAGCATCTTCATAATGATAATAATAAATTGAAGCTCCTTGAACAATTAATGATTTATTATACCCTTTTGATGTATATATATCATTTATTTTTTCTCTTATAATAAAAATATTGAGTAATAAAATAATCAAAATTAATATTATTTTCAATTTAGTATTGTGATAAACTGTTTTTTCAGTCTTTTTATAAATTAATATACTTAATAATACTAGTATTATATTGTCAAACCAGAATAAAAAGAAGTTTTTAACATTAATGATACATGTTATTCCATTTCCTATCTCTTTAGCATATCTTAAATTTCCTATTTGATAAAATGATAAGAAGTTTGTAGAATAGCTATAATAAAGGAAATTAGCATATATAATAAGAGTCACTATCATATATATAATGTTTAAGTATATATAACTAAATTTTTTTCTATTATTAATTGTAGGACACATAATTAATAAAGATGCTACAATTGTATATAATACAACTTCTATTTCGATATTTAATTTCAAAAGATAATTTAATAACAAGCCCTTATAAACTAATAAAATTGTACCTATTATAAATATAAAATTATTTTTTAATAATTTTGTAAATTTACTTACATACTCTTTATAATTCTCTAAGATTTTCATTTTCATCCTTTCTTTATTTATAGTTGTTTTATTATAACATATTTTATATTTTTTTGTAATATTATGTTGTAAATTTACAAAAATAAAAAAACTTGATATATAGCTTATTGATAAAAACAAACTTAGCTTTGTTTTTATTTTAACTATCTATATCTCAAGTTTTTAGTATTTTTTTACATAAAAAATGAAAATATAATTTTTATGTTTTTTTCTTTATCAAATTCTATTTTTTTTATTAATCTTTCAAACACTGTTTTTTCAGGTTGTTCCATTTTTAGAAATTCATCTGTTATTTTAATAATATCTTTTAAATTTTTTTCTGATATTACTTCTTCTTTTTCATCTAATTCTTTTATTATTTTTTTCTTTTTATCTAAAATCATATTTCTTTCTTTTTGTTTTTTTTCATAAATAATTTTAAAATCTTCTACCTGTATTAATTTATTTATCTTATCTTGATAAACTTCTTCAATATTTCTTTCTACTTTTTCTAATTTTGTCTGTAATTCTGTTAATTCTGCCTTTAACAAATTATCCTTACTATTTGCTTCTTTTTTAGCTTCCTCATATATTTTTTTGATTTTTTCTTCTGAAAAGTTTATTTTTATAATTTCTTTTCTTAATTCCTCTATTGCTATATTTTCAATTAACTTTGCTGATATTTGTTTACAATCACAAAGTCCTGTATAATTATTTCTTTTAGAACAAATAAAATATGTTGCTCTCCATATTTTTCCATCTTTTCTTTTTTCTTCTCTACATCTTAAAGTTGCTTTATTTCCACATTCTCCACAATAAATTATTCCTTTTAGTGGATGATCATATTTTCTATTTCTCACTTTTGTATATCCATTTAATTTTTCTTGTGCTTTATTCCAAATATCAATATCTACAATAGGTTCATGCATATTTTGTAAAATAATATGTTCTTCTTTTTTAGTGCATCTCACTTTTGCTATTTTATGGCTTACTTTTTGAAATTTCCTTCCTACTACATTTCCTATATATACTTCATTCCTTAAAATTTTTCCTATTTGTGCTCTTAGCCATACATATTTTCCACCTGGATTTACACTTTGTTTTTTTATATATGTTGGAATTTTTAAATATACAGCTGGTGGTTCTATTTCTCTTTTATTTAATTCATCTGCTATTTTTATTGTTGACATTCCTTTGTTTACATACATATCAAATATTTCTTTTACTACTTTTGAACTATATTTATCTGGCACTAGATGATTTTTTATGTCTTTATCTTTTTTGTATCCATATGGTGGTATTCCTGCTTGATATTCTCCTTTTTCGATTTTTCTTTGTTTTACACTTTTTATTTTATTCGATATGTCTTGTGCATAATAATCATTAAAACTTAGTTTAAAAGTTAAAAATTGCAGACCATCTGGTTTTATTGTATCTACATTGTCTCCAATTGCTATGTACCTTATATTATTTGCTGGCAAATATCTTTCTAAATAATATCCTGTGTCTATGTGATCTCTTCCAAATCTTGATAAATCTTTTGTTATGATACAATCTATTTTTTCATCTTCTATGTCTTTTAACATTTTCTGAAATCCTGGTCTATTAAAATTTGTACCTGTATACCCATCATCTGCATATTC
>CALXJV010000116.1 GCA_944388715.1 uncultured Clostridia bacterium
ATGCAGTTTTAGAGGAATTTATTAATTTATATAATGATGGATATATATATAAAGGAACAAGAATGGTTAATTGGTGTCCAAATTGTAATACTGCAATCTCTGATGCAGAGGTTGAATACAAAGAAGAAGCATCACACCTATGGCATTTAAGATATAAAATAAAAGGTGAAGAAAGATATGTAGAAATTGCAACAACAAGACCAGAAACAATGCTTGGAGATACAGCTGTTGCAGTTCATCCTGATGATGAAAGATATAAAGATATTATAGGAAAAACTTGTATACTTCCTATTGTAAATAGAGAAATACCAATAATTGCAGATGAATTTGTAGAAAAAGAATTTGGAACAGGTTGTGTAAAAATAACACCATCACATGACCCTAATGACTATCAAGCAGGTCTTAAACATAATCTTGAATTTATAGAAGTATTTGATAATAAAACAATAATGGGAGATTTAATGCCAGAAGTAAAAGGAATGACAGCAATAGAGGCAAGACCTATTATAGTAAAAAGATTAGAAGAACTAGGAGCGTTAGTTTCAACAGAAGACTATACTCACAATGTTGGAAAATGTGAAAGATGTAAAACAACAATAGAACCAAGAGTTTCAGAGCAATGGTTCGTAAAAATGGAAGAACTTGCAAAACCTGCAATAGAAGCAGTTAGAAATGATGATGTTAAGTTTGTTCCAAAAAGATATGAAAAAACATATTTTAACTGGATGGAAAACATACAAGACTGGTGTATATCAAGACAATTATGGTGGGGACATCAAATACCAGCATATTATTGTGAAGAATGTGGACATATAAATGTTGCAAAAAAAGCACCTGAAAAATGTGAAAAATGTGGTAGTACAAAATTACACCAAGATGAAGATACCTTAGATACATGGTTTAGTTCAGCATTATGGCCATTTTCAACTTTAGGTTGGCCAGACACTACAACTGAGGATTATAAGACATTTTATCCAACAAATGTATTAGTAACAGGATTTGATATAATAACTTTTTGGGTATCAAGAATGATGTCACAAGGACTAGAATTTACAGGGCAAGCACCATTTAAAGATATATTAATTCATGGAATGGTACGTGACAGTCAAGGAAGAAAAATGTCAAAAACATTAGGAAATGGTATAGACCCAATAGAAATCATTGATGAATATGGAGCAGACAATTTAAGATTTGCAGTAGTATCAGGAACAACTATGGGAAATGACATCAGATATATGCCAGAGAAATTAGACCAAGCATCAAACTTTGCGAATAAAATTTGGAATGCAGGTAAATTCATCATAAATAATTTAGCAGATGAAGAAAAAGTAAGAGAATTTTGCTATGAGGTATATGAAAAAAATAAAACATATAATCCAGATTTACTAAAAATAGAGGATAAATGGATATTAAACAAATTTGATAAATTAGTAGCTGACGTTACAAGAAATATGGAAAATTATGACTTAGGAGTTGCCCTAGACAAAATATACAACTTCATTTGGAATGAATTTTGCGATTGGTATATAGAAATGGTAAAATCACGTATATATAGTGATGATGAAAATACAAAAATTGCTGTCAGTGATATATTAAACCATGTATTTGGATCATGCTTAAAGCTATTACATCCATTTATGCCATTTGTAACAGCAGAAATTTATAAAAACTTAATTTGTTTTGGCACAGAAGATATCATTGTAGCAAAATGGCCAACAATAAGAGAAAAATTTGTATTTGACAAAGAAGAAACTATGATGGAAAAAATAAAAGAAATCATTGTGGAAATCAGAAATGTTAGAAATACAAAAAATATACATCCAAGCAAAAAATCTAAATTGATTATTGTAAGCCAAGAATTTGAAAAAGAATTAAAAGAAGCAGAGAATATCTTATTAAAATTAGGATTTGCAAATGAAGTAATTATACAAAACGACTATACAAATATACCAAAAGACGCAATCAAAATTATTACAGATGGAGTAGAAGTATTTATCCCAGTAGAAGGATTGATAGATTTGGAAGAAGAGAAAAAGAGATTAGATGCAGAAAGGAAAAGACTAGAAGCAGAAGTAGCAAGATGTGAAAAAATGTTATCAAATCCAGGATTTATGAATAAAGCTTCGCAAAGTAAGATTGATGAAGAAAAAGCAAAATTGGAAAAATATAAAGATATGCTATCAAAACTATAAAATTAATGCCTTCTGATTTGTTCTACAATAGGAAAGTAATACTTTCCTATTGTAGAAAAGTCGCTTCGCTCTAACGGTTGCACACAATTTTACTAAAGTAAAATTGGCGCAGAACAAATTTACGGAAAGCCAACGAGGAAAGATAAAATTAATATAAACTTTAAGGCTTCCCGATTTGTTCTTACAAGATATTGATTTTAATAATTTGATATGATAAAATTCAGTAGAAAGAGGTGAGATTGAATGACAGGAATCGGAATAGGTATTAGTGATTTTAAGATGTTACGTAACAGAGATAATTACTATATAGATAAGACAATGTTTATAAAAGATATAATAGAAAATCAATCAGGAGTAATATTAATAACAAGACCACGTAGATTTGGAAAGACATTAAATATGAGCATGTTAAAATATTATTTTGATTGTAGACAAGATAATAAAGACTTATTTAATGGATTAAAGATAATGTTACAAGATGAAAAATACACATCAAAATTAGGATATTATCCAGTAATATATTTAACATTAAAAGATGTTGCTGAAAATACATATGAAAATATGTTATTAAGTTTAAAGACAGCGATATTAAACATGTATAAAGAACATATCTATTTATTAGATAGTAATAAAATATATGGATTTGAAAAAGAAAAGATAGAAAATATATTATATGAAAGAGAAAATGAAAATGAAATAAAAACAGCAATAAAGGAATTAAGTGAATATTTAAATAGATATTATGAAAAGCCAGTAATATTATTAATAGACGAATATGATGTACCAATACAATCAGCATATGTAGAAGGATATTATGAAGAGGCAATAAACTTTCTAAAAGCATTTTACAGAATAACATTTAAAGATAATCCATATTTAGAAAAAACAGTATTAACAGGAGTATCAAGAGTAGCAAAAGAAAGTATATTTAGTGGAGCAAATAATTTTAAAGTATTTACAGTATTAGATAATGAATTTGCAGATGATTTTGGAATAACAGAAGAAGAAATGGATAAAGTAATAGAAGACTTTAAAATAGAAGATGACAAAAAAGAAATAAAAAGATGGTATGATGGATATACAATAGGAAATATGGAAGGAATATATAATCCATGGAGTATACTAAATTATTTAACAGATAGACAATTAAAACAATATTGGGTAAATACAAGTTCAAATGATTTAATAAAATTAATATTAAAAAAATCATTTACAGTAAAAGATAAAATCGAAAGACTATTAAGAGGAGAGACAATAGAAGTAAAAATAGACTTAGAAACAGTAATAGTAGGAATAGAAAATAACGAAGACAATATCTGGGGATTAATGTTAGGAACAGGATATTTAAAAGTTGTAGAAGTAGTAGACTTAGCAAATAAAATATATAAAGTAGCATTGCCGAATTTTGAGATAAAATTATTATTTGAACAAATAATAGATAATTGGTTTAGAAATAAAGTAATGGGAAATGACTTGCAAAGTATCTTAAAAGATTTAATAACATT
>CALXJV010000117.1 GCA_944388715.1 uncultured Clostridia bacterium
ACTAATCAATTAATAAATGCATTAAGAGACCAAGCTACAGAAAAGTTTAGAGAAAAATATAGGAATATTGATGTACTATTAATAGATGATATACAATTTATTGCTAATAAAAAAAGTACACAAGAAGAGTTTTTCCACACTTTTAATACACTTTATGAATCTGGAAAACAAATAGTACTTTCTAGTGATAAACCACCTAAAGATATTGAACTATTAGAAGATAGATTAAAATCTAGGTTTGATTGGGGATTAATCGCTGACATATCTAACCCTGATTTTGAAACACGTTTAGCAATACTTAGAAAAAAGACACAACTAGATAATATTATAATTGATGATGAAATTTTATCTGCAATAGCAACTAGAGTAGATACTAATATAAGGGAATTAGAAGGCACATTAAATAAACTTATTGCAAAAGCATCTTTAACTAACAGTCCAATAACAATGGAAATGACACAAAGAGCTATAAATGACATTGTAGCAAAACAAGATAAAGTTATTTCATCAGAATACATTCAAGATGTAGTAGGGAAGTACTTTAGCATTCCTCCAGAAGATTTAAGAGGGTCTAAAAGGTCTAATGATGTAACTTTTCCAAGGCAAATTGCAATGTATTTATGTAGAAATGTTGCTCAAATGTCCCTTCCACAGATAGGTATTGATTTTGGAAAAAGAGATCACACAACAGTAATGCATGCATGTAATAAAATTGAAAAAGAAATTAAGACAAATTCAAATACCAGATTAATTGTGGAAAGTGTGCAAAAGATACTACTTTCCGACAATTAGTTGCAAAATCTAACAAAATTAGCTATTAACAAAATTTATGTTTGGAAAATTTATGTTTCATTTTATAACAGCTAATTCTTCTTACGGAACAGCCGCATTGGTTATCCACAGGGTACCTGTGAATAACATGTGGATAACATGTGGATAACTAAAAATGTGGATAAGTTTTTGAATTGTGTGGATAATTTTAAAAGTTTTCCACAGAGTTATCCACACCTATTTCCGTAGGGATGTAAGGCTTTACATGAGTTTTCCACACAATCCACATATACTATTACTACTACTACTATATATATTTATATTATTATAAGAAAAGGAGAAATTTTTATGAAAATTATTTGTGAAAAAGAAAAAATACTCAAAGCGCTTAATTCCGTAACAAAAGCTGTTGCTATAAGAACAACAATGCCAATATTAGAAGGAATATTAATTCAAACAAATGATAATGATATAAAATTAACATGTTATGATTTAGAATTAGGAATAGAATATCTAATTAAAGATTGTAATGTACAAGAACAAGGAGCAACAGTTGTAAATGCAATAATGTTTAGTGAAATTATAAGGAAATTACCTGATACAGAAATAAAAATAGAAGTAAATGAAAAAAATCTATTAGTAATTGAATGTGAAGGTTCTTTATATAAATTAGCAACAATGAATCCAGAAGAATTTCCAGAACTTCCAGAAATAAATGTAGAAAATTCAATAGAAATAGAACAAAATTCTTTAAAAGATATGATAAGAAAAACAATATTTTCTATAAGTACAGAAGAAAATAGACCAATTTTTACAGGTTGTTTATTTGAAGTAAAAAGTAATAAATTAAATGTAGTAGCAGTAGATGGATTTAGATTAGCATGGAAAAGTAAATTCTTACAAGCAAAAACAACAGACTTTTCAGCAGTAATACCAGGAAGGACACTAACAGAAATTAATAAAATATTATCAGATTCATTTGATATAGTAAAAATAGGTATAGCAAAAAATCAAGCTTTATTTGAAATAGAAGATTGTAAAATAGTAACAAGATTATTAGATGGAGAATTTTTAAATTATTCAAGTGTAATTCCTGAAAAATGGGAAACTAGAGTTAGAGTAAATAAAAACGCTATATTAAATTGTTTTGAAAGAATAAGTTTAATATCAGCATCAAGTATTGAAAAAGAAAGAAAATATCCAGTAAAAGTTACAATAGATGTTGGAAAAATAACAATATCTTGTACAAACCAAACTGGAGATGCAAAAGAAGAACTATATGTAACAACAGAAGGAAAAAATCTAGAAGCAGGATTTAATCCTAAATATTTCTTAGAAGTACTAAGGTCAATTGATGATGAAGAAGTATTTATTGATTTTGGTACAAGTATATCTCCATGTATTATAAGAAGTGTAGAAGAAACAGGAGATTATAAGTATATGATATTACCAATAAGACTTAAAAATGAATAATAGTTATCCACATATTATGCATAATTTGTGGATAACAAAGTGGAGAAAAAATGTATATAGATAAATTAATTATGCAAAATTTCAGAAATTATACAAAAGAAGAAATTTCTTTAGAAAATAAAATAAATATTTTTTATGGAGATAATGCACAAGGAAAGACTAATATATTAGAAGGCATTTTTGTATCAAGTTTTGGAAAGTCTTTTAGGACAAATAAAGAAAAAGAATTGATAAAAAAAGATGAAAAGTTTTTAAAAATACAGACACATTTTAATAAAAGTGATAGAGATGGAGAAATAAGAGTAGAAATTTCCGATAAAAAAAATATTTATTTAAATGATGTAAAACTAAAAAAGTTGAGTGAACTTTTAGGAAATATAAATTTAGTAATATTTACACCAGATGATATTAATTTATTAAAAAGTGGACCAAACATGAGAAGAAGATTTTTAGATATGATGATAGGACAGCTTAGACCTAATTATGTACTTAATTTAAATTTATATCTAAAAACTCTAGAACAAAGAAATAATTTTCTAAAACAAAAAATACAAAATGAAGAGATGCTTGAAATATGGGATGAAAAATTAGCTGTATATGGTGAAAAAGTTTTTTTATATAGAAAAGAATTCATAGAAAAAATAAAAGAAAAGATAGTTAATATACATAAAGAAATAACAAATGAAAACATTGATATAATATATACATCAGATTTAATTAATAAAGATGCTTTTTTGCAAAAGCTTAAGAAAAATAGGCAAATAGATTATATAAAAGGATATACAAGTGCTGGAGTGCAAAGAGATGATTTTACAATAAATATAAATAATGAGGCTGTAAATATATATGGGTCTCAAGGACAAAATAGAACAGCGATTCTTTCACTAAAGCTTTCTGAACTAAATGTAATATATGAAGATATAGGAGAATATCCAATATTATTATTAGATGATTTTATGTCTGAACTAGATGAGAAAAGAATTTCTAAATTTCTAAATAATATAAAGGATATTCAAGTTATAATAACATGTACTAGAAATATAGATATAAAAAATAGTATCTCACATAAAGTTGAAAATGGGAAAATTATA
>CALXJV010000118.1 GCA_944388715.1 uncultured Clostridia bacterium
AGAAAAAGGTTTTTATAAGCAACTGCTAAAAGAAATTGATTCTATCTTAGAACAAAGAGATTATGATAGGGTATTCATAACAGGGGGACCTTTTGAACCAATGAAAATTGCTCCATATATTTATCAAAGATATCATATTCCTTATGTAATTGATTTACGAGATCCTTGGAAATTACAAAAAATAAATGCTAGTACGAAATTAAGAAAAATGAAAGCATGTCTAAAAAAAATATGGATTGGTTTTTGGGAAAGAGAAATTTTTGAGAATGCATTTGCAATTTGTACAGTAAATGACACTATGACAAATCAATATCAAAAAGAATATCCTAACTTAAAAGATAAATTTTATACAATACCAAATGGATATGATCCGGAAGATTATAGTGCAATAGTACCAAAACAATTTCAAAATTTTTCTATTGTATATGCTGGAAAGTTTGGCGTTTCTGCAGGCTTTAGAGATCCTACTAATATTTTTAAAGCAATTAAAGAAGTAAATGAGCAGGGATTTTTAGTTCATTTTGTTCATATTGGACAAGAAGAAGAAAAAGTGATAAAATTAGCTAAAAAAGAAAAGGTAGAACAATTTTGCACTTTTTTAGGAAGAAAAACTTATCAAGAATCCTTAGAATATTGCAAAGGTGCTAGTATACTACTTGTAATTGGTGGAAATGAAAAAAGTGAACAGACAGGAAAAATATTTGATTATATTGGATGTCAAAAGCCAATCTTAGTATTAGCTAATCAAGATAGTGAAATTGTTGCTGTGTGCAAAAATGCTTCAAACACTTACTGTATACCAAAAGATGATATTCAACAAATAACAAATACAATTATAGAGTTGTATCAAAATAGAGATGTACCTCTACAAGGAGAAATGATAAAAGAATATACAAGAGAATATTTGACAGAAAGATTAGTAGAAATTTTGGAAAAGGAAGAGCCATGATACAAAAGGAAGAAATAAAAAGAAAGATAGATAAGCTAAGAAAAACAGGATTTTTTTCTATTTTCTTAGCAACTGTATTCAGCAAAGTAATTACTTTATTAGGTGGTATTATTCTAGTTAGAATATTATCTAAATCAGATTATGGAATATATTCCTATATTCATAATTGCTATTCCATGTTATTTTTGTTAAATGACTTTGGAATATCAACAGCTACTTTACAATATTTAACAGAAAATCTAAATAATCAAGAAAAGCAGGCTGCTATATTAAAATATTCTATAAAATCATGTTTAGTTGCTTCTATTGTAACAGCATTACTAGTACTATTATCACCTTACTTTTATCCATATACTATGACAGAAGCAGAAAAAATAACACCAATGCTATTTTTGTTACCAACCATCACCATAATAAGTGGATTACTATCTGTTGTTTTAAGAGCTAATTTTCAAAATAAAAAATACTCTAGATTGCAAATTTTTACAACAGCAATTACTTACATTGTTTTAATTATTTTCTCTGTTGTTTGGGGGTTAATGGGGGCAATTTTAGCTCAATATGTATATGGCATTATTATTTTAATATATAGTATTTTCTTAACATATCAATATATTCGTAAATTAAAACAGAAATTTACTCAAGAACAAAAGATGCAAAAAGCAGAAAAAAGAGGATTTCTTAAATATGCTATTGCTAGCCAGTTAAATAATACAATTGGTGGCTTAATGCTTATTGTAGATACCTTTTTAATAGGTTATATGATAGCAGAACCAGAAGCAATAGCTACTTATAATGTAGGTTCTAAAATACCACATGCTCTTACATTTTTGTCAACCTGTGTTTCTATTTATATTACGCCTCATTTTATTAAACATAATACAGATTCAAAATGGCTAAAGAAAAATTTTAAGACTTTAACAAAATATAGTATCTTAGGGTTTGGCATTATTTGTACAGGTTTAGTCTTATTTTCAAAGCTAATATTTATGATATTATTTGGAAGTCAATATTATGATGCAATTCCAGTATATATTGTATTGATGATAGGTTTGTTCTTTACATCTGCACTAAAAACACCTTGTGCTAACATTTTGTCGGCATTAAGAAAAATAAAAATTAACATTGTTACAAATACTTGTTGTGTAGTAGTAAACTTTATTAGTAATATTTTCTTTATTCAAGCACTTGGTGTCTTAGGAGCAGCAATTACAACAACAGCTACAAATATTATTGTATCTATAATATATGTTATTTATTTAAAAAGATATTTAAAAAAGAAGGAGCAAGAGACAAGTGATACAGAATAAAAAGGAGTACAAAGAGTACTATTTACAAGACTTAAAGCAATCAGGATTATTGAATAGAAAATGGTATAATAAAATAGCAGATAGGAGATTTAAATTTTATAAAAGCTTAAGATATACAGAATATTATTATAATTGCAAAAAAGGCATTATTCAAAATTTTATAAAAAAATTCCTGATGATAAGACATTTAAGATTATGTAATAAATATAATTGGACAATACCAATAAATGTTTTTGGACCGGGATTAGCAATAGTTCATGTGGGAACTATTGTAGTATCAGGTAAAGCAAGAATAGGGAAAAATTGCAGAATTCATGTATGTACTAATATTGGAAATGCACCATCACATGGAGAAGATGGAACACCAGTAATTGGAGATAACGTTTATATAGGACCAGGTGCTAAAATTTTTGGACCAATTACGATAGGTAACAATGTAGCAATTGGGGCGAATGCAGTAGTGAATAAATCTTTTCCAGATAACTGTACTATAGCAGGGGTACCGGCAACTAAAATTAGTGATAAAACATCAAATAAATATATTGAAGATTAAGGAGGATAACT
>CALXJV010000119.1 GCA_944388715.1 uncultured Clostridia bacterium
TCCACAGCTTTCAATTATTGCGTACATCTAAAATGCACCTCCCTTATTTGTATACTCGCTAATCCTTAAAAAAGGTAACTAACGCTTTTTGTTAGTATTTATATACCTTGACTAAGCGGATTACAGTTACCTATTTTACCATAAAATATTAATTGTGTCAATAACTGGATTTAAATTTTTGTTGTAAAATGTTACTTTGGTGTTACTACTTTTTCTTTCTTTTTATAAATTACTATGCCTATTACAATAATTACGCATCCATTCATTTTTATCTTTTTTCTTCTATTTTCTTCAATATTTCTTCTATAAAATCATCTACTGATTTTTTACCAATATCTCCTTCTTCTCTTGAACGTACTGATACTGCATTTTCTTCTACTTCTTTTGCTCCAACTACTAGCATATATGGTATCTTTTGAAGTTGTGCTTCACGAATTTTATATCCTGTCTTTTCATTTCTATCATCTACTTGTACACGTATACCTTTATGTTGTAATTCTTCTTTTAGTTTATAAGCATATTCATGTTGATTGTCTGTAATTGGTAATATTTTTACTTGTGTTGGTGCAATCCATACTGGAAGATTTCCTTTTGTTTCTTCTAATAAGAATGAGATAAATCTATCTGATGATCCTAAGATTGCTCTATGAATGACTACAGGTCTATGTGCTTTTCCATCTTCTCCTATATATTCTAGTTCAAATCTTTCTGGTAAAGCAAAGTCTAATTGACATGTTGGTATTGTAACATCATGATTTAATGCTGTTTTTATTTGAATATCAATCTTTGGTCCATAAAATGCTGCTTCTCCTTCTGCTTCATAGAAATCAATTTTTAGTTCTTTTAATATTTCTCTTAATTGACTTTCTGCTGTTTCCCACATCTCGTCATTATCTATATATTTTTCTTTATCATTTTTGTCTCTAAGTGATAATCTATATTCAAAAGATTCTGCAGGGAATCCAAAATCTTTTTGATATACTTCTTTTATTAGGTTTAATACTCTTCCTACTTCTTCTTTTATTTGGTCTGGTCTTACAAATAAATGGGCGTCGTTTTGACACATTTGACGTACTCTTTCTAGCCCACAAACACTTCCACTTGCTTCATATCTGAAATCATGTGCTAGTTCTCCTATACGGATTGGTAAGTCTCTATATGAGTGCATTTTATTTTTATATATTAACATGTGGTGTGGACAATTCATTGGTCTTAATACCATTTCTTCATTATCAAATTTCATGCTTGGAAACATGTCATCTTTATAATGCTCCCAATGTCCACTTGTTTTGTATAGTTCTACATTTGCAAGTGATGGTGTATATACATGGTCATATCCTAGTTCTATTTCTTTGTCTTGTATATATCTTTCTAATATTCTTCTTATTGTTGCTCCATTTGGTAAATACATTGGAAGTCCTGACCCAACTAGTTTGTGTGTCATAAATATTTCTAAGTCTTTTCCTATTTTTCTGTGGTCTCTTTGTTTTACTTCTTCTAAATAGTCTAAATATTCTTGTAGTTGACTTGCTTTTGGAAATGATATTGCATAAATTCTTTGTAACATTTTATTTTTTTCGCTACCTTTCCAATATGCTCCTGAAGATGATAGTATTTTTACTGCTTTGACTTTTCCTGTACTTACTAAATGTGGTCCTGCACATAAGTCTGTAAAATCTCCTTGTTTATAGAAACTGATTTCTTCTCCTTCTGGTAATTCTTCAATTAATTCTTGCTTATATGGTTGATCTTTCATTAATTCTAATGCTTCTTTTTTTGGTAATGAGAATCTTTCTATTTTGATATCTTCTTTTATTATTTTTTTCATTTCTTCTTCTATTTTTTCTTTATCTTCGTCTGAAAATGGCTCTTCTACATCAAAATCATAGTAAAATCCATTGTCAATACTTGGTCCTATTGCAAATTTAACATCTGGAAATAGTCTTTTTACTGCTTGTGCCATGATATGTGATGTTGTATGCCAATATGCTTTTTTTCCTTCTAAGTCTTCTTCATTAAATGTATGAATTACTAGATTACAATCTTCATTTAGTTCATATCTTAAGTCTTTTATTTCTCCATTTACTTCTCCACAAGTTGTATTTCTTGCTAATCCTTCACTTATTTTTTTTGCTACTTCAATAATTGGTGTTCCTTTTTCCACCTCTATTATTGAGTTGTCTTTTAATTTGATTTTTAACATAATAAAACCTCCCTTTCTCATTTTTCTTAAAGGCACTCATTAGTCATGAAAGTTAATTTCTAACTAAAAGCTCCTTTTATCTATGCCCATTTGAATTTTTGAATTTATTTTAATAACTTGTGAACATCAAAAATTTTTTATTTTTTAAAAACAAAACCCCTATGGACATTATCAAAATATCCATAGGAGTGCTTTTTATTACACGGTTCCATCCTATTTTTAACTTAATTGGTAGATTGTAACGTATCTAACACGTTTGGCTTGTTCACCAAAAACTTGAAGAGGTAGTTTTTCAAATATGTTTTTCTAGATTAGCTTTCAGCCTCTGGCTAATCCTCTCTTTAGATAACCTTTATTTTACTTTTTCTCTTACTTGTCTTTATCTTGTGTCAATTATTTTATTACGTTTTTGAAAAAAAGTCAAGATTTTAGAAAGAAGAATTTTTTTCGATGTTAGACTTTTTTTATAATGTTTGTGTTTTTTGTTTACATAACCATAGCAACTAAGCTTTTA
>CALXJV010000120.1 GCA_944388715.1 uncultured Clostridia bacterium
CTTTTTAATGTTGGACCTTGATTTGCATATATTTCAGCAACATATAAATTTTCATGTTTCATATCATGATTATTTTCAGCATTTGCAATTGCTGATTTTAATAATTTCTCAATTATTTCTGATGATGCTTTTGGTGTAAATTTTACAATTGCTAAAGCTTCATCTACATCTTTTCCTCTTATTAAATCAGCTACTATTTTTACTTTTCTTGCTGAAATTCTTGTATACTTAAGTGTTGCTCTAGCTTCGTTTCTTTCCATTGTTTCTTGCTCTTGCACTTTATTCTACCTCCTTTTTTAGGTCTGGAAATCGCTTTATGATTTGCTTGCATTCAATTATTTATGAACACCCAAAATCCTTACTAAAGCTTTTCCTGTTTATTTGTGTACTAAATCTTATGATTTATGCTCTTACATTATTTCTCTTTAATTACATATAAATATCTTTAATTTTATTTTTTTCCGGCTTTTGTTGTTTTTTCTCCTGCATGACCTTTATATGTTCTTGTAGGAGCAAACTCACCTAATTTATGACCGATCATTTCTTCTGTTATATAGATTGGAACATGTTTCCTTCCATCATGTACAGCTATTGTATGACCAACCATTTGTGGATATATTGTTGAAGCTCTTGACCATGTCTTTAAAACTTCTTTAGCTCCTGTTTCGTTCATAGCTTCTACTCTTTTTAATAATTCAGGTGCTACAAATGGTTTTTTCTTGCTTGATCTTGACATTAATTTTTCCTCCTATTCTTAAAATTAATTCTTTATTTTATAGCAAAAATCTTATGATTTTCACTATAAAACAATATTTGATTTACTTGGACTGTGCTATTCGCACATTTGAACATTGAAATTTTTGATTTTATAATATCAATTATCTTATTTTCTTCTCTTAACGATAAATTTATTTGATAATTTCTTTTTATTTCTTGTCTTATATCCAAGTGCTGGTTTACCCCAAGGAGTAAGTGGTCCTGCATGTCCTATTGGTGCTCTACCTTCACCACCACCATGTGGGTGATCTACTGGGTTCATAACAGATCCTCTAACTGTTGGTCTGATTCCCATATGTCTTTTTCTTCCTGCTTTACCTATTTTTACATTTTCATGATCACTATTTCCGATTACACCTATTGTAGCTCTACATCTAGCTAATATTAATCTCATTTCTCCTGATGGTAATCTTACATGTGCATATTTTCCTTCTTTAGCCATAAGTTGAGCACTTTGACCTGCTGCTTTAACTAATTTTCCACCTTGTCCTGGATTTAATTCGATGTTGTGGATTAATGTACCAACTGGAATACTGCTAATTGGCATACAGTTTCCTGGTTTAATATCTGCTGTTTCTCCAGATATTACTTTATCTCCATCTTTTAATCCTTGTGGTGCTAATATATATGCTTTTTCTCCATCTTCATATTGGATTAATGCTATATTTGCACTTCTGTTTGGATCATATTCTATTCCGATAACTGTTGCTTCCATGTTATCTTTTTTTCTTTTAAAATCTACTATTCTATATTTTTGTCTATTTCCACCACCTTGATGTCTTACTGTTATTCTTCCATATGAGTTTCTTCCTGCATGTTTCTTTTTCTTTGCAAGTAATGATTTTTCAGGAGTTTTCTTTGTAATTTCTGAAAAGTCTGAAACTGTCATATTTCTTCTTGATGGTGTGTATGGTTTGAAGTGTTTCATACCCATAATTTTATCTCCTTTCTCGCAAAATTAATGAAAAACTTCGCATTACTGTGTCAATCTTCATTGAAAAATCCTCGATGTACAAAAGTACAATCTGCGGTTTTTCAATTTTGATTTCCTTGTACTGCTCGTTTTTGATTAATTTTGAATAATTCTTCTTGAATTATCCTCTTCTCTACTTTTTATTCACGGATGTTTTTCCTGCTCCGCATGACAGATATTCTTTATTCTCCGGGTTCTTTCCCGTTAATTTCTTCTTTTCTATTTTCTTTTTCTCCCAACTCTTTTTGTTTTATTTTTTCCGCCTGCTCAATAAAACTAATTAATTCGAAATTTAAAATTTTATATAACTCTTTTAAATTTAGATCCTCCATTGAATAAACACCGTTCTATATTAGGTCCTAGCTGTAACTCTATATATCGAAACATTTCTTTTGTAACTTCTATTCCTTGGGTATCTATATCCTTTACTGCTTCTAATCGTTTTTTTAAATTTTTAAATATCCCTGGTAGTTTATTGCGCATTTGTCTTTCAGATGGAAGTTTACCTTGTATAGTTTGGAAAAATTTCTTTTTTTCTTCATTCATCTATTAAGCTCCCATAAATTCATCAATAGAATCTTTATATTTTCTAGAAACTTTAACTTCTTTTCCACCTTTTGTTAGATATGTTTCATCTGATGGGTTTGTATCAATTGTGACAATTGCTTTTTTCCAGTCAGATGTTTTTCCAACATGGTATCCTACTCTTTTTTTCTTTCCTCTTACAGTGATTGTATTTACATTTAATACTTTTACTTCAAAAAGTTTTTCAACAGCTTTTGCTATTTCAACTTTTGTTGCTTTTTTATTTACTTTGAAAGTGTATTTACCTTCTTGTAATTGGTCATTACTTTTTTCAGTAACAACTGGCGCAATTATAATTTCTTCTGGTAACATTATGCGTACACCTCCTCTAATTTTTTAACAGTGTCTACTGGTAAAATTAGA
>CALXJV010000121.1 GCA_944388715.1 uncultured Clostridia bacterium
GCATTTTGTTGTATAAATTCTCTTCTTGGTTCTACTTCATCTCCCATTAATAAAGTAAATATTTCATCTGCTTTTATAGCATCATCCATTGTTACTTTTATAAGTATTCTTGTATCTGGATTCATTGTAGTATCCCATAATTGTTCAGGATTCATTTCTCCTAAACCTTTATATCTTTGTAATCCTAATTGATCTCTAGTTATTCCTTTTTCTTCCAATTCTTTATAAGCTTTTTCCAAATCTTCATCTGTATAACAATATCTATCTTCCATTCCTTTTTTAGATAATTTATATAATGGTGGTTGTGCCAAATATACATTTCCATTTTCTATTAATGGTCTCATATATCTGAAGAAAAATGTTAATAATAAAGTTCTAATATGTGCACCATCAACATCAGCATCTGCCATGATTATTACTTTTCCATATCTTATTTTAGTTATATCAAACTCTGCTCCTATACCTGCACCAATAGCTACGATAACTGGATTTAATTTATCATTTCCGTATATTTTGTCTGCTCTGGCTTTTTCAACATTTAACATTTTTCCCCATAATGGTAATATTGCTTGGAATTTTCTGTCTCTTCCTTGTTTTGCACTACCTCCAGCTGAATCTCCCTCAACAATATATACCTCACATTCATCAGCATTTTTACTACTACAATCTGCTAATTTTCCTGGTAATGTAGATGTTTCTAAATTGCTTTTCTTTCTTACTAACTCTCTTGCTTTTCTTGCAGCTTCCCTAGCTCTTGATGCACTTATACATTTTTCTAATATAGCTTTTGCAACTGATGGATTTTCTTCTAAGAATGTTGAAAGTGCTTCATTTACCATACTTTGAACAACTCCAGTTACTTCACTATTTCCCAATTTTGTTTTTGTTTGTCCTTCAAATTGTGGTTCTTTTACTTTTACTGAAACTACAGCAGTTATTCCTTCTCTAATATCTTCACCTTGTAAATTGTTATCTTTTTCTTTTAAAATATTATGACTTCTTGCATAATCATTAAATACCTTTGTTAAAGATCTTTTAAATCCTTCTAAGTGAGTTCCTCCCTCTATAGTATTTATATTATTTACAAAAGTATAAATATTTTCAGAATAGCTAGATGTATATTGTATTGCTATTTCTACTGGTACTTCTCCATTTTTCTCAATATATATCGGTGTTTTATGTAATTTTTCTTTATTTTTATTTAAATATTCAACAAAGGAAATTAATCCCCCTTCATAACAAAACTCTGATTTCTTAGGTGTTTCTTCTCTTTGATCTTCTATTGTTATTTTTAAACCTTTAGTCAAAAATGCAATTTCTCTAAATCTTTTTTCTAATACTTCAAATTCATAATTTAAACTTTCAAAAATTGTATCATCTGCTAAAAATCTTACTTTAGTTCCTGTTCCCTCTGCATCTCCTATTCTTTCAAGTTTCTTAACAGTTTTTCCTTTTTCAAAATACATTTGATAAAGTCCGCCATCTCTTTTTATTGTAACTTCTGCCCAAGTTGATAAAGCATTTACAACTGATGCACCTACACCATGCAAACCTCCTGATACTTTGTATCCACTATCTCCTCCAAATTTTCCTCCAGCATGTAAAACTGTATATACAGTTTCTGCTGTTGATATATGAGTTTTTGGATGCATTTCTACAGGTATTCCCCTACCATTATCTGTTACAGATATTACATTTCCTTTTTCTATTATAACATTTATCTCTGTACAATATCCTGCTAGAGCCTCATCAACTCCATTGTCCACAATTTCATAAACTAAATGATGTAGTCCTCTTATTGATGTACTTCCTATATACATTCCTGGTCTTTTTCTTACGGCTTCCAGTCCTTCAAGTACTTGTATTTGTTCAGCTCCATATTTATGATCATATTTTTCCATTAGTATTCCTCCTCTAGATTTTCTTTTTTTATTTTTCCGTCTTTAACATTATATATTAAAATATTTTTATTTTCAAGTTTTATTTTATCAGTACATGTTATTATCACTTGTATATTTTCAATTTTTTCTAATAAATGTCTTCTCCTTTTTTCATCAAGTTCTGACATAAAATCATCTAATAATAATATTGGATATTCTCCAATTTCATCATATATAATATCTAGTTCTGACATCTTTAATGATAATATTGTTGTTCTATATTGCCCTTGAGAACCATATATTGATAAATCTTTATCATTTATATATATGTTAAAATCATCTCTGTGAATTCCCTTTGTAGTATATCCTTTTATAATATCTAATTTTCTTCTCTCCTTTAATAACTTAGAATATTTCTCTCTATTTTCACAATCACTTTTATACTCAATTTTTATTATTTCTTTATTATCTGTAATTTCTTTATGGATATTTAATATTTTTTCTTGTATTTTTTCCATAAACTCTTTTCTATAATTATATATTTTTTCAGCATACTCTATTAATTTATCATCCCAGATATCTAACAATTCCTCTGATTTTCTTTCATCTCTTATTTGCCTCAAATAATTATTTCTTTGCTCAATTGTTTTTAAATATAAATTTAAATTATACATATAATTAGGTTTTAACTGACTAATCATTATATCTAAAAATCTTCTTCTATTTTG
>CALXJV010000122.1 GCA_944388715.1 uncultured Clostridia bacterium
GGATATGGCTGGCGGGCGCAGTTTTATCTGCGGGCGGCGCGGATGATTCCGCAGGAATTTGAGGTCACTTCCATTGTGACCAGAAGCGGGGAGCGGGCGGCGCAGATCCGGAAGGAGACGGGGATTCCGGCAGTGCGCAGCCTTGAGGAGGCACTGGGGGATCAGCCGGATTTTGTTCTTCTGTGTGTGCCCCGGGCGGTGATGAAGGACTGGATTGTCCGGCTGATGGAGCAGAAAATTCCGGTGCTCTGCGAGACGCCGCCGGGAAAAGATGTGAAAGAGCTGAATGAACTGTGGAAGGAGAAGGTGAGGCTTGGCGGAAATGTACAGGTGACGGAGCAGTATTTCCTTCAGCCTTATTACGCGGCCATGATCCGGCTGGCCCGTTCGGGGATGCTGGTGGATATTTCCAATATGAACATGTCCGCCATTCACGGTTACCATGCGGTGAGTATTTTCCGGAAAGTGCTTGGGGTGGGATTTGAAAACTGTGAAATTCTGGGCAGGAGATTCCGCTTTCCGGTGACGGAAACCCGCGACCGGGCAGGGTGGCATTACGGAGGGCGGATGCTTTGCCCTGACAGAGACCGGGTGGACCTGGTGTTTGAAAGCGGAAGGACGGCGTTTTTTGATTTCTCTCAGGAGCAGTATTTCTCTCCCATCCGCAGCCGGACCTGGAATGTGCAGGGCAGCAGGGGAGAAATCCGCGATATGGATGTGTACTGGCTCAATGAGAAGAATCAGGTGATCCGGGAATATATGCGGCGGGAAGATGACGGTGTTTACAACATCGATGGGTGGAGCCATCTGTGGATTACCCTGTCAGGGGAACGCATTTATGAAAATCCCTTCCCGCAGGCCAGACTCAATGACGATGAGCTGGCGGTGGCGGACGTGCTGCGGCATATGGGAAGAAGCGTCCGGGAGGGCGTGGATTTCTATCCTTTGAGTGAGGGACTGCAGGATGCGTACCTGGACTTCTGTATGGAGGAAGCTCTGCGGACAGGAAATGCGGTGCGCACAGAGGCGCAGAGCTGGGCACCATAAGAGCGGGATAGGAAAAGGGAAAACAGAGGAGCCGAAAACGGCCAGGAAAAAAAGCGCAACAGCGCTGAAAGCCGGTCAGGAAAAAAGGACAGTAGGGCTGAAAGCTATTCAGGAAAAAAGAACAACGGGGCTGAAAACCGGTCAGAAGAAAAGGACAACAGTGCTGAAAGCCAGTCAGGATAAAAAGAACAGGGAAAGAAAGCGAGAGAAGGACAGAAAAACGGAACGCAGATAACAGACAGAAAAAAACGGGAGGCAGATCCATGAAATTTCAATGGTTAAATGAAAGTGAGATCACAGAAAAGGATAACAGAATCGAGATCACGGCCCCTGCGAAATCGGATTTTTTCCGTGGAAGCGCCGATGAGAGAAATGGCGCCGCGCCGATGATCGCGGAGAACGCGCCTTTTTATTACACGGAGATCGACGGGGATTTTGTGCTGAAAGTGAGGGTTTCCCTTGAATTTAAAGATACTTATGATTCGGCCTGCGTGATGGTGATGAAGGATATGGGCTGCTGGGCGAAGGTATGCTATGAGCTGACGGATTTCGGAACCCGCGCGGCGGTCAGCGTTGTGACGAAAGGGGATTCCGACGATGCCAACGGGTGCAACCTGGAGGGGGATGCGGCATGGCTGAAGGTGTGCAGAGTGGGAAATCATTTTACCTTCCATTACTCCACGGACGGGGAGCGGTTTTATATGATGCGGTATTTTCATCTTCCGGCGGATCCGGTGATGAAGGTGGGGCTTCTGGCGCAGGCACCCACCGGGGACGGAGGCGTCCGGATTTTTGAAAATCTCACCATAGAGAAACGGACCGTGGAGAATATCCGGGCGGGAGAATGAGTGTAGCGGCGGCAAATATGGCAAAGGAGAAGGAAAGAATGGATAAATTATTGTATGGCGTGGCATATTACGATGAATATATGCCCTGTGACCGTCTGGACAAAGACGTGGAAATGATGAAGGCGGCGGGGATCAATGTGGTGCGGATTGCGGAATCCACCTGGAGTACCTGTGAACCCCAGCCGGGGGTGTTTGATTTCAGCCATGTGGTGCGGGTGATGGACGCCATGGAGGCGGCGGGGATTTCCGTGATTATCGGCACTCCCACCTACGCGGTGCCCACCTGGATGGTGAAGGCGTACCCGGATGTGCTGGCGGTGACGAAGGATGGCCGGGGGATTTACGGCGCCCGGCAGATCATGGACATTACGCATCCGGCATACCGGTTTTACTCGGAGCGGGTGATCCGGGAACTGATGAAGGTGACCGCCCACAGAAAATGCGTCATCGGATTTCAGCTGGACAATGAGACGAAATACTACGGAACCGCGGGCTCCAATGTGCAGGAGCAGTTTGTGAAATACCTGCGGGAAAAGTTTGACGATGATCTGGAGGCCATGAACGCGGCTTTCGGGCTGGATTACTGGAGCAACCGGATCAATGCCTGGGAGGATTTTCCGGATGTAAGGGGAACCATCAACGGCAGCCTGGGAGCGGAATTTGAGAAATTCCAGCGGACGCTGGTGGATGAATTCCTGCAG
>CALXJV010000123.1 GCA_944388715.1 uncultured Clostridia bacterium
GTGGAAGGAAGCCGGGCTTTTACAGGACCGGAGAAACCGGACAGAGAGCTGGCGGCAGCAGAGGCCGGACGCTGTATACAGTGCCAGTGCCTGGAATGTATAAAGGGCTGCGTCTATTTCCAGGAGTATAAACGGAATCCCAGAGGAGCTGTCCGGGAAATTTACAACAATCTTTCTATTGTAATGGGAAATCATATGGCAAATGGAATGATCAATGCCTGTGATCTGTGCGGACAGTGCAAGTCTGCCTGTCCTAATGGATTTGACTACCCGGAAGTATGCAAAATGGCCCGGAAGATCATGGTGGAGACAGAGAAAATGCCGCCTTCTGTTCATGAATTCGGCCTTCTGGACCAGCAGTTCTCCTGCAATGAAGCATTTCTGGCCAAGCCTGAGCCGGGATATGAACACTGCAGATATCTGTTTTTCCCCGGATGCCAGGCTTCTGCCGTGTCACCGGATACAGTAGAAGCTGCTTACAGGGATCTGTCAGGCAGACTTACCGGAGGCGTAGGGCTGCTTCTTGGCTGCTGCGGGGCTCTGGCCCAATGGGCAGGAAGAGAAGATCTGGCTTCAGAGGCATTGGAAAAGATCCGCAGCGTCTGGAAAGAGATGGGAGAGCCGGAAGTGATCTGCGCCTGTCCCACCTGCATGAAGATATTAAGGGAAAGAACGGAAATTTCTGCGGTGGGAGTATGGCAGATACTCCTGGAACTGGGAAAAGATCCGGTGACAGATCAGACAGTGGCTATACAGGATGCCTGCGGGGCAAGAGGAGATCAGAAAATCCAGGAACAGATCCGGGATTTTGCAGGGGCTTTGGGATGTAAAGTAGAAGAAGCCCCCTTTTCCAAAGACCTGTCTCCCTGCTGCGGATACGGGGGAATGGTCCGCTTTGCGAATCCCGAGATGGCAGAAAAAAAAGCTTCTTTTGCAGCCGGCAGGACCTCCAGAAAGATCCTGACCTACTGCATGGCCTGCAGGGACCAGCTGACCCGGGCAGGAGCGGACTCCATACATATCCTGGAACTGGCCTATGGAACCGGCGCTCCTTCGGTGCCGGATCTGTCCCGGCGTAGAGCGAACCGTCTGAAACTGAAGGAAAAACTCCAGCAAGAAATCTGGAAGGAAGAAATAAGGAGGGAAGCTATGCTGCCGGTCTTTTATGAAAATGGAGCGGAAGAAGAAATGGACAGGCGTATGATCTTGAAAAGCGACGTGGAAGCTGTACTGAAAGCTTATGAAGCCTCAGGAGAAGCGGTGGAGGACCCGGAAAAGGGCTGGCTGGCTGCTTCCGCCAGGATCGGCAATGTTACTTTCTGGGTAAAGTTTACCGAGACAGAGAAAGGATACCTGGTATATGGGGCTTACAGCCACCGGATGACTGTGGAGTAAAGGAGGCGCAGATGGGAGAAAAAACTTATTATTCTATGGATCCCATGGGAAAACTGA
Source organism: uncultured Clostridia bacterium (assembly GCA_944388715.1). GTDB lineage: Bacteria > Bacillota > Clostridia > TANB77 > CAG-508 > CAG-269. Next base: position 1,453 of record CALXJV010000123.1, read on the forward strand.
AGTGCCATAAATGCAAAAAAGAACTGGTCAGAGGAAGGGCGGTTTTCAGCTATCTCGGCAATGCGTTCCCGGTAGAACTGCCGGTATGTCCGGAATGCGGTTATATTTACGTACCCGAGGAGCTGGCAGTAGGCAAAGTCCTTTCTGTGGAACGCAGTCTGGAGGACAAATGATTGGCAGTCATCCCGGCGGGCAGGAGATGACAGCCAGACTGCTGACCCTTTCGGGACTCCGTCCTCCTGCCAGGATCCTGGAACTGGGAGCTGGAGAGGGAAAAACAGCGGCATATCTAAGAACATTGGGATTTGAAGTAAGGGCAGTGGATCTGAAGCCATCAGGCCCGGGAGTAGAGCAGGGAGACATAAGAAGGCTGGATTTTGCCGGGGAAAGTTTTGACTGTTGCCTGGCGGAATGTACGGTCTCCGGATGCGGAGACGGAAATGCGGCCCTCAAAGAGGCATTCCGGGTACTGAAAAAAAATGGCTGTCTGCTGATAGCCGATGTTTTTTTCAAAAAGAAAAAGGCGCCTTCCCTCTCTATGAGAGAGCCTCTGATATGGAACTGCTGGAAGGAAGCTTTTGAAAAAGCAGGATTCCAGATAGAAAAGGGGGAGGACGAAACGGAAGCATGGAAGGAATTTTTTTTGGAAAGTCTTTGGAACGGAAATGCAGAGGAAAGCTGTGTGGATTTCTTCATAGAGGCAGGAAAAGCCGGGTGCGGATACTTCCTGGCCTGTCTCAGGAAAGGAGAGAAAAATGGATTTATTTGAGCGTATGCTGGAACTGTCAGGACAGGGATTCTACTGCGCCCAGATTTTGATGATCCTGGCGCTGGAATCGGAAGAAAAGGAGGACCCGGATCTGATACGGGCCATGAGCGGATTAAACGGAGGCCTTGGATTTTCCGGAAGAGTCTGCGGCGCTCTTACGGGAGGCTGCTGTTTCTTGGGATATTTTCTGGGAAAAGGAGAGGCGGAAGAACTGGAAGACCCGGAGGCCCCGATCCTGATCCAAAAGCTGGCGGACTGGTTTGAAGAATGGACCAAAAGCCGGTATGGCGGCTGTACCTGCCGGGAGATCCTGGAGGGAGATCCGGGAAATAAAATGAAAAGATGCCCGGAACTTGTAGAAGAAGTATATCAGAAATGCCTGGAACTCCTTTCGGAAAAAGGAGGATTGCCATGAAAGGAGCAGGGCTGATCGCCGCGGCAGGAAGATCCAGACGGATGGAAGGATTTAAACCGCTGCTGGAGATAAACGGCTTTCCCATGATCGCTATGACTGTCCAAAGTATGGAAAATGCCGGGATAAGAGATATTACGGTGGTCGTGGGATACCAGGGAGAAGAGGTAAGGAGGGCCTTGAAGGCTCTGGAGGTAAAAATCGTAGAAAATCCCTTCTGGCAGGACACGGATATGCTGGCTTCTGTGAAACTGGGACTTGAGGCTGTGGACAGGAGACAGGGCGTATTTTTTCTCCCCGGAGACATTCCTTTAGCCTCTCCGGGAACTTTTCAAAAGCTGAGAGAGGGGATTTTGGCAGCAGAGCCGGAAACAGAGGCTCTGATCCCTGCTTCAGGAGGGAAGACCTTCCATCCCCCCTTTCTGTTTCCAGCAGGCTGTCAGAAAGCACTGGACTATCAGGGCAGCCGGGGACTTCAGGGAGCCTTTGGCGCCATGAAGACAAAAATAGTAGAGACAGCAGATGCAGGGGCCCAGATGGACGCTGATGATCAGAAAGACCTTGCCCGCATCCGGGCCTATGCCAGAAAGTACAGAGGGATTTCCCCCCAGTTGTGTGAAAAACTCTATGATGAAGTAAATCTCCCAGCCCATATCCGGGCCCACTGCATGGCGGTGGGGGATCTGGCGGCCTGGATGGCCCGGCGTCTGACAGAAGCAGGCGCTTTTCTGGATATAGAGCTTTGCAGAAGCGGAGGCTGCCTTCATGATCTGTTGCGGCTGGAGCCCTTTCATGAAAAAGCGGTGAGAAAGTTTCTGAAAGAAAAGGGGTATCTGGCTCTGGCAGCAGTAACGGGAGCCCACAGAGGTTTTGAGCAGGAGCCGGATACTCTTTGC
>CALXJV010000124.1 GCA_944388715.1 uncultured Clostridia bacterium
TTTTCGTCTATGTACTGCGTGATAGCACCGCCCGTGGGCCGATACAGCCGCGCGATCAGGCGCAAAAGCGTCGTCTTTCCGCAGCCGTTTTCGCCGAGGAAAACCGTTCTGCCGCCCTTCGGAATTTCAAGCGATATATCTTTGAGAATGCCCCTGTCTTTGACGGAAAATTTTACGCTTTTGAGTGTAAATAGCGGCGCGCCAACTTCAAAGGGCTTGCAACTATCGCCGATTTTTGCCGTCTGTGCCTGCAAGTATGCCGCCTTATCCTCTATTCTCTTTACCGTCCTGTCGCCGATATGCCACACGGTATCGACGAACGGAAGCACCATGTCGAGGCGGTGCTCTATAACGACCACACAATACCCCGCCTGCGCGAGCGAACGGAGCGTTCCCATCAGCATTGCCGCGCCGTCCTTGTCGAGATTGGCGAGCGGTTCATCAAGAATAATTATTTTCTGCCCCATTGCAAGCGTGCTTGCCGTGATAAGCCGCTGTTTCTGCCCGCCCGAAAGGGTGCGGCACTTCCAGCTTTTATCGAGCTTTAAGAGGTTGCATACGATGTCGATCTGCTTTTGTATCTTGTCAGGCGGAAAAGCGAGATTTTCGCAGCCGAAGGCGATCTCGTCCTCGACTATCTTCTGTATAATTTGCTCGTCGGCGTTCTGTAATACCACGCCCACCTTGCGGCACACATAGCCGAGCTTTTTGCCCTTGATGTCCTCGCCCGCGATCTTGACTTCTCCCGAAAGTTCGCCGTAATTGACGTTTGGGATGATGCCCGAAACGATATACATTAAAGTGCTCTTCCCTTCGCCCGAATGCCCGGAAAGGAGCGTCACCTCGCCATATTCCGCGGTAAAGTCGGTGTTTTCGAGTATCTTTGTCTTTCCGTCGTAGGAAAAATTGACTTGTTTTAATTCTATCGCGTTCATAATACGACCACCAACACCGCGCCCGCGACAATCCCTAAAATGAACAGCACGTCGGAAAGAGCGGGATATTCCTTTTTATAGATAGAGTACAGGCTGCCGCCCAGCGTAAAGCCGCGCGTTTCGACGGACAGCGCGAGCGTGTCCGAAATGTTGACGAGCCTCATGACGAACGGCACGAGGAAAGCCCTGTATAATATCTTTGGATTGAGAACGCTGCCTGCGCCGCGTGTCTTCATCGCCTCGCGCACGCGACCTATCTCCCCTTTGAGCATGGGCACAAAGGACATAGAGATGAGCATACCCAAAGTGATTGCACGCGGCGTATGCACTTGCGAAAGGCTGCGCGTCATGCGCACGGCTGCAATCGACATGGAGAGCGCAACCCCCAAAAAAAGTGCGCCGAAGCGGTTGAGCATGGAGAGCGCCGCCTGAAAATCGCCGCCCGCCGAAGCGTAGGCAATGCCCGCAAACGCGCCGCCGAACACGATGAACGCCGGCAGTATTTTGAGAACGCCTTTGAAGCACCCGAAGATGCAAAGCCACGCAAGCACGCCGAGAAGGTACCAACACAGATTTTCGTTCCGCGCCGCGACCAAGCCAAAGATAATGACAAAGAGCGACGCGGTTATGGCAATGAGCGGGTAGAGTTTTGTTTTGAACCTGAAAAACGTCACTTTTTGAGCACCCCCGCTTTTTTAAGTTCGCGCGAAATCACCATTCCAATGACCGAGCCGACAAAACAGAGGGCGACAATTGCCGCCGTCATGCCGACGATCACCCACGGATCGGTCGCGCCCAAAAACATTGTGACCGCCTCATTTTCCGCACCCGTCACAGTGTAGTTCACGTTGTAATAAAGCCAGAGAAGCGGCACGGTGAGCGGCATATACAGCGTGCCCGCCATAACGCACGCCCAATCGTTTTTATAGCTGCGGAAGATGGCAAACACCAAAAGTTCCACCACAACCGCACACACGGCGATGAGCGCCATAGGCGGGAACATCATTACGAGAAACAGCGCGATAAAGATGCCCATAATGGTCATGGAACCGGCTTTTCGCACCTTCATAAGCCCTATCACGGGAAATATGGAAAATTGCAGTCCAAGCCCCAACTGAATGATTCCGAACACGGGAACGTGAATGAGAAGCGGCATGATTGCGCTCGTCACCAGCGTACACGCCGTGATGATGGCGAGGAACACGATGTCCTTGATCTTGTAACGGCGGAACATCTTGCTATCGTCTTTGTCGCGCGCCTCGCGCTTTTTAAGTTTTTCCTCAAAAGCAGCTTGCTTGGGCGCAACGGCCGCCTGCATTGCAAGCGTATTTTCTATAAGCGCGGCGACGTCGGCGTTTTGTACTCTTTCGTTTTCCACTTACTTCACCTCGCTCATCATACCTGCGTCAACTCTGTAAATTCTGTCGGCTATCGCCATCGTAGACTCCCTGTGCGATACGAGGATAATGCTCTTTTTGCTCTTCTGTTCGGCGAGCGATTTTAAGATCATGCCTTCGTTTATAGAATCGACGTTGCTTGTAGGCTCGTCTAAAAGGATAAGTTCGCTGCCCTTTAAGAACGCCCGCGCAAGCCCGATACGCTGTTTTTCTCCGGCGGAGAGGTTGTCGCCCATCGCACCGACCTGCGTCTTGTAGCCGTCCGGCAAAGTCATGATAAAGTCATGCACCGACGCCATTTTGCATGCCCTTTCGATTTCTTCCTGCGTGGCGTCCGGCTTTGCGATGCGAAGGTTTTCCTCGATGCTCTCGTCAAAGAGATAGGTCGTCTGCGACACCATAGTCACATTGTCTAAAAGATTATCTGAGTCTATATTATCTATATCCGTGCCGTTGTAATCGATTTCGCCCTTGTCCTTTTCCCAGAATCGGAGCAGGAGTTTTAAGAAAGTCGATTTCCCGCAACCGCTCTCCCCGACGATGCCGATGATCTCGCCCTTTTCGGCGTGCATGCACACGTCTTTGAGAACGGGCGCGCTCTTTTCATAGGCAAAGGACAAATCTTTGACCGAAAGGTTTTCGTAATTAAAAGTCTTGCCGTTTTCAACGGGCGTGACGGCTGGCTTTTCCGAGAGCAAGTTGAGAACCCTGTCGCCGCTGGCAAATGTCTGCGTAAGATTGCCCGGAAGTGCGGACACCGCCAGCACGGGGCCGAAGCTGCCAAAGATGGTTACTACGCCGATAAGCATTTTGCCGAGGTCGAGCATTGCAAAATGCACAAGCAAAATGCCGACAATAAGCGAAATTGCAATAAACAGCGAAACGATAAGTTCGGTTGCCGCAGAAGATTTTGTGATGCCGTGCTTCATCTTCTTCGTCTCTTTCAAAAGGATGTCCGAACGGCGGTCAACTTCCCCCTCCCTGTCCCTTTCGGCGTTGTTGAGGACAATGTCCTTGATGCCTTTGATACTGTCGAGGAAGTAAGAATTGAAGCCAGCAAATTCG
>CALXJV010000125.1 GCA_944388715.1 uncultured Clostridia bacterium
GGAGAAACGTCCGCCTACATCGTCCGGCACTACGAATTCTTCGTATCCTTCCTCGTCAGCCACTTTCTTTAATGCACCCTTTGCTTTATCAGTAGTGGCATATATCCTTGCCGCAGCCCCTTCCTTTCCGTATTTCTTTTCAAGCATTTCTTTAAACACACGGAAAGCGATAGCCGGCTCTGTGGTCGTTCCTGATTTAGATATCATATTAATAGAGAAATCCCTGTCTCCAATCACATCTATCAGCCCTTTGATATAGCTGCTGCTGATGCTGTTTCCTACGAAATAAATTTCCGGAGTTTTACGGATCTCTTTTGATACGTTATTATAGAAACCATGTCTTAAAAATTCAATTGCAGCTCTTGCCCCAAGGTAGGAACCGCCAATACCGATAACCAGCAGCACTTCTGAATCTTCCTGGATTTTTTTCGCTGCTGCTTTGATCCGTGTGAACTCTTCCTTGTCGTAATCTACCGGAAGGTCGATCCATCCAAGGAAGTCGTTTCCTGCTCCAGTCTTAGAAACCAAGGTCTCCTTAGCAGCTTCTGCCAGAACCTTCATGGCTTCCACTTCGTGGTCTGCAATAAAACAGCCTGCTTTTGAATAATCAAACGTAACTTTACTCATGGCTCTCTCTCCTTTTAATGTGGAATTTCTCTGACACCGATAGAATCGGTGCAGGCTTCTTCTGTCTTAGTATAACAAATATAGGAATTTTCTACAAGTTAAATCAATTCATAAACTCACGAATGATCTCCCTCATGATTTCTTCCTCCTCAGGGGACAGCATTTTGCTAAAATGGCTCCCTGTAGCCGCAGTCTGCCGGATACTGGCAGTAATCCGCTCCACCATCTCCTCCTGAAGCACTGGATCCGGCTTTTGGGGTGCCGGAACATCTTCCACCCATGCTCTTGCACGCTCTACATAATCTGCCAGAGAATTCATAATCAGCTCTTCCATGTAGGAGACATCCAATGCCTGGCGCAGCACAAGAAGCGTGATCGGAACTGCGGTCCCAATATAAAGGTACCGGAGAGGCAGCCCTTCCTGCCCTGGTAGCCTGGAGGTAAAAATAACCGCCAGAACAAAAAACAGCGTGGAAAAAAGCGCCGGATACCATACCAGGCGGTTCATACGGTGCAGAAGCTTGTCTCTTGTTTTCCAAAGGCTCAGCCATTTTTCTTTCAGGTTTCCTGTGCTGTCTGTTTTATGCAGCATTCTTCTGTAGGTAAGGTGCGTGGCCAACATCCCTATTGCTCCCATCGCCCCAAGGGCTGCCATGCAGTAGAGCAATATGTGCAGGTTCATGATTTTTTCCAGCATAATACCCTCCTTGAACATTGTAGGAATATTATACCTCTCTCCCTCTTAGCATGGAACAAAAATCGTTCGTCAAATTCTCCCAGGAACCTGCATCACCAGGCTTTTTTCACAGATTTTCACCAGTCGTAAACCTGCGCAGCACAAATCAGTTCTATACAACAAAAGCTGCCGTTTTTCTCTGCGGCAGCTTTCATTTCCCTATATTTCCTGTAATACCTTTACAATTTCCTCAAATCCCATAAAATGGGACGCTTTTACAAGGATTGTATCTCCTTTTTGTAAATAAGAAGGAAGCTTTGCAAGAAGTGCTTCCCTGCTCTCTTCATAAATAATCTCAAGATCCGGGTTTGCTTCCCTTGCCCCTTCTGCTATATGACGGGAAAGGGCTCCTGCGCAGATACAAAGATCAATGCCGCATTTTCCTGCGTGTTCTCCCACCTGCCGGTGAAGCTGCACTTCATTTTCTCCCAGCTCTCCCATGTCGCCCAGAATAGCCACCCTCCGGCCGCTTCCCTCTGAAAGCACATCTAAAGAGGCTTTCATGGACATAGGATTGGCATTATAACAGTCATCTACAATTAAAAACTGATCTGTCTCGATAATGTGAAAACGCCCGCTAAGAGTCTCAAGGCTTTCGATTCCCTGACGGATCTCTTCATCTGTCAGTCCGTAGATACGTCCTACCGCCGCGGCTGCCAGAGCATTGTATACCATATGTCTGCCAGGCACAGGAACCAATACTGAAAAAACTCTGTCCCCTAAATGTATCCGGCACCTGGTACCTTTTAATCCGCAGCTTACGATCTCATCTGCATATACTTCATTCTTTTCATCCAAACCGAAGAATACAGGCTTTATCCCCTTATATTCTTTTATAGTCTGAAGTTTATCGTCATCGCCGTTTAAGATGATCTTTCCCTTTTCCTTTAAGTAGCCAAACACCTCTGTCTTCGCTTTTAATACTCCGTCCCTGTTCCCAAGATTTTCCAGATGGCAGGTTCCTATATTCGTAATAACACAGGTATCCGGTCTTGCCACTTTTGCCAGCCGGCTCATTTCTCCGAAATCACTGATTCCCATTTCTAAAACAGCAATTTCATCATCCTCCCGAAGGCGGAAAACGGTAAGGGGAAGCCCCAGTTCATTGTTAAAATTTCCCTGGGTCTTTAAAGTTTTATATTTTTCTTTTAAAACAGACGCGATGGCTTCCTTGGTACTGGTTTTTCCAACGCTTCCTGTAATTCCCTCTACCGGGATATTAAGCTGG
>CALXJV010000126.1 GCA_944388715.1 uncultured Clostridia bacterium
TTTTTTAGTCAAAAAATTTAAAAAAATAAAATCTCATATTATAAGCAAAAAATATAACTATTTAATCTTTAGTACTGGAAATTTCCAAAAACACTTGACAAACTGGGTAAAAATGTGATAATATATTTTTTGTTACAAGAAGAAGTCAAACTTCTCACCTTATCTAAGTAAAGAAAAAGGTTAGAAATTAAATAAATATAGCATATAAAATATTTATGCCATTTTATTTTGGATTTGACTTGTAACAGAAGTCAAATTTTTTTTATTATGGAGGTGTTTTATATAAAACAAGAATTACCAATTAATGGTCAAATAAGAGCCAAAGAAGTTCAATTAATCGGAGACAACGGAGAAAAAATAGGAATTATTTCTTTAAATGAAGCATTAGAAAAAGCAGAAGAAAAAAACTTAGATTTAGTTTTAGTAGCACCAAATGCAAATCCACCTGTTTGTAAAATAATGAACTATGGAAAATATAAATTTGAACAAGCTAAAAAAGAAAAAGAAGCTAAAAAGAAACAAAAAAGTTTTGAAATTAAAGAAATAAGAGTTACTCCAAATATTGAAGAACATGATTTTAGTTTTAAAGCTAAAAATGCTAAAAAATTCATACAAGATGGAAACAAAGTAAAAATAACAGTTAGATTTAGAGGAAGAGAAGTAAATAACTCAAAAGCAGGAGAAGTGGTTTTAAATAAATTTATTGAAGATATGAGTGATATTGCAGTAGTAGAAAAACCACCAAAACTTGAAGGAAGAAATATGTTTACAATCTTAGCTAAAAAGACTGAAAAATAAAAAGATGAAAGGAGAATATTATTATGCCAAAATTAAAAACAAATAAAGCTGCAAAGAAAAGATATTCTTTAACAGCAACAGGAAAAGTAAAAAGAACAAAATCAAACAGAAGACACTTATTAGCAAACAAGACAAAAAGACAAAAAAAATCAGGAAAAATTCAAAATGCTTATGCAGATAAAACATGTATGAATACAATCAAAAAATTATTACCATATGGAAACTAAACTTTAGTAGAAATAATAAATGGTAAGGATATTCGTATCTTAGAAAAAAATCAGAAAAAAGAGGAAGGTGATATATATGGCAAGAGTAAAAACAGCAAGAACAACAAGAGCAAGACACAAGAAAATATTAAAACAAGCCAAAGGATATTATGGAGCAAAACACTATAGATTTAGAAATGCTAATCAAGCAGTAATGAAATCTTTAGCATATGCATATGTAGGGAGAAAAGATAAAAAAAGTAATTTTAGAAAATTATGGATAGCAAGAATAAATGCAGCAGCTAGAATGAATGGAACAACATATAGTAGATTAATTGCAGGATTAAAAAAAGCTAATGTAACAATAAATAGAAAAATGTTAGCTGAAATAGCTGTAACAGATCCAAAGGCTTTTACAGAAATAGCAGAAATTGCAAAAAAAGCATAAAAGGGGCTGTAAAAAAAGTCCCATAGAGAAATGAGATTTGAGTTGAAATTTTAGCTCAAATCTTATTTTTTTGCTTTTTAAATAAAAAAATTAATATAGTAATTAAATTAATTAAAATTTATAATTTTTTTAACATCACAAATTGGAATAGGAAACAATGTGAATCTTTAAGTTACGCAACCAATGGCATTAAGTTAAGCCTCGCATACTGCGAGTACCGTGCATATCCAACATTTTTTCCTTTTAGAATTTCTGTGAAAATTTAGCTTATACAAAATTGTGAATGATTTTATATTATATATTAGCCCCCAACTAGCAGATCTTAACTTAATGCCATTGGTTGTGCATAGTACGTAATAAAAATTACAAAAAGATTACAAAGATATTACAAAAAAATTAAATTTTAAAAAGATAAATAAGAATTATTGAAAAAATTGTCTATAAATGATAAGCTGAATCTAAGAAAACGTAAAATATGTGTGCCTTTGAGCGAAGCAAGAAAGTAATGGGGATTTTATTATGAAAAAAGTATTGATAGGAATATTTATTATAGTGACAATACTAAGTATTGCATTTTTTGTTGGGCAATCATTTGCGAATAATAATTCAGAATTAGAACTTAAAGAGACTGAATACTCAGAAAGATATCAAAATTGGCTAAATCTAAGTGAAGAAGAGAGAAAAAAGACTATTGAACCAATAAAGTATGATATAGTAACTTCTAGAGATAACACCTCTTATTTAAAAAATACTAACAATATCTTTAAGATTTATCAGATGCTAAAAGCATCAATAGTAGACAAAAGCTATAATTTAAAAGATGATATTCCTGAAAATGTAAAAGTAAGAAATCAACAAAAAGCAAATGCTTGTTGGGCTTTTGCGACAATAGGAGCATTGGAATCACATTTAGGATTAGATGATAAACAAAATTCAAGAGCAACAACTGAATATGATTTTTCAGAAAGTCATATGGATTATGCAACAATAAGATCTGGAGCTTTTTTGAATGATGAAATTAATGAATATGGATATTCGAGAAAATTAAGTGATGGTGGAAATCTAAATATGGCATTACAATATTTAAGTGGCGGATTAGGTGCAGTTGATGAAAAAGATTTTCCATTTATTGATAGAGATGATAGTATAGGAGAAGTAAAAGAAATAGAACTTTCAAATGTATTAAATCAGAATGTGAAAACAACTTTATATGATATAACTATCCTTTCTGAAGATGATCCAGATTTAACACAAAAAATGAAGCAACATATAATAAATTATGGTGGAATATCAGCAATGGTACATGGAGCAAATGCTTTTTCAGGAGATTATTATAATAATGAAACAGGAGCAATGTATTGTAATAGTAAAAGTGAAGAACCTGTTGATCATGCAGTAACTATTATTGGTTGGGATGATGATTATGCTATTGAGAATTTCAATCAAAACCAAAGACCAGCATCAAAAGGAGCATGGATTATTAAAAATTCATGGGGAGATTATATAAATGAAGAACTTTCAGCTATTAAACAAGTGCTTTATGAACTTTTAAAAGATACTAATAATTGGACTTCAGTAAATGATGTTACAGATGAAATTGTTATGGAGTATAGTAAATTAATTTATGGAGAAAATAAGGTAAAAATTGAAGGTGATAAACTTGTAATAGAAGTAGGAAATGACGGATATATGTACATTTCTTACGAGGATTGTAATATATATTCTGGACTACTTGGGATAGAAAAAGCTGAATATAGCAAAGATTATGATAATGTATACCAAAATGATGAATTAGGACCAAATGGAAATATTACAACAAGTGTAAATAAATTATATATAGCAAATGTTTTTAATAGAGACTCAAAAGTACAAGAAACATTGGATAAAGTAAGTATATATACATATCAAGAATACAAGAATTGTAAAGTATATGTTAACTCTAAAGGAAACAGTAAAGATGTAAGCAATTTGCAAGAAATTAAATTAAAAGAAGGAGATACTTTAAGTATAGAACCGGGATATCATGTGTTAGAATTTGAAGAGCCAATAGCCTTGACAGGAGATTCATTTACTGTAGTTTTACAAGTGGAAACAAGTTCAGATCCTGTTCAAATTGCTGTAGAATATAAAGATGATAAAACTTCATCATTTTATCAAGATGTTGTTGTAAATCAAGGGGAAAGTTTTATAGCATTAGAAGCAGGATTCCGGAGTCAATATGTGGACTGATTTGGCAACAAATAGCCAGATAAAACCAGGAAATGCAACTATAAAAGCATATACAACACTAGGAACAGAAGAACCAGATACACCAACAGATCCAGAGTCACCTGAGGATCCAGAGACACCTGAGGATCCAGATGAGCCAAGTACACCAACAGACCCAGAGACACCTGAGGATCCAGATGAGCCAGGTACATCAACAGATCCAGAAGAACAAGGGAAACCAGTTCCTTCAAATTTTGATAATGCAAATTCAAAAATAACAGAAACAAAAGTATATTTTGACTCTAAAGACCTAGAAAAATCAACAGTTGAGATGACAATAAAAATATCAGGAATTGAGATTGGAGATGAAACAAACACTTATAAATATTATTACCATCTTTCTGGAACACAAGGGGATAAAGATATAACAGATTGGAAAGAAACTACAATTCAAAAGGAAAGTGATGGTACATATTCTATTACATTAGATATAAAATCAGATGACTTAGCTAATATAGATGAAATATCTGAATCTGATAATTTGTATGTATATATTAGAGAAGTTGCACAAGTAAATGGACAAGAAGTTGAAAATATAACAACATTAGAAACAGATACTCAGATAGATCCAGTATATTATGTGGATGGTGAATTAATTGGAGGACTAGAAGACTTTTTAGGAATTTATGGTAATGAAACAACAAATAATAACAATAATGGAAGTGTTCAACAGCAAAAAGATAATACAGTTTCAACTAAGACTTTGCCATTTGCAGGAAATTTTACAATTAAAGCGATAATTATTTTAGCAATTGTAGCATTTGGAGGATTTGCACTTTACAGATACAAAAATATAGATAAATAAAAAGAATGATTTGGCACGTATACAATGTCATTAAGTTAAGGTTTGATAGCTAATGGATAATATATAATATAAAATCATTCACAATTTTGTATAAGCTAAATTTTCACAGAAATTCTAAAAGGAAAGAAATGTTTACTTGCACTCAGACCCTCGCGTTCCGCGAGTACCGTGCATATCCAACATTCTTTCCTTTAAGAATTTCTAATTCAAATTTAGATACGCAAAATCGTTCACTCTTTTATATTATATATTATCCATTAGCTATCAAACCTTAACTTAATGACATTGGACGCGTGTCAAATCGTTCCATTTTATTGTTTTTTCATTTTTGGTTTTGATATTAAAGAAGCAAGATATCCAAAGAAAATAGCAGCAGCTATTCCGTCCTGCAGCAGCTTTTACACCACCTGTAAAAGCACCAATAAGTCCAACATTTTTAACTTCTTCAATAGCACCCTTAGCTAGATTATAACCAAAACCTGTTAAAGGAACAGTTGCTCCAGCACCTGCAAAATCAACTAAATATTGATAAATTCCAAGTCCGCCTAGAACAGCACCTAAAGTTACAAAAATTACTAAAATTCTAGCTGGTGTTAATTTTGTTTTGTCAATCAATATTTGACCAATAACACAAATCAATCCACCAACAATGAAACACTTCAAAAGAGTAGACCATTCAAAAACAGAAGTCCAATCGATATTATCCATAAGAATTCATCCTTTCAAAAATTATAGTTACTGTATATATAAATTCTTTTTAAATTATGCTGTAAATAGATACTCATAATCTGAAGAATCACTATCATAAACGAAACATATATTGTAAAAGATAATACATTGAAACTAAAAAATTATGATAGTTAATTTTCAATGCTGATTGCATGTGCAATACCAGGTATTGATTCTCCTTGCTGAGAACTTGTAGAGTTCATCAATGCACCTGTAGCAATTAATAAAAGCTTATTTATTTTCTTTTCTTTTAATTTTTTAAAGAAATATCCAGAAAATACAGTACCACAGCAAGCACAACCACTACCACCACTATGAGTATCTTGTTTTTCTTTATCAAATATTAAAACTCCACAATCATTATAATTACTTTTTATGTTATATCCATTATTTTTCAATAAATCTATGGCGATATCTTTACCAACATAACCTAAATCACCACTAATAATTGCATCATAATAACTAGGGTTTCTTCCAGTATCATTAAAATGTGTAACTAAAGTATCTGCAAAAGCAGGTGCCATTGCTGCTCCCATATTATTAGCATCTTTAATTCCCATATCAACAATTTTACCAGGAGTAACATGTGTAATATATGGACCAGAGCCATTTTTCGAAACAATAGCACTTCCAGAACCTGTAACAGTCCATTGACTTGTAGGAGGCCTTTGGTTACCTAATTCTAATGGAAATCTAAATTGCTTTTCAGCACTACAAAAATGACTAGAAGTAGCACATAAAACATAATTAGCAAAACTTTCAGTGCAAATGGCAGATAAAGTTAAAGACTCCACAAAAGTAGAACAAGCACCAAAAACTCCGAAAAACGGAATGTTTAATTCTCTTAATCCAAAACTTGAAGAAATACATTGATTAAGTAAGTCTCCAGCAAACATGCAATCAATATCCTTTGAAGAAATTCCGTGCTTTTTGAATAACCATATTTACAGTTTTTTTTATAATTTTACTTTCAGCTTTTTCCCATGTCTTTTCCCCCCAGAACTCATCTTCTAAAGTTTGATCAAAATATTTAGCTAATGGACCTTCAGCTTCCTTAGGACCAACTATAGAAGCACATTCTAAAATAGAAGGAGGATTGTTAAATTTTATAGTTTGTTTTCCTAATCTTTCCAAAAAAATCAACTCCTTTCAAAAGTGGAATGTTAGAGATATTCTCGATATTCTTAACTTAATGACATTGGAGATGTGCTAAATTGTACCAAAATGGAACAATTTGGCACGTTCCAATTAAACTAAAGTTATACTTTGTGTATTGAAAATTAAATAAATAATACCTACCAAAATTGATGCAGATATTCCAAATACTAATACAGGTCCAGCTACAGTAAACATTTTTCCACCAACGCCCATTACATAACCTTCTGATTTGTATTCCATAGCAGGAGAAACAATAGAATTTGCAAAACCTGTAATTGGAATTAAAGAACCAGCACCTGCAAATTTTCCGATTTTATTAAAAATATTTAGGCCTGTAAGAAATGCTGATAATCCTATTAATAAAATGGAAACAATTGTACCAGAAATTTGTGTATCAAATCCACGGTCTTTGCAAATATTAAGTATAATCTGACCAATTGTACAAATTAAACCACCAACCCAAAAGGCATTAAAGCAATTTTTTAAAATTGGAGAATTTGGAGATTTTTTATCAACATAATCCTGATAGTCTTTCTTTGTCTCTGTTGGATTTTCCATATTATTCAGTCCTTTCATAAATTGAATAAATTTAAAATTACTACTTTTATTGTAGAGATTTTATTATTTAAAATTATAAAAAAGTATAAAGCGAAAAGAATACATGTATATAATATACAGATAACATAATGTTTTATCATTATGCATCTTTGTTGTCTTTTCTATTTAAATCAATAGAAAAAGAAAGGTCTAAGTCTACAAAATATTCAGAAATTTTGTCACCACTAATTGTTGCTCTTTGCTCTATTATTTTTACATCAGAAAGATAATCTATAGTCTTAGATGCTTCAGCGATTGCCTTTACTATAGCATCTTTCCAAGAAACTGTTGAATTTCCAGTTATAGTTAAATGTTTTTTAATATCCATAAAAAATTCATTCCTTTCCATAAACTTTCAAAGATAGTTTTTCCCAAAAAATAAAAAATATACATTTAAATTTTGTTTTGACACGTCAAATTGGTTTGTGTATAATATTAAAAAGAGTAAGAAAGGAATGAATTTTTTTATGGATAAGGTAAGAGAAATAGCATTAAAAGCTTTATATAAAATAGATGAAAAAGAAGCGTATTCAAATATTGCACTTGATGAAATAATAAAAGAAAATAGAAATAAATTAGAAGAAAGAGATATAGGTTTTATATCAGAGATAGTATATGGTGTAACAACATGGAAATTAACTATAGATGAAATAATAAAAAAATATTCAAAAATCAGATTAAAAAAAATCTCTCCATGGATTTTAAATATTTTGAGAATGGGAATTTATCAAATTGTATTTTTAGATAAAGTTCCTAAATCTGCAAGTGTGAATGAGAGTGTAAATTTAGCTAAAAGATATGGGCACAAAAGTAGTTCAAATTTTGTTAATGCAATTTTAAGGAAAATAGATAAAAAGGATTACAAAGATTTTTTTGAAATAAAAGATAATATTGAAAGGATTTCTAAAACTACATCTATGCCTACATGGATTATAAAAGAATTGTTAAAAGATAATGATATAAAAGAAGTGGAAGAGATCTGTAGATGTTCTAATATAAAGCCTAAAGTTGTAATAAGAGTTAATAATTTAAAAACAGATAAGGCTGAATTGGCAAATCTTTTAAAATGTAGAGGGATAGAGTTTAAAGAAGGTAATTTAAAGGATTTTTTTGTTTTAAAAAATATTAAAAATATAGAAAATTTAGATTTGTTTAAAGAAGGTTTTTTTACAATTCAAGATGAAGGTGCAGGTTTAATAGCTTTAATTGTTGAGCCACAATCTAATGAAATAATATTAGATGCTTGTAGTAGTCCTGGAGGAAAAACAACATATATGGCAGAGTTAATGAAAAATAGAGGGAAAATATTAGCCTGGGATCTACATGAACATAGAGTAAGCTTAGTAGAAGAAAATGCCAAAAGATTAGGAATAGATATAATTGAGGCAAAATGTGAAGATGCAACAGTTTTTAAGCAAGATTATGTAGAAAAGTTTGACGAAATTCTTTTAGATGTACCATGTTTAGGTTTAGGTGTATTAAAAAGAAAGCCTGATATAAAATGGAAGAGAAAAAGGGAAGATATTGCAGAAATTACAAAAGTTCAAGAAAAAATTTTACATACATGTTCAAGATATCTAAAACCAAATGGTCAAATTATATATTCAACTTGTAGTATTATTAAAGATGAAAATGAAAAGGTTATAGAAAAATTTTTAGAAAAAAATAGAAATTTTGATTATGGAGAAATAGATATAAGAAATTATGTTAATAATGACAAATCTATTTTTTTCAATAATAACAAAAATATGGAAAAATGTCACAAAATTCAATTGTTTCAAGATGAAGAAAATGATGGATTTTTTATGTGTAAATTACAAAAAAAGTAAATATTACAATTACATTACACTTAGATTACAATTACGTTAAATGTATTGACTTTTAAGTTAGTAATGGTAAAATAAATTAGAACAAATTAGCGTTATTGTAAAAAAACGTAAAAACTTAGAAATTTATTCAAGTATGAAATTTTTATAAGTGCAAAAAATATTGATAAATAAAAAATGAAAAAAGGAGCAAAAAATGGCTAACTGTTTAGGATTATATGTAGAAAGTAATATAATTAAATATGCAAAGGTTTCTAAAGATCATGATAAATTAAAAGTAGAAACTTTTGGAGTAAAGTTTTATGATAATTTAGAAAAAGCAATAGATCAAATTATAGATGAAACTTTTAGTTATAAAACACCGATAAGTATAAATTTATCAGAGGAAATGTATAACTATTTTGATATGTTTGCACTACTTAGTAATAAAGATTTATCTAAGGCTATAAAAACAGAATTTGAAATGTATTGTAGTGATCAAGGATATAATCCAAATGTGTTTGAAACAAGATATGTTATTTCAAAAAATCCAGATGATAAAGAAAAGTTAAAAATTATTCATATATCTGCAAATAAAATAGAATTAACTAAAAAAACACAAGTCTTGGAAAAAAATAAATTAGCTAGTATAATTCCAATTTCTATGGCAATAACAAATTTAATAGAAGCTAAACCTAAAGAAAATTGCTTAATAGTAAATATGGAAGAACATACAACAGTAACTACAATAATAGATGAAAATGTTTATGACATAAATACATTTGAGGGAGGAAGTCAAGAATTTTTAAGAAAAATAAATTTAAAAGAAAATTCAATGGCTAAATCATATGAAATATGTAAAAATACAACAATATACACATCAGAAGGTAAAGATTTACAAGAAACAGAAATGACATATTTAGAAGATATAATGCCAACTTTATATACAATAGTTGGACATATAAGAAAATTGATAAATCAAAGTCCTCAAAAAATAACAAAAGTATATTTAACAGGAACAGCAACATTAATAAATAATTTAGATTTATATTTTCAAGAATATTTAAGTGAAGTAAATTGTGAAATATTAAAACCATATTTCATAAATGCAACAAAAGAAATTAGTATACAAGACTATATAGAAGTGAATTCAGCTTTAGCTTTAGCATTATCAGGATTAGGACAAGGAATTCAAGGTGTTAACTTTAAAAGACAAACATTTGAAGACAAAATCCCTGATTGGTTAAAAATAGAAGTAAATCCAGGTAAAGCAAAAGAAAGTAAAATAGCAAAATCTGGATGGTTTACAAATGATTTAGGAGAAAAATTAGATAAGACTGAAATAAGTTTATTAAGAACTGCGGGAGGATTAATACTACTATTTATAATATTCAGTGTGTTCTCAGTATTACTAAAAAATCAAATGGAGGCAAAAGAACAACAAGCAAATCAGTCTATAAGTAGTACAAATGCACAAATTCAATTAGTAGAAAGTGATAAAACAAAAATAGATTCAAGAACAAATGATTATACTGAGATGATTCAAAATTTACAAGACTTAAATGATAGATTATCAGAAGCAAGCAAAACTAGAGATGCAATACCTAATTTATTAAACTCAATAATGTATATTATACCAGAAAATGTACAAATAACATCTATTCAAAATACAACAGGAACACATATAGTAATAGAAGCACAATCAGATAAATATGAGCAATTAGGTATGTTTAAAGCAAAACTAGATACAGGTATGTATTTAACAAATGTAATTTCTACTTCAGGACAACAAGAAAATAATGTTATCAAAGTAAAAATAGAAGGAGACTTACCATGAAAAAATTATTGATTTTAATATTAATAGCACTTGTGTTAGCATTAACTATTTTTACACTAATAAATGGACTTAGTATTGGCAGTTTTAAAGTTTGGGGAATAAAACAAATACAAAGCGAAAATGCAGAATTAGAAGAGACTGTTACACAAGCTACTAAACTTGCAAGTTCAACATTTCCAAGCAAAGTTAGTGAATTAAATACAAGTATGGAAAAATTAGAGCAAGAAAAAACATCATATAATGATATGGTCGCAGTTAGTGATACAGGTGATGTTCAAACAGCAAGCCAATTATCAAATTATACTTTAGACTTTTTATGGACAACAATAGGAACGCATGCAACAAGTGAAGGCGTTAATATAGATATATCAATAACATCTGGAACAGGTGGAGAAAATGTATATAATTTGAATTTTACAGCTGTTGGAAGTTATGTTGGTATAAGTGAATTTATAAGAGATGTAGAAGATGATTCTGATTTAGGATTTAAGATAGAAAACTTTTCAATGAAAGCAGGTTCATCTACATCACAGTTACAAGCAACATTTGTATGCAAAAATATACCAATAGAAGGAATATCATCACTTTCAACAAATGCTAGAACAGATTCACAAAACACTAATACAACAAATAGTACAAACACAGCAAACACTACAAATTCAACTAACACAACAAATACAACGAATACAACAAACACAACTGAGTAGGATTGTTGAAAATAATAAATAGAATTTCAATTTTTATGAAGAATATTATTAGAAATTTAAATAAAACAATAAAAAATCTAAATCCTAAATTACCATAAACAAAAAGATTTTTAAGTAGTAAAGGAGAACATTATGGCAAAAAATATTATCAAAGAAATAATTATTATGTTATTACTATGTTTGGCAATAATTTTAGTACTTGGAGTATTACTATATGAATATGTCCCAAGCAATAAAATTATACCAGATGAAGTATCATATACTACACCAGAAAATATAAAAGAAGAACTAAGTAAAAGTGATGGAGTAGATGATGAACAGGTAATTCTAACATATAGTATTGATGCAACAGATTTAAATAACTATGAAAGAATAAATACTTATGTGGCAGGAAAACCAAATCCATTCTCATCATATGATACAAGTTCAAGTTCTGGAGAAGATACTGAACAAAATGGAAGTTCAAATGGAAGTAGTAGCAAAAATCCAGGAACTTCAAATAGTTCAGGTAGTTCCAATAATTCAGGAAGTTCAGGTAGCAATTCAAACAGTGGAACAAGTTCAGGAGGAACATACTTGCCTGATAAAGGAACAAAATAAAATTAGTTATTAGAGTTATGTTTTTTAAAACATAAATTATATATATAAATTTATTTCAAAAGAAAAGGAGGATTACAAAATGAGAAACCAAAGAGGTATTACTTTAATCGCTTTAGTTATCACAATTATTGTATTATTAATTTTAGCAGGAGTATCAATTGCTATGTTAACAGGTGATAATGGAATATTATCAAATGCACAAAAAGCAAAAGATGAAACATTAAAAAGTGAAGTTATTGAACGAATAAATATAGCACTTAATGATGTAAAAACGGAAATATATGCACAACAAGCTGATGATCCAAGCTGGGATCCATTGAATGCAGGAAATACAGCTTTTTCAGATGATGTAATAGAAACAGTTTTGGAAAATAATGATTTTGCTGCTAGTAGTGGAACATTAAAAGATGCGACTTATGAGTATACTTTAAAAAGTGGAATATTAGAATTAACATATTATAATACAACATCTGAAATAGGAACAGCCAGTGCTCCAATAAAGGGTACAATAACTTTAAATACTACAAGTTATACAATTGATGAGGCGAAATAAAAAAACAAAAATAATTAGGAGGATGAAAAATGAAAAATCAAAATGGTATTACTTTAATTGCTTTAGTAATAACTATAATTGTATTATTAATTTTAGCAGGAGTATCAATTGCTATGCTTACAGGTGATAATGGAATATTATCAAATGCACAAAAAGCAGGAGATGATACATTAAAAGCTGAAGTAAAAGAAAGATTACAATTAGCTTTAAATGATGTAAAGACTGAAATATATGCAAATCAAGCAGATAAAAATAGTTATAAACCGTTAGAAGGAACATCAGGAAGTTACACATTAGAAGCAGATATAACAAAAGTGTTAACAAATAATGATTTTGGCACAAGTAATACAAGTGGAGAGTATTATTATAAATTAGATACTTCAACAGGAATATTAACAGTAAGTTATTTTAACGAGACTAAAGAAATAGGAAATAGTACAACACCTGCATCAGCAACAATAGATTTGTCAAAAACACCATACACAATTACACCTGTAACACGGAATAACAATTGATTAATATAAAAGCCATACGCACACTAAAGTGTGTATGGCTTAAATAATAAAAAAGCAAAACACAAGAACAAAATATTAATAAAGAGAAAGAACATCAAGATAAAAGCCCAAAAAACACAAATTAAAAGGAGAAAAAATGGATATACTACTATATATAATCATATTCATAATGGGAACAGTATTTGGAAGTTTTTTTACACTAGCAACATACAGAATACCAAGAAACCAAGATATAACACATACACACTCATATTGCCCTAATTGTAGTCACAAATTAGGTTTTTTAGACTTAATCCCAGTATTTAGTTATATATTCCTATTAGGAAAATGCAGATATTGTAAAGAAAAAATAAGTCCAAGATATCTAATAATAGAAATACTATCAGGAGTAACATTTGCATTAGTAGCATATTTAATGAATATAAGTGTAGATAATCTAAAAGTAACAGTACTAATAGACAGTGCATTTATGGCTCTTTATTTATGTTTCGTTTTTATAATGGCAGGAATTGATAAGGAGAACAGAAAAATAGAAAAATCAGTATCTATGTATGGAATCTTACTATCTATAGCATATATAGTATATCTATGTATAATAGAACAAGATAGTATATATAGATATATTATATATTTAGTATTCTATATATTAATACTAATTTTAGATACAATAACACTAAAAAGATATGCAAAAAATAGCTATGTTAATGGAGTAATTTTAACTGCAATAATAATGGTGATTTTTACAGGTGAATATATAATGATAAATACCATTATAATGACAGCATTAGCAGTAGCAATAAATCTTTTATTATACAAGATAGCTAACATAAGGAAAAAAGTTAGAAGAGAAAAGAAAAATTATGGGGAAGATATAACATATGGATTTTACTTAGCAATATCAAACATATTAAATTTACTATTTGTATTAGCATGGTATAAATTTTTTATTTAGAAAAATAATAGGTTTATAGGTAAAACCTAAATAAAAACCTAAATATCTTATGCAAGGAATAGATATGAAAATAAAAAGTGAAAAAGGAATAACAAATATAGATATTACAGTTTCAATAATATTGATAACATTGTTTGTAGCAATTATAGCTACACTTATGTATAACATAAATGCTAATTCAGGTTCAGTAGAAAGAAGGTCAATAGCAACAAATTATGCAATAAATGAAATAGAATCTTTAAAAGCACAAAATTTCGATGAATTGGAAGAAACTGTAGAACCAAATGAATTTGAAGACATTTTAGAAAATGAAAAGCCTACAGGTTATGCAAAAAAAGTAACTATAATAGATTATGCAAATCTAGAGGAAAATAAAGATGATGACACAATAGTACCAGGATTAGTAAAAAAAGTTACAGTAGAGATATCATATAAAGATGGAAACACAACTCAAACAATAGATTTATCAACTGTAATTGCAAAAAATAGCTAAATGTAAACTATTTAGAAAGGAATAGGTTTTAATATGCGTTCTGAAAAAGGTATTACATTAGTATCAGTAATTGTATATGTAATTGCTATGCTGATAATTATATCAGTTATAACTGTATTAACATCATATTTTTATAAAAATGTTGATATTAATTCTACAAGTGAAAATTTAAGCCAGCAATATACGCGATTTAACACATATTTTACAGAGGAAGTAAATAAAAAAGGAAATAATATTTTAGATATAGGAGAAACAGAAAGTACAACAGGAAATAGTCCGCAAAAATATATTGTTTTTTCAAGTGGAAATCAATATACATTTATTCCAGCAAATAAATCAATTTATATAAATAGTGT
>CALXJV010000127.1 GCA_944388715.1 uncultured Clostridia bacterium
AAAGTATTCGTAAACTTTTCCTCTTTTTCTAGTATTAATTCTTCCCATATAATTCCTCCTTATTTTTTATATATTTGTTTTATATCATATATAAGTATAAAAAAGAAGTGTCACCCATTTTATTTGGGCTACACTCCTTTATTTTTAAGCATTTATCAAATTTTTATTTAAGTTTGGGTGACAATTTGATTTTGCTGCTAATTTTTTAAATATCCATAAATCTTTTCAAATCTACTATTTAAGCATTCTTGCCGCAACAATTCTTATATTTTTTACCCGAACCACAAGGACAAGGATCATTTCTACCAACCTTTGGTCCTTCATTTCTTATAGTTCTATCTACATCTGTACCTATTTTTGCTCCCCCATCAACACTATGGATAGCTTCTAATGCTGCTCCTGTAATTTTTACAGTTTCTTGTCTTTTAGCTTCACCTTGTTGTCTAATATTCATAAGAATTTTTGTTACATCAACCTTTATGTCTGAAATCATTTCATCAAACATATCCATACCTTCAATTCTATATTTAACAACAGGATCTTGTTGACCATAAGCACGAAGTCCAATACCATTTTTTAATTCATCCATACTGTCAATATGATTCATCCATTTTTCGTCTACAACTTTTAACATAACAACTCTTTCAAGTTCTCTCATTTCTTCAGACCCAATATCTACTTCTTTTTCTGTATATTTGCTATTTGCTTGTTTTATAAGCTCTCTTGATATTTTTTCTGGTTCAGAAACGTTTTCTTTAATATATTCTGCCATATCAATTCCATAAGTATTTAAAATATCTTGATTTAATGCTTCTATATTTACTTTTCCTTCTTCGCCCTCAATATACATATTTACTGTAGCTTCTGCAACAGAGTTTATCATATCGATTATATTGTCATGAATATTTTCACCATCTAATACTTCTCTTCTTTGTGCATAAATGATTTCTCTTTGCGCATTCATAACATCATCATATTTTAATACATTTTTACGTATAGTAAAGTTTCTACCTTCTACTTTCTTTTGAGCATTTTCAACTGCTCTTGATATCATTTTAGATTGTATTGGCATATCTTCATCTGCACCCAAAGAATTATATACTTTTGTTATTGTATCTCCCCCGAAAATTTTCATTAAGTCATCATCTAATCCTATATAGAATCTTGATTCACCAATATCTCCTTGACGTCCTGAACGCCCTCTTAACTGGTTATCAATTCTTCTTGATTCATGTCTTTCAGTTCCGATTATTTTTAATCCGCCAACATTAACAACTTTTTCTTTTTCTTCTTTTATTTCTTCATCATATTTGTCTACTAATTTTTTAAATTCTTTTCTTGCATTTAAAATATCTTCATCATCTGTCTCATAAAATGTATTTGCTTCTTCTATTAATTCATGAGAAATTTTCTTTCTTCTCATTTCTTCTTTTGCTAAAAATTCACTATTTCCTCCTAAAATAATATCTGTACCACGTCCTGCCATGTTTGTAGCAATTGTTACTGCTCCAAATTTACCAGCTTGGGCAACAATTTCTGCTTCTTTTTCATGATATTTTGCATTTAATACTTCATGTTTTATTCCTTCTTGCTTTAATAATTTGCTTAATTTCTCAGATTTTTCAATTGATACTGTACCTACTAAAACTGGTTGACCTTTTTCATGACTTTCTTTTATACTTTTTACAATTGCTTTAAACTTAGCATTTTCATTTTTGTAAATAACATCATTTTCATCTTTACGTATCATTGGCTTATTTGTAGGTATTTCTACAACATCTAAGTTATATATTTCTTCAAATTCTGCTTCTTCTGTCATAGCTGTACCTGTCATACCAGATAATTTATCATACATTCTAAAATAATTTTGGAATGTTATTGTAGCTAAAGTTTTTGATTCATCAGCTATTTTTACATGTTCTTTCGCTTCAATTGCTTGATGAAGTCCATTATTATATCTTCTTCCATACATAATACGTCCTGTAAATTCATCAACAATTAAAACTTCTCCATCTTTTACTATATAATCAATATCTTTTTTCATTACACCATGTGCTCTTAATGCCTGATTAACATGATGTACTAATGTTGAATTCTCTAAATCATTGAAATTCTCTAACCCAAATACTTCTTCAGCCTTTTTTATACCTTTTTGTGTAAGAGATGCAGATTTTGCTTTTAAATCTACTATATAATCATATTTTTCATTATCTTCTGCTTGTGCATAATCTTTTACATCTTCTTCAACTATAACTTTTGGTGTTAATCTACTTACAAAGTTCTCAGCTTTTTTATATAAATCAGATGATTGATTTGCTCTTCCTGAAATAATAAGAGGTGTTCTAGCTTCATCAATTAAAATACTATCAATCTCATCAACAATAGCATAATGCAATCCTCTTTGTACTAATTGGTCTTTATAAATAACCATATTATCTCTTAGATAATCAAATCCAAATTCATTATTTGTACCATATGTTACATCTGCATTATATGCTTCTTGTTTTGCTTTTGGCTCCATTCCTGCAATTACTAAACCAACTGATAGTCCTAAAAATTTATATAATTTTCCCATCCATTCACTATCTCTTTTTGCTAAGTAATCATTTACAGTAATAACATGTACACCTTTTCCTTCAAGTGCATTTAAATATACTGGTAATGTTGCAACTAATGTTTTTCCTTCTCCAGTCTTCATCTCCGCAATTCTTCCTTGATGCAAAATAATTCCACCTATTAATTGCACATCAAAATGTCTCATTCCTAAAACTCTTTTTGATGCTTCTCTCACTACTGCAAATGCCTCTGGTAATATGTCATCTAATGTTTTTCCTTCTGCTAATTGCTTTTTAAAATAATCTGTTTTTCCTCTTAATTCACTATCATTTAATTTTGATATTTCTTCTTCAAGCTCATTTATTTTATTTACTATTGGCTTTACTCTTTTTACTTCTTTTTGACTATATGTTTTAAATATTCCCATTGATAATCGTTCCTCCTAAGTTAATTTTTAGTTTTTATACGTATACTTAATTTTCTACTTTGTTACTATATCACTAAACTAGTTTTTTATCAAGTCTTTTGAAAGTTTTTATTTAGTTTATATTTTAAAAAGGTTACTACTACGAAAACATAAATAACTTGCTTTCAAAATGGCGAGAAGTTGCTGGCACTTTATATATACTTTTTCGC
>CALXJV010000128.1 GCA_944388715.1 uncultured Clostridia bacterium
AATGATGAAGAAAATATTTGTATTATGATTGGAGAAGATGATCATCTAAAAATACAAGTATTTAGTAGTGGATTAGAATTAGAAAATACATTGAATTTTGCAATTGAAATTGACAAAAAAATAGAAGACATATTTGGATATTGTGTTAGTAAACAATATGGATATTTAACAGCTTGTCCAAATAATATTGGAACAGGATTAAAGGCGTCTGTAAAAGTACATTTACCAGCTTTAGCAAAAACAAGAAATACAGAAAAAGTATTAGAAGCTATAAACAATTTTGGTATTAATATTAAAGGAGTTTATGATGAAGAAGGACATATCGTAGGGGATATGTATGAGATATCTAATAAAAAGACATTAGGAATTACAGAAAATGAAATCATACAAAATATCAAGATCATTGTGGAAAAGGTTATAAAACAAGAAAGAGAAGCAAGAAGATTTTTAGCAAATGAAGGTATTGAAGTAGAAGATTTGATTTATAGAAGTTATGGGATTTTAACAAATTGTAGAAAAATTACTATGGAAGAAGCACAAAATTTATTATCCACTGTAAAATTGGGTGTAGATTTAGGAATTTTGAAAGAATTATCTGATTTACAAATTCAAAAATTGTATTTATATATTCAGCCAGGAAATTTGCAAAAATATTTTGGAGAACAATATGAGAGATTAGATAGAGAAATGAAAAGAGCAGAGATGATAAAACAAGTGGTAAATCAATAATTCAATAAAAAAATAGGCGTGGATAAAGAAAAGAGATATAATAAAAAGAAGCCCCATATGGGGCAAAAGTTAGGAGTTTTTCCTGTGCGTACATAAATAAAATGGGATTGTTAGTAGGAATAAAACTCCAAATAGCATTACAGTAATATTTGAGGTTATTCTAAAAAAACTTAATATTAGGTTTCCAAAAAAGAATCCCAAAAAACTTCCAGATAAATATTCTGCAAATAATTTTTTCACTGTTTTTACCTCCGTATGGGAATGGCTATATCTAGCCATAAATAAGTATGTATTTATGAGTTATGACTTAAATTATAACATGAATTTTCATAAAAATGCAAGAAAGATAAGAAAATATCAAGATTAATAAGATTACTTGATGTTACAATTCACAGACTAAATACTTTTAATAAGATAATATATTCTATAAAATAGCTTTGAGACTGTAGATAGTAACTAGTTGATAATAAAGTCTAATGGGAAAAAGAAAGGTAAGGTGATAAATATGACATATAATTTTACAAGTAGAGCAAAAAAAGCAATCGAAATTGCTAATGATGTTGCAATAGAATTAGGACATAGATATATAGGAACAGAACATTTGCTATATGGTTTAGCAAAAGAAGGTAGTGGTGTGGCATCTAAAGTATTAGAAAATCAAGAGATTACACCAGAAAACATTATAGATGTAACGCTTGAATTAGTTGGAAAAGATGAGCCAATTGATGAAACTTTAGGTTTTACACCAAGAACAAAAAGAGTTATAGAAAATGCTTTTATAGAAGCAAGAAAATTGGGATATAACTACATAGGAACAGAGCATCTTTTAATTGGATTATTAAGAGAAGGAGATAGTGTTGCTGCAAGAATTTTAATTGAATTAAATGTAAATATTCCAAAATTATATGGAGAAATTATAAGAGTGATAAATGAAGGAGAAAATTTAACAGGTGAGTCAGATTCAAAAAATTCAAGAAAAAAATCTGGAAGTTATAACCAGACACCAACATTAAATCAATTTGGTGAAGATTTGACAGAAAAAGCGCGAGAAGGAAAACTAGATCCTATTATTGGAAGAAAGGAAGAAATAGAAAGAGTTATCCAAATTTTATCAAGAAGAACTAAAAATAATCCATGTTTAATAGGAGAACCAGGTGTTGGTAAAACAGCAGTTGTAGAAGGATTAGCACAAAAAATTGTTACTGGAGATGTTCCAGAGATTCTAAAAAATAAAAGAGTAGTAACTGTTGATATTTCTAGTATGGTAGCTGGTGCAAAATATAGAGGAGATTTTGAAGAAAGAATCAAAAAGGCATTAAATGAAGTAAAAAAAGCAGGAGATGTTATCCTATTTATTGATGAAATTCATACAATTGTAGGTGCAGGTTCAGCAGAAGGTGCAATAGATGCAGCAAATATCTTAAAACCATTATTGGCAAGAGGAGAAATTCAATTAGTTGGAGCAACAACATTAAATGAATATAGAAAATTTATTGAGAAAGATTCAGCGTTAGAGAGAAGATTTAGTCCTGTAACAGTCAATGAACCTTCAGAAAAAGATACAATTACAATCTTAAAAGGAATAAAAGATAAATATGAAGCTCATCATAATGTAAAAATAACTGATGAAGCAATCGAATCAGCAGTAAAATTATCTGTTAGATATATTAATGATAGATATTTACCAGATAAAGCAATAGATTTAATTGATGAAGCAGCATCAAGAGCAAGACTAAAAACATATGTAGAACCAGATTCTTTAAAAGAATTGGAAGAAGAACTTGCAAATGTAACAAAAGATAAAGAGGAGGCTGTTAAGATACAAAAATTTGAAAAAGCAGCATCTTTAAGAGATAAAGAAAAAGAATTAAAGGCAAAATATGAAAAAGAACAAAATAAATGGAAAAATAAAAA
>CALXJV010000129.1 GCA_944388715.1 uncultured Clostridia bacterium
TTTATTTTTATTTTTTTTATTTTTAATAATTCTTTTTTTAATTTTTTATTTTATAATATAATTATTATTTTTATTTTTTTATTTATTTTTTTTATATTTTTTATTAATTTAATAAAATTTATTTCTCCTGGCAGTTTTTCACTAATAATTAAAATATCTATATTTTTATTTTTCTTTAATGTATCAATAATTGCTTCCTTATATAAGATATTTTTATTTTTTAATTTTTTATTATTAAATATTTTTTTAATAATCTTTTCTTCATTTATAGCTGTTAGTATTTGGGGCATCTTTTTCTTCTCCTTTTATTATTTCACTTTCAAAATCTGAACATTCTATCTTTGTTAAAATATGGTCCTCTCCTACGAACATTAGGCATTCTCCTCTTTTTAAAGATTTTATTTCTATTTTTTCTTTTTCTGATAAGTTAGCATATTCTGATAATACCTTTATATTTTCTTCTTCTAGTGCAAAAAAGGTTTTTATACTAGAATTGTTCAAAATACTCTTTCCGTAAATTCCATTTTCTAGACTAAATAAATCTGATATATCTTGAGTTATTGCAACACTACTCCCTCCATATTTTCTAATTGTTTTAAATATTTTATATATAAAACTTGCTACATTTTTATTAGAAGTAACCCCTATTAGCCTCCATATTTCATCCAAATAAATAGCTTTTTTTTCTTTCCTATTTTCCTTAATCTTATCCCAAAAAATATCTGTAAATAAATACATTCCGTATTTTAGATTTTCTTCACCTAATTCATAAATATCTGCAATTATTAATTCATTTTTTAATTCTATATTTGTATAATTATTAAAAAATTTCATAGAACCTTTTACAAATGGAATTAATTTTATTGCAAATTTTTCTGTTTTTTTATCTTTTTTTAAAATATTATATAAATCTCCTAATATTGGCATATCTTTTTTATTTTTAAATATTATTTTTTTATTTTCTTTTTTATAAAGAGATTTATCATCAAAATTAATATTTTTTTCATTATATGTTTCTATTAATTTTTCTTCTATTAAAGCTTTTTCTTCTTCATTTAATTCTCCAAAAATTAAATTAAAAAAACCTATTAATTTTCCTATCTTAGTGGCTAAATACCCATTTTCTCCATCCTCAATGCTCTCTTTTCTAATTTCCATTATATTTATATATGTATTTGAATTTGGTCCAATTATAATTCTTGTTCCTTTTAATTTTTCACTCAAACTAACATATTCTCTTTCTGGATCTATAATATATTGCTTTATTCCAATTAATCTATATCTTAAAATTAATAATTTTGTATAAAAAGATTTTCCTGCACCGCTTGTCCCAAATATACATATATTAGCATTTTTATATTTTTGAGTGTCATATCTATCTATAAAAACTATTGAGTTATTATAGATATTAGTCCCAATAAAAACTCCATCTTTATCAAAAATAGATGATGAAACAAATGGATAAGTCGAAACTAAGCTAGAAGTAAGAATATTTCTTTTTGCTATGTTTTTTATTAATATATTATTTTCCATTATTGGCAGGCAACTTTTAAAAATTTCTTCTTGTCTAAAATTTGCTCTTCTCGTTTGCAGTCCCTTACTTTGAGAAATTCCTTCTATTTTATTTAACAAATATTCTAATTCTTTTATATCTTCTGCATATACTAATAAATATGTATATAAAAAATAAATTTCTTCATTATTTACTTGCATTTCTTTTCTAATATATTTGGCATCTCCATATATAGATGTAGCAATATCAATATCTTGTCTATTTTCATTACCACTCTTTACTTCAAAACCAACATTTCCAATATGATATGTTAACTCTTTTATTACTCTATAAGAATCTTGCCTTTCATAAAAAATAGAAATATTTACATTAATATTACTCTCTATTATATTTTTCAATATTATATCTGTTTGTTCTCTATAATAATCAACTATTATTATTCCTGCATAATATAAATTATCTATTTCTATAAATTTAGGATTTTGCATATTAATATATGATGGAGAAATTAAATCTTTTTCAAAAATAGTTCCTTCAAATATTTTTAAATTTTTTTCTATATTTTTTTTATTTTTTATTTTATTAAAAATAAAATCACTCCTCTCGACTATTATAATTTTTATTTAAATATTTTTTTGTATTTAAAAATGAAAAAAATATTTTTAATATTTTTTCTTTTTCTTCTATAACAATTACATTATTTCCACATCTTGATAAACATTCTTTTATTTTTAAATATTTTTCATTTAATTCTTGTTTTATAATTTCTAAATTAATTTCTTTTTTATTTTTATAATTATTTTTTATTATTATATAAAATTTTTTTGATGCTGATTTTTTATTAATATTTATTGCTGAAATATAATTAATATAATTATCAGCTAAATTTTTTAAATATTTATTTTCTTTCTTAGAAACATATTTTTTTATTTTTGAAATATGATGACTTAAATCTTCTTTATTACTTTGAATTAAAATTTGAATATCAAAATTACATGTTTTAAAAAAAATTTTATAAGAATTTAAAATTGCCTCTTTCTCTAAATCAGATTTTAAATTATAATTTATTGGAACTACTTCTAATATTTTTATATAAGCATTATTCGGTATTTCAACAATCCCATCACTAAATATTTGTTTTAAAGGAACCCATTCCTGCACAGTTTTATCTTTTATTTATATCACTCTCCTTTAAAAGCATTTTACATTATTTTACATTCTTTGTCAAGAAAAACTTGTCGACAAAAATCGACTTTTAATATTTTTCATTTTTTTACTTAGTTTATTATTTTCATTTTATTTCTTTTATTTTAGTATTTTTTTAGTCGATTATTTTTATTTTATTATTTTTTTTTTATTATTTTTATTTTACTATTTTTATTTTATTTTTTTTATTAATTATT
>CALXJV010000130.1 GCA_944388715.1 uncultured Clostridia bacterium
TTTATTTAATTTTTTTTATTTAATTTTTTTTATTTAATTTTTTTTATTTAATTTTTTTTATTTAATTTTTTTTATTTGATTTTTTTTATTTGATTTTTTTATTCAATATTTATTTACCATTTTTGTTCTTTTATTTTATTCACTTTGTTATCATTCTGCTTTTTAGTATTTCTTTTTAATCCTTTTCCTAATTTTAAAAGTTTACATTTTTGTTTCCCTTTTTTTTAAATAATTTGTTTTTTTATCCTTATACTTTTTCTTTCTTTTTTTATACTTCATTTTCTCTTTATCTGTTATTTGGATTTATGTACACTTTATCTTTTCCTTTTCTCAATTCTTAATACTCTTTCTTCCTTTTTGTACTTTTCTTTTATGCGTATGTTTTATTTCTCACATTTTTTTAACTCTTTTTTATATCTTTAAATTTTTGTATTTACCTTTCTTTAAAAATTTCCTTTTCCCTAATTTCAAATTTTTTTCTTCTTATATATACTTTATATTTCATTTTCAAAAAAAACTTTTCAATTTTTTTCATTTTTGTGTTTTACATAAAAGAAAATAAAATCTTATTCTATTTTTTCCTAAACTAATACTTTTTCCAATTTGATTATTTTTAAATCTTGTATTTTTCCAATTTTTTCTATTTTACATTATTAATTTCTTATTTTTAATTATTAAAATTAAATATAAAAACTTTTAAGTTTAATTTCATTTTATTATTTTATAAAATATCTTTATCAAATAATTTTTTTATTTAAATATTTTTTATTTAATTTTTATTTATTATTTTTTTTATTAATTATTATTATTTTATTTTGATTTATTTTTTTAGTATTATTTTTAATTAATATTATTTTATATTAATTATTATTATTTTAATTTAATTTTTTATTTTTAATTAATTATTATTATTTTATTTTAATTTATTTTTTACTATTATTTTTAATTAATATTATTTTTTATTAATTAATTTTTTAATTAATCTAATATTTTTTATATATTTAATTTAAGTTAAAATAAAAAACATTATTTTTTTATAAATACTTTTTTATATTAATTATTTTTATAATTATTTTATTTTTCATATTATAAAAAAATAAATATTTTTTATTATAATTTTTATTTAATATATAAAATAGAAATATATCATTCTAATATATTTCCATTTCACTATTTTTATATTTTTATTTCTTTTTTAATTCAAATTTAAAAGTTTACACTTTTATTTACTTCTATAAAAAAATATTTAATTATTTTTAATTATCTTGTCTATCCTTTTTTATGCTCTTCTTTATTCGTATAATCAAATTTAATTTATGTCTACACCAACTATACAATTTTTCTCTAGCTTTTAATCTTTCTCTTTTTTTCAACTTTTCTTTTATGCGTAAGTTTCACCTCCCATCATTTTGATTTTTTATTCTACTTTTAAAAATATTTATATTTACTCTATTTTAAATATTTCCATTTTCCCTTTTAAGTTTTTATTCCTCTCTCTTTACATTTTAAATTCACTTTATCTAAAAAATTTTTTGATTAGCCTTTCTTTTTACTTTACATAACATAAAATAAAGTTTCATCCTATTTTTTTCTTAAACAACTATTTTTTTACTTTTATTGACTTTATATTTTTATTTTTGCAATTTTTTCCATTTATAAAATTAAGTTTTCTTTATTAAAAATATTTTTAAATTAAATATCAAAATTTATTTTATTTATTTAAATATTAATTTTTTGTTTTTTATAAATTATTTTTTTATATTTTTTAATTTATTTTTATAAAATTTATTATTTATTTTTATAAAATAATATTTTTTTATTTTTATATTATTAGACTAATTTTTCTGCTAATTGTAATTGCTCTTGACTTAAATTGAAATTTTGTCCATTATTTTTTATTAAATTATGTAGATTTTCAATAATTCTTGCTTGACTAATTGTTTTCTCTATAGGAGCTAAACTTTCTAATTCTTTTTCTATTTTATTATATTCTTTCTCCATTGCTTTAAAATCTTTATTATTAAAATCATTTTTCCAATTTTTTATATATTTTTCTAAATTATCTACACCTATATATTGTTCATTAAATTTTTCTTCTATATTACTTTCTATACTATTTAAAATAACATTTTTTCCCTGTTTAATTGTATTTGCAATATTATAATTAATAATTCCTTTTTCATTTACTTTATCAACTACTGAATCTAGCAATGAAGAAATCCCATCAATTAATCCTCCTGCCTCTACTGCATTTTGCATTTGAGAAATATTTTCAAAATTTCCTGTAAAAATACCTATAGCACTTTTGCCTATATCAATTGCATCATCAATTGTTTCTTTTATTCCGTCTTTTAAACCATAATTAAATAAATTATCTTTAATATTAATAACTTGTTCATCAATAAAATCTGGTAATAATGCTCTTATTCCAATATCTAACGCAGTATTAATTGTTTTTCCCAAGGTAGTCTCAAGAAATTTTGTCTGATCTTCATTTTGAACTAAATTATTTGTTACGTCTAATTCATTTCCTACTTTATTTATTTCCATATTCATTCTCCCTTCATTAAAAATTAAATAATTTTTTTATTTAATTTTTTTTATTTAATTTTTTTTATTTAATTTTTTTTATTTAATTTTTTTTATTTAATTTTTTT